>PHCU01000177.1 GCA_002842345.1 Betaproteobacteria bacterium HGW-Betaproteobacteria-12 | reverse complement strand
GCCGGTTTGACCGGCTGCGACACTTCCTTGCGCGGCGCCACCGGCACGGCCTGGGTGAATACCTGGGCTTCCGGCTCCTCGGGCGGCGTCGCCAGGTGATCGAAGAAGGCCAGGACACCGAGCAGGATGGCGACCAGCAAGGCGGCGACCGCCAGCCGGCGAACCAGCGTCCCGCGCAGATCGGTCGCCGGATCTTCGCCGGCCGTTGTTTCGGCTTTGTCCACCATGACTTCCCTCACCGCTCCTGACTTTTGGCCAGCGCCACGACCAGTTCCGCCTCGGCCCGGGCGATGCCGCAGCGTTCGGCAATGACCGCCGGATCGTAGCCGGCCGCTGCCATCTGCATGGCGTCGCCATAGATCGGCGAAACCGCCTGGGCGGCCTGCAGGTGGGCCAGCTCCTGCAACATGTCCTGGCGCAGTGCGGCCAGTTCGCCGCGCAGGGTATCGACTTCATCGCGCAACTGGAAAACTTCCTGCTCCAGGCGCTGCCGCTCGAATTCTTCGGTCCGCTGGCTGGCCCGTGCATCCCGGATCTCGGGGGCGGGCGGCCGGCTTTCGCGCTCCGGCTCGTCCGCCGGCGGTTCGCTGGCTGGCGGCGGCTCCGCTACGAGCGGCGTCACGCCCGGCTGCCCGACGGCCGCCTGGCGCCGACGCAGGCCGAGCATGCGCACCAGGACGACGACGATATAGGCTACGACCAGCGTGATCAGGACGATCACGCCTTCGCGCATGCCGATCGTCAGGCCGCCGAGATCCATAGTCCGAACCTAGAAGCCAACCGAATACTGGACGCCGACGGTATGCATGCCGGCCTCGTACTCGCCGCGCAGCGTATTCGCCAAACCGCCGACGACGCGGTTCTGGGCGATCTTCGCATCCTTCATCAACAGATAGGCGTAGCCGACATCCACCCGGCCATAGCGGCCGGCCTGCCACTGGCCGCCGACCGACAGGCGCAGGCTGTCGCTATCCGGAACGTAGGCCGTCCGGCCGCGGTTGCCGACCGGGCTGCGCTCGTAGGCGAGGCCGAACTTCAGTTTGAAGGCATCGCTGAGCCGGTAGGCGGCGCCCCAGGCGAAGCGCCAGGAGTTGCCATAGCTGAAAGGCTCGTTGGCCAGCAGCGCGCCGCTGTTGCGATCGACGAAAGACAGACGCTTGAGCGTGTTCCAGCGCGTGTAGGAGAGGTCGCCCATGGCTTCCCAGCGGTCCGACACCTGCTGCCAGACGGACAGGATGGCGGTATCGGGCAGCTTGATGTCGGCGCGTGCCGCCTGGCCATTGGCCGTGCCTTCGAGTTCGTGCTTGATCGCCGAGCGATAGGAAATGCCGACACGCATGGCCGGCGACAAGGTGAACAAGGCGCCGGCATTCCAGCCCCAACTGCCGTCGTCACCTTCAAGTCGGGAGGTGGCGTTGGCCAGGTCAACATCGAGGCTCTGGTAATTCACGCCCAAACCGATGGAAACACGCTCGCTGACGCGATAGGCGAGCGCCGGATTGACATTGCGCGTGCGGATTTCGCCTTGCTGCGCGTGCACTCGCCCCAGCCAGTTGCGGTTCTCGTACTCGAGGTCGAGGGCAAAGGGCGAAGTGAGGCCGAGGCCGATCGCCAGATCCGGATTCACGCGCCAGCTCACGGAGGCATTCGGCACCGCCAGCCAGCGCCCGGCATCGCCGCCGTTACCGGCGCCAAGTGCCGCTCCGGCCGAGCCGCCATTGTCGAATTCGACCTGCGGCCGCGCGCCGGTTATGCCGGCAGAAAACTGCACGCCGTCCAGCCGGGTCATGCCGGCCGGGTTGAAAAACAGGCTCGCCGCGTTATCGGCGACTGCTGCCGAGCCGGCGTGGGCATTGCCCAGGCCCGCGGCATTCTGCTCCCAGTTCTGAAATGCGGCAGCGGATGCGGCGCCGGAAAAGACGGCCAGCAGGATGGCCGGTAGCGCGCGCAGCGTCATAGTGTTCATTGCTTCGTTCCCTCGAAGGCGTACGGATTGAATAACCGGCCGATTCTATTCCATTTCGCCGCCGGTTTCGGCCGGAACCTGGCGTTTGTTGCCGTTGGCGTCGATTGCCACGTAAGTCAGCTCGGCTTCCGTCACCTTGACGATGATCGGATCGGCATAGTTTCGTTCGGCATAAACCTCGACCTTGACGGTGATCGAAGTGCGGCCGACTTTGACGATTTCGGCATAGAGGCTGACGATGTCGCCGACCGAGATCCGCTGCTTGAACAGGAAGGAGTTGACCGAGACCGTGGCCACCCGGCCGCGGGCCCGGCGCATGGCGGGAATGGCGCCGGCGACGTCGACCTGGGCCATGACCCAGCCGCCGAAGACATCGCCGTTCTGGTTCAGGTCGGCCGGCATCGGTACCAGGCGCAGCGTGGAGTGGCGTTCGGGGAGCGTACAGCGGGCATCGGCCATGATGGTTTCCATTGGGCAAATAAAAGCGGATTTTCCCGGAAAGCGGCGGCTTTTCATATACTGGCGGACTGCCATTCCGCCTGCCTCCCATGCGCCGCGCCTCCGCCCTACCCAAACCTCCCGCCGGACAACCGCTTGCCGAATCGCATGTCTGGCTGACCCTGCGGACGCTGTTCCCCTATCTCTGGCGCTACCGCCTGCGGGTGCTGCTCGCCCTCGCCTGTCTGGTCGGCGCCAAGGTGGCCAATGTCGGCGTGCCGCTGATTTTCAAGGAGATGATCGACGGCCTGACACCGGGCCAGCAGGTGCTGGCGCTACCGGCCCTGCTGCTGGCGCTGTACGGTGCGCTGCGTTTTTCCTCCTCGCTGTTTACCGAACTGCGCGAAATGCTGTTCGCCCGGGTCACCCAGCGCGCCGTGCGCCAGGTGGCGCTGGAAGTCTTCGGCCACCTGCACGCGCTGAGCCTGCGCTTTCATCTCGAACGCCAGACCGGCGGCGTCTCGCGCGATATCGAAAGGGGCAGCCGCTCGATCTCCAGCCTGATTTCCTACACGCTGTACTCGATCCTGCCGACCCTGGTCGAGATCGGCCTGGTGCTCGGCATCCTGTTCGTCAAATACGACATCGGTTTCGTGCTGATCACGCTGGCTTCGCTGCTCGCCTACATCGTGTTCACCGTCAAGGTCAGCAACTGGCGCATCGATATCCGCCGCCAGGTCAACGAAAGCGACTCGGCAGCCAACACGCGGGCGGTCGACAGCCTGCTCAATTACGAGACGGTCAAATATTTCAACAACGAAGCCTGGGAAACCCGGCGCTACGACGAACAGATGATCAAGTGGGAAGAGGCGGCGACGCGCAGCCAGACCACCCTGGCCATGCTCAATCTCGGCCAGCAGGCGATCATCGCCCTCGGTGTCACGGCAATGATGTGGCGCGCCGCCGACGGCGTCGTCGATGGCCGGATGACCATTGGCGACCTGGTGCTGGTCAACGCCTTCCTGATTCAGCTGTACATGCCGCTCAATTTCCTCGGAATCGTCTATCGCGAAATCCGCCAGGCGCTCACCGACATCGAACGCATGTTCAACCTGCTCAAGGAGAACCGCGAGATCGCCGATGCCCCGGATGCCCACGAACTGCCCGCCGGCCCGCTGAACGTCGAATTCACCGCTGTCGACTTCGCCTACGAGCCAGACCGGCAGATCCTCCGGCAGGTCAGCTTCACCATCGGCACCGGACGCACGCTGGCGGTCGTCGGCCACTCCGGGGCCGGCAAGTCCACCCTGTCGCGCCTGCTCTACCGCTTCTACGATGTCACCGGCGGCGCCATCCGGATTAGCGGCCACGACCTGCGCAGCCTGAAACAGAGCAGCCTGCGCGCCGCCATCGGCATCGTCCCGCAGGACACGGTGCTGTTCAACGACAGCATCTTCTACAACATCCAGTACGGTCGCCCCGAGGCCAGCCGCGACGAAGTGTTCGCCGCCGCCCGTAGCGCCCAGTTGCACGACTTCATCGAGTCCTTGCCGCAGAAATATGAGACGCGCGTCGGCGAGCGCGGCCTGAAACTGTCGGGCGGGGAAAAGCAGCGGGTGGCCATTGCCCGGACCTTGCTCAAGAACCCGCCGATCCTGATTTTCGACGAAGCCACTTCGGCGCTCGATTCAGCCACCGAGCGTGCCATCCAGGCCCAACTGGAGCGGGTCGCCATTGGGCACACGACCCTGGTCATCGCCCACCGCTTGTCGACGGTAATGAACGCCGACGAAATCCTGGTCATGAACGATGGCCGCATCGTCGAGCGCGGCAACCACGGCGAACTACTGGCCCGTGACGGTCAGTACGCGCGCATGTGGCGCCTGCAGCAGCAGGAAGAGGGAAATGTCGATACCGCCCCGTAGGCCTGCCTATCAGGCCCCACCGGCGGCGTGATAGGATGGCCAGCGCTCGCGAGGGCTGTGCGGCGGCCATCGGCCTGCCGTTTTTCAACACAGGCAGGCCGGGGGAACGGCGGAAGCAAATGATTGATGCCCGTATTCTCGTCATCGACGATCAAGTGCTCAACCTGGAAATCCTGCTCGAGTATTTCGCCGGTGAAACATCCGTCGCGCCCGACACCGCCGGCGACGGGGAAAGCGCCTGGCAGCGGCTGCAGGACCCGGCCAACGCCTATCAGCTGATCGTCCTCGACCGCATGATGCCTGGCGTCGACGGCATCGAATTACTGCGGCGCATCAAACGCGAGCCGCAACTCGCCGGCATCCCGGTCATCATGCAAACTGCCGCCAACTCGGCCGAGCAAATCCGCGAAGGCCTCGAGGCCGGTGCCTACTACTACCTGACCAAGCCCTACCGACGCGACGAACTGCTGGCCATCGTCCATGCCGCGCTGGCCGATGCCGAGACGCGCCACGCGCTACGCCGGCAGTTGGACCGGCATATCGATGCCCTGCATTTTCTCGATGCCGGCAACTTCACCATCCGCACCATTGACGAGGCCGGCCAGCTCGCCTCCTTCCTCGCCCAGGCCTGCCCGGATCCGGACAAGGCGGTCGTCGGCATTTCCGAATTGCTGATCAACGGCATCGAGCATGGCAACCTCGGCATCAGTTATGCCGAGAAAACAAGGCTCAAATTCGCCGACAGCTGGCGGGAGGAAATCGACCGGCGCGCCGGCCTGCCCGAGAACCTCGGCAAACGCCTGCGTATTTCCTTCCAGCGCGATGCCGGCCAGATCATGCTGCGCGTCGCCGATGAAGGCCGTGGCTTCGACTGGCACGATTATCTCGAGATGAATCCGCAGCGCGCCTGCGACCCCAACGGCCGCGGCATCGCGCTGGCCCGGATGCTGAGCTTTTCCAGCATTCGCTACGAGGGCGTCGGCAATGTCGCTGTCGCCGCCATCGCCGGCCCTCTGCCCGCCGGAGCCCAGCGCTCATGATAGCCGCCAGCAGCAAGATGAAGGTCCTGGCCGTCGATGACAATCGCACCAACCTGCACATCCTTCAGGTCTTCCTGAAGAAACTGGGACATGAGGTGATTCTGGCCGAGAATGGCGCCGAAGCGGTACGCCACTTCGCAGCCGAGCATCCCGACCTGATCCTGCTCGACATCATGATGCCGGTCATGGATGGCTTCGAGGCGGCGCGCCGGATCAAGGCGATGAGCCAGGAACGATGGACGCCGGTGATTTTCCTGTCGGCGCTGAATCGCGACGAAAATCTGGTCGAAGGACTGGATGCCGGCGCCGACGACTACCTCACCAAGCCCATCAACTTCGTCGTGCTTGAGGCCAAACTACGCTCGATGCAGCGCTCGCTCGCCTTGCAGCAAGCTTCCGTCGACGCCCTCGACCGCATCAAGGCGATCTCCGACAACGTCCTCGACGCCATTGTCACCATCGACGAGCACGGCACGATCATTTCGGTCAATCGCGCCAGCGAACGCATCTTCGGCTGGCTGACCGGCGAACTGATCGGCCAGAACGTCAGCATGCTGATGCCCGAACCCCAGCAGAGCGCGCACGATTCCTTTCTTGAGCGCTATCTGTCCGGCAACGGCGGGGCGATCATCGGCGCCAACCGCGAGGTCGTCGCGCTGCACCGCAGCGGCCAGCGCTTTCCGGCGACGCTCGGCGTCACCGAAACGACGCTCGACAACCAGCGTACGTTCATCGGCGTCATCCGCGACATTTCTCAGCAAAAAGCCGCCGAACAAAAACTGCGTGAGAACGCACGACTGCTGCAGACTTACTACGACCAGACGCAGAACGAACAGCAACTGGCAGTCCGCCTGATGGAAAAGCAGTTGCACCGTGCCGGCCTGAATGACCCGCGGCTCCACTACAAGGTGATTCCGGCGGAAAGCTTCAGCGGTGATATCGTCGCCGCCGCCCGCTCGCCCAGTGGCCGTTTCTATGCCTTGCTCGCCGATGCCACCGGCCACGGCCTGACCGCCGCGATCAGCGTATTGCCGGTACTGGCACTGTTCTACCGGATGTCGAAGCTCGACTCGCTGGTGGGCGAAATCATCGACGAGCTGAACCAGCAACTGAAGGAGTCGATGCCGGTTGGCCGCTTCGTCGCCGCCACCCTGCTCTGTCTCGACGAAACCAGCCGACGCGGTGAAATCTGGGTCGGCGGCACACCGGAAGCCTTGCTGTTTGACCGCTGGGGCCGCCTTCAGCGCAGCTTTGCCTCGACCAATCTACCGCTCGGCATCCTGCACAGTAGCGAGATCGACTGTCGACCGGCGGCCGTAAGCTGGGATCCCGAGAGCCAGCTGGTGCTCTGCTCCGACGGCCTACTCGAAGCCAGCAGCAAGGATGGACAGCAGTTTGGCATCGGCGGTCTGACGGCAGCGGCCGCCAACACTTCGCCGGCAGCGCGCTTTGAACAGATCGAGGCGGCGCTCGCCCAACACTTGAGCGGTAGCATTGCCGCCGATGACATCTCGCTGATGCTGATTGACTGTCCGTAAGGGAAACGCCGAGTCCGGGTCGGAGAACGAAAAAAAGCCGGGAAGAACCCGGCCTTTTTGGTATTGCTGGCGCTACCGGTTTACTCGGCGGCCTCTTCGACTTCAACAGCTTCCGTCGGTTCCGGACGATCGAGCAGTTCGACGAAGGCCATCGGCGCGTTGTCGCCAACACGGAAGCCACACTTCAGGATGCGCAGGTAGCCGCCCGGACGGGTAGCGTAGCGCGGTCCGATTTCGGCGAACAGCTTGACCACGATGTCGCGGTCGCGCAGACGGTCGAAAGCCAGACGCTTGTTGGCCAGGGTCGGAGTCTTGCCCAGCGTGATCATCGGCTCGACGACACGGCGCAGTTCCTTGGCCTTCGGCAACGTGGTCTTGATGGCCTCGTGCTTGAGCAGGGAAACGGTCATATTGCGCAGCATCGCCAGGCGATGGCTGCTGGTGCGGTTCAGTTTGCGAAGTCCATTGCGGTGACGCATGGTTAATCCTTTCTATGTTCTGCAGGCGTCC
>PHCU01000176.1 GCA_002842345.1 Betaproteobacteria bacterium HGW-Betaproteobacteria-12 | reverse complement strand
GGCTGAACCCCCGCCAGCCAATTCGTCCCCTGGAAATTCAGCTACCTCGATCCTGCAAAACGGTGCTTCCAGAAGAGCGCCGATGGCTTACTCAATCCGACAGGCTGCTAGCGCCGAGGCGCTTGCAGATGTCCAGGCAGCCAGGGAAGAGGCCGTGCTGGCGGCCATCGAGCAGTGGGCCAAGGCCTGGCGGAGCAAAGATGTGGCCGGCTATCTGGCGGCCTATGGCGAAGGCTTCCAGCCGGCCAATGGCATCAGCCGTGACGACTGGGCCAGGCTCCGGCAGCAGCGGATTGCGGACAAACGGGCGATCCAGCTGGAGCTGCGCGACATCGAGATACAGGCCGAGGTGGCGGATCGCGTGCGGGTCAATTTCGTTCAGGACTACCGGGCCGACCAGTTCGTGGAAATGGGGAGTGCGAAGTCGCTGTTGCTGGCGCTGGAAAAGGATGGCTGGCGCATTGTGGCCGAGGAGAGCACCCGGCGATGAGCGCTTCCTGAACTCCCACCAGCGCGGGAACGATGCCGACGGGCCTCAGCGCTGCGGCGCGGCGGCCCGCGCCAGCGAATTCCAGAGCTGTTCCAGCGTCGCCAGTTGTCCCGGCGATTCGAGCGCCGGGTGGCTGGCGTACAGCGCGATCACCAGCCGGCGATCGAAGTCGATGTACAGGCTGCTGCCGTGGGCGCCGACCAGGGCCACCCGGTTCGGCTCGCCGCCGAGGTGGATGAATCCGTAGCGCCGCTCGCTGCCGCGCGCCAGGCCGGGAATCTGGCCGGAGCGGATACCGGCAGAGGCGGTCAGCGTCTCGATGAACCAGCCGGGAATGCGGCCGCGGCTGCGGCTGGAGCGGGCCTCGAGCAGCAACTGGCCGAGGCGGCCGAAATCGCGCAGCGACAGGGCCAGGCCGCCGGCCAGTTCGATGCCTTGGCTGTCGGTCATCCAGCGTACCGGGTGTTCGGGGTTTGTGCGGCTGAGCAACTGCTCGCAGAACAGCTGCGACAACGGCTGCTTGGAGCTCTCGGCGAGCAGCCAGGCGAGCAGGTCATCGTCCGGGCCGGCCGGCAGGGCGGTGGTCTGGCGTTCCTCGAAAGGCTTGTCCCAGCGGCCGTCAGCGCTCAGCCACGCCCGGATGTCCGGGATGCGGCCGCTCTTGGTCCAGCCAGCGGCTTCCCGCCAACTGGCGAGTTCCTCGTTGCTCCAGTTGGTCGCACTGTCGTTGTCGAGCAGGCGCTGGACCGAAAGGCGGCGCAAACCGCCCTGATTGCTCAGGCTGGGCAGGTAGCGCAGCAGCGAACGGTCGGCGGCCACTTTGCCCTGGGCCAGGGCGATGGCGCCGAGCAAGTTGAGCAGCGGCCGGTTGGCCTGCAGCAGCAGACGTTGATCTTCGGCGCGCAGGCCGTTGCGGTAGCGCTCGGCGACCACCCGGCCATTCTGCAGCACGAGCAGTCCATCGGCCTGCAGGCGGCTGTCGAGCAGGAAGCCGAGGTTGCGCGCACTGCCGTCGAGCGGATCGTTGAGCTTGATCTTGTCGACATCGAAGGGCCGGCCGGCAGTGCGCAGCGGCACCGGTTTGGCGGCCGGGGCCAGGCGCAGCGAAGGCATGAAGGTATCGCCGGCGACCAGCGTCAGGCGCAGGTTTTCCCCGGCCAGCCAGTTGCCGTGGTCGATCCAGTTGCCGATCCGCTGTTTGCCGTGCGCCTGCGGCTCGACCCTGGGTTTGTCGGGGGCGCCGACGAGCAGCCGATCGCTGGTCTCGCGCACCACATCGTTCAGATTACCGTAATGGCCCTGCCGCTCGCGCAGCCAGGCGGCATCGCCGCCGCTGGCGACGACGTTGTACAGGGGCTCGAGCCAATGGTCGCAGCCGAGTTCGCGGGCATCCCCGGCCAGCGTGTCGAGCAGCTCGACCGTACTCTCGCCGAGCGGCCGGCAGCCCATGGCCACCGGGTCGGAAATTTGCGCTGCCATGCCGTAGCGGCAGGCCTGGAACTTGTTGAAGCGGGCGACATGGGCCTGGCGCCCGGTATGCAGTTCCGGCCGCGTCCGCAGCAGCCAGCGCGCCAGCGACTGGGCCAGCGCCGCCAGCGAAGTGGCCTGCTCGACGGACAGCGGTGTATCGAAGACGCGGATCTCGACGGTGCCGTATTCCGGCTTCGGCCGCACGTCCCAGTACAGATCCTTGATGCTGCCAGCGATGCCGCAGGCCTGCAGGAACTCGAAGTGACGGACGAAATCGGCCCAGCTGGCCAGCGGTGGACACTGACCGCTGAGCGGGAAGGCCGAGACGGCGTTGAGGCGGGCCGACTGGAACAACGTGTCCACACCGTCCACGTAGGGCGACGAGGCGGACAGGGCGATGAAGGCCGGTACGTAAACGCCGAGCGCCTGGGTCAGCCAGATGGCGTCGTCGGCCGAAGTGCAGCCGACATGGATATGCTGACCGAAGACGGTGAATTGCTTGGCCAGGTAGCCGTAGCGCTGGTACAGCTCGTCGAAGCGCTCGCCGGGACAGATGCGCCGCTCCGGCCAACTGTGGAAGGGGTGGGTACCGCCGCCGCAGATGCCGATGTTGTTAAGTTCTGCGTGGACGCGCAGGGTATCGCGCAGGCCGGCCAGGTCGCTGCCGATGCCGTTGACCGTGGCCTGCGGCTGGGTGCTGACCTCGATCATGCTTTCGGTGATTTCCAGCTTGATCTCGCCGAAGCGACCGTCGTAGTCGAGGCTGCCGAGCAGGTCGGTAGCCGCCCGGGTGAGGTCGAAATCGCGTCGCGAAACCAGCTGCAGTTCGAGTTCGACGCCCAGGGTCAGGGCAGCGCTGTGGGTGAATTCGCCCAGGGGTTTGATCATGCGATGCCTCCTTTGCCTTGGCTGTCGTCGGCACATTCGCCCGAACGGCGCAGGGCCAGGCGGCACAGGGCCGGGCCGGCGAGTTCCATGATGGCGGCGGCGAACAGCGGCAGGGCCAGCGCCGACATGCCGATTTCCGGATAGAGCGCCGCCAGTTCGTAAGCCATGAATACCGCCGTGGCCGACAGCGGCTGGATGCCGATGCCGACCAGCAGGCGTTTGTTGCGTGGCAGGCTGCCGCCGGTCAGGGCCAGCGCCGCCATCTTGGCGGTGGCGCGCACGGCCAGCAGGCCGAGCGCCTGCAACCCGGTCTGCCAGGTAAACGAGGCCCAGGGCAGCGAGGCGCCGACGACGACGAAGAGAATGATGGCCAGCAGCCAGTGACCTTCCGGCAGGGCCGTATAGCGCAGCGACTGGCGGGTGTCGCGGACGGCCAGCACGAGGCCCATCAGGAACAGCGTCAGGAATACCGGCACGGCCAGCATGCGGGCGACGCCGACGGCGAGCAGGGCCGAGGCGACGAGGACGAAGACCTGGGCCAGCGAGCCCTTCGGCAGCAGGTGGGCGATGGCCAGGGCCAGACTGGCGGCCAGGCCGGCGACGAGCAGCGCGCCGGCGGCCACCCAGAGCGGATGGATGATGGCGTTGAGCCAGTTCTCGCTGTGCTCGGCATGGACGATGCCGAGGACGATGGTGAAGGCGACGAAGGAGGCGGCGGCGGCAATCGCCGTGTGCAGGATAATGCGCTCGGTGACCTGGCCCTGGGCCTTCGATTCCTCGATGGCGAGCAGCACCACGGCCGGCGCCGAGGCCATGGTGACGGCGGCGGTGGCGGCCGACCAGGCGGGCGACAGTCCGACGGCGTAGAAGGCGAAGAGGAAGATCAGCAGAAAGGTCAGGCCGATGTCGGCGAGCGTGCTGCGCAGCAGGTCGCGGTTGCGCAGGATCCAGCCGAGGTCGAGCCGGCGGCCGACTTCCATCATCAGCAGGCCGAGCGCCGCATCGGCCACCGGCCGCGCCTGGGCCAGCGCCTCGATGCTGATCCAGCCGAGCAGCGAGGGGCCAAAAATGGTCCCGGCCAGCACGTAGCCGATCACCTTCGGCCAGCCGGCGTGGCCGTGCAGCCATTCGCCGATCAGCAGGCCGACCACCAGCAGCAGGCTGAACAGGGCCAGCGAATCGATCTGCTCGGGGAAGGGCGGCAGGAAGAACAGCCGGTCGAGCAGCCACTCCCAGATGGCGCGTGGCAGGCCGGTCAGGGCTTCAGGCATGGGCGGGCTGGGCGCTGCCGACCGCCAGATCCTGGCGGATCAGGTTGAGCAGCAGGTCGTCGTAGGTATAGAAGCCGGGCGGGTACTTCGCCAGTTCGTGCAGGGCGAAAGCGGCGCCGGTACCGAAGGCCTCGCGGCGGATCGAGTCGTGAACCAGCCGCACGGTCTGGTAGGGAAAGCCGAAGATGACTTCGTGGTGGCCGACGATGCCGCCCAGGCGCAACGAGGTAATGCGCTCGTTGTCGACTTCCAACTTCTCGGCGATCTTGCGCGCCGTGCCGGAGATTTCCGGTTTGTCGCGGAAATGCTGCTCGACGATCTCGACGTCGGCGAACGGCGCGATGCGACGCAGCATGCGGGCGGCGAACATCAGGAAATTGATGCCCAGCGTGATGTTGGGCGACGACATCACGCGGATGTCGCGGCCGAGATCGCGGATGTAGGCCAGCGTTTCCTTGGGATAGGCGGAAATGGCGCTGACCAGCGTAATGCCGCGTCGGCGGATCGCCTCGCCATATATATGGACGGCGCTGGCGTCGGAAAAGTCAATCACTGCATCGACCGGGTGGCGGTCCAGCCAGGCGGGAAAGGAATCCGCCGCCAGACGGGTCACCGGGTGGCCGGTGTCGGTCGGGTCGGTGGTGCGTCGGGCGATCCAGCGCAACTCGAAACGCTCGTCGGCGTCGATTACCCGGGCGACTGCTGCGCCCGCCTTGCCATAGCCTATCAGTCCAACTTTCATCATGCTTCTGCTCCCTGTGCTGCAAATTGCAAATAGCGGTAACTCGATAGCCACCTCGAATGTCGGGATCGCCCTCCGGCGATCCGTTGGGGTTGAAGAAGTGGCGCCTTCTTGGCGGGCGCCGATCGGTTCTACCAGCGGCGGCCGCGGGCGGCGCCGAGGAATTCGTCGAGAATCGGCGTGCAGTCGAGCAAGTCGGGACTGCCCGGCGGGTGAAACTCCGGATGCCATTGCAAGCCCAGCACATACGGCCGGCCTTCCAGGCGGATCGCCTCGATCAGCCCGTCCTGGCTGCTGCGGGCCTCGACCTGCAGGCCACGCCCCAAGGCGCGGATGGCCTGGTGGTGGATCGAGATGACGCCACCCTCCGTGCGTTCCGGATAAAGCTTGGCCATCCCGGACCCGCTTTCCCAGGAAATCAGGTGGGCGTGGCGGTCGTAATCGGCATGCAGATGGACAGCCGGTGTCTCGTACTGGGACTCGATATCCTGATAGAGGGTTCCACCCATCGCCACATTGATCAGCTGGAGGCCGCGGCAGATGCCGAGCACCGGCTTGCCGGCTTCCATGAACTCGTGCAGCAGTTCCATCTCGTAGGCATCGCGCAGGCGGTCGCCGGCCCAGTCGGGATGGGCCGGTTGCTCGCCGTAGGATTGCGGGCTGATGTCGGCGCCGCCCTGCAGCACCAGGCCATCGAGATACTGCGGATAGTCGGAGAGGCGGATGCTGCTGCGATGCACCATGCCGTCGCCGCTGACCGAGGGGATCATGAATACCATCACCTCGCGCGACATGACCCAGTGGGCCACCGACTGCTCGAGATACTGCAGCGACTTGGACTGGATGCCGGTGGCTCCCGGCTGCGGGTGGTAGATGCGGGCCGAGAGGCCGATGCGCAGCGGACGTTTGCTCATGACGGTGCTCCTCCTTGCGGACTGGCGGCGACGCTGTCGGCCCGTCTGACGTTGAGGCGAGTGGCTTCGCCAAAGCCCTTGATGGCGGTCTGCGTGGCGAACGGGCCGAGCAGTTGCATCAGCAGGATGGTGGCCAGCAGCATGCCGACCAGATTGGGGTCCAGTTCTGAATATAGCATCTGGGTGTTGACCAGCAAGACCAGGGCGACGCTCGACATCGGCTGCAGGCCGACGGCGAGCAGCAGGCCATCGCGCCGTGGCAGGCCGAGATGATGGGCGGCAAAGGTGGTCGCCGCCAGCTGGCCGGCACCGCGGACGGCGACGATCAGCAAGGCTTCCGGCCAGTAGTGGAGGAGATGGGCGATGTCCAGTGCGGCACCGGCGAGGACGAAGGTGACGACGAGAAAGACCCGGGCATCGCTGGCGATGCGAATGCCGATCACCCGCTGCCGGCGGTCGAGGGCGCGGACCAGGAAACCGAAGATGAGCATTGGCAGGAAGACCGAGACCTCGAGGAACAGCGCCGTGCCGACTCCGAAGACGATGGCCCCGAGAATCAGCAGGTGATGGTGTTCCGGTTGCCGTTCCAGCCGGCGGGCGCCGCCGAGGACGATGCCGGCGCAAACAGCACCGAGCACCAGCGAGACGAGGATGCTGCCGAGGGCCAGGGCGGCGCGGGCGAAGATGCCGCCGCTGACCGTGTCGTCGACAAAGGGGGTGAGCAGGGCAACCACGGCGAAGGCGACGCAGCCGTTGGCGGTCACCATGGTGTACAGCAGGCCGCTGCGCTCGCCGCGGGCGCCGACGTCGCTGCAGGTGGCGATGGTGATGGCCGCCGAGGTGGCGATGCAGAGCGTCGCGGCAAACAGTGCCGAAGCGAAGGGAAAACCGAGCAGGAGAAAGAGGGCCAGCATCAGCAGGCCGGGGGTAAAGGCGACGGCGAGGCCGGCGAACAGGCGGCGGCGGGCCTCGCTGCGGTCGACGCCGGGCACCAGGTAGCCGAGTTCGAAGAGGATCAGGCCGAGCGCCAGATCGATGAACAGTTGCGCCGATTCGATGTGCAGCGGGGTGATCCAGTTGGCGCCGCTTTGCCCGGTGAGCAGGCCGAACAGCACGTAGCCGGTAGTGCGCGGCAGGGACAGCAGGCGTCTCGCGACTTCGCCGGCGGCCAGGCCGCCGAGCAGAATCAGGCCGAAAAGCTGGATCGAGTTGATCATAAAAAAAGGGGGGCTGGCCCCCCCAATCCTCGTCGAAAAGGAATGTGCCTTGGAACAAAGCTGTTCGCGGCTACATTGATAAGCAATATAATTGACGCTTCGCCTTGGTGCAAGCGCATCTTCAGGAAAAACCTTGAAATCGACCCCGGAAAACCATTCCTCGCTGCTCGCCCTAGAAGTTCTCCAGCAGTTTCGCCTGATCTTCGGCTCCCTGCGCCAGTATTTCCGACTCGTCGAGGAGCGCTGCGGCATGTCTGGCTCGCAGATGTGGGTGCTGCAGGAAGTGCAGCGCAGCCCGGCCATCGGTATCGGCGATCTGGCCGTCCGCATGGGCATTCATCAATCCACCTGCAGTCTGCTGGTGGACAAGCTGGTGGCCCAGGGTTGCCTGCTCAAGCAGCGCAATGCACGCGACCAGCGGCGCGTCGGCCTGGTGCTGGCAGAAAATGGCGTGGCGGCCCTGGCGGCCTTGCCGGGGCCGGCCGAGGGCATCCTGCCGGAGGCCCTGTCGGCCCTGCCGGAGGTGGCGCTTAAAACATTGCATATCAATCTTGATGAATTGATTCGTCATTTGCCGGGCAAGGTCGACGCCTTTGCCGGCACGCCGCTGGCCGACATGCTGGGAGCGAATGGCGGGGAGCGCCATAGCGATGTCTAGTCGTTACCTGTGGTGTTTGCTGGCCCTGTTGCTCGCCGGGTGTGCCGGCAAGGCCCCGGTCAAGGTTGAGGTACCTGCCGCGCCGGCGGAATCGCGGCCGCCGCTCGCCCCGCCGGCCGCGCCGGTGGCCAGTGTGCCGGCCGAGGTGGCGGTGACTCTGCCGCGG
The DNA here is from genome assembly GCA_002842345.1 of Betaproteobacteria bacterium HGW-Betaproteobacteria-12. Lineage (GTDB taxonomy): Bacteria > Pseudomonadota > Gammaproteobacteria > Burkholderiales > Rhodocyclaceae > Azonexus. The sequence continues at coordinate 1,385 of PHCU01000176.1, read as the reverse complement.
CTCGATGACGGCAACAACATCTTCTTCCGCTCCGCTGCCACTCAGTTCGAGCCCACCGAGCGGCACAAGCTGCTACCCCATGCCCAGCGCCTGAAGGCCGACGGCAAGCTGGTGCTGGTGCTGATCGGCCATACGGATGATCTGGGCAGCCCTGCCTACAATGTGGCCATCGCCGAAAACCGCGTCGATGCGGTATTTCAGGCCTTGCGCAGCCTGGGCGTACCGGCCCGCCAGATGCAGCGCTATCCGGCGGGCGAGGAGAAAGCAAGGAACGGTTGCGCGACGGCCGAGTGTCGCGTCTTCATGCGCCGGGTCGAGCTGGTCTATCGGCCGTAGGCGAGGCGCGGTTCGGTCGGCAGCGCCAGCGCCTCCTCGGCCGGCAGGGCGAAGGTCAGGGTGAAGGAAAAGCGGCTGCCTTGCCCGATCTCGCTGTCGATGTGCAATTGGCCGCCGAGCAGTTCGACCAGCCGGCGGACGATCGGCAGACCGACGCCGATGCCGCCATGGCGGCGGACGACGCTGCCGTCCGCCTGAACGAGCAAGCCTTCGAGCAGGGTGATCTGGGCGGCCGAGATGCCGGGGCCGGTGTCGCTGACCGCACATTCGACGGTGACCTGGCTGGCACGACATTCGACGACACGCAGCGCGACGCGGATGCTGCCGTGCTCGGTGAACTTGATCGCGTTGCCGATCAGGTGGTCGAAAATCTGCCGCAGGCGTTCGACGTCGCCGATCAGCACCGGCGGCAACTGCGCGTCGATTTCCTCGAGCAGTGCCAACTGGCGTGCCGCGGCGGCCGAGCGATGGCGGGCGCAGAGCGCAGGCGCCAGGTCGACGGCGAGGAAGGGCGAATGCACGGCGCGGATGTGTCCGGCTTCGAGGGCCGACAACTCGATCAGATTGTTGATCAGGTGCAGCAGCTCGTCGGCCGAATGGCGCAGCGGGGTCAGCAGCTCGCGCTGGCCCGGGGTCAGTTCGTCGAGATGGAGTACTTCGGCCAGGCCGATGACGCCGTTCAGCGGGGTGCGCAGTTCATGGCTGATGTTGGCGAGGAATTCGGTCTTGGCACGGTTCGCGCGTTCGGCGGTTTCGCGCGCCTGTTCCAGCTTGGCGACCAGGCCATCCTTCTCGTGTTCGAGGCGCAGCGCGTCGTCGAGCGTCTCGTGGAGATAGTCGGCGCTGCGCGTGGCAGCCACCGAGAAGACCAGCGCCATGGTCGCCATGGCGACATGCAGCGCATCCCTGCCGAGGGCGCCGGCGACCACCGCCAGCATGATCGGCCAGGCATAGGCACGGAAGGCCTGGCGCTCGGCGGCGAGGACCGGCACCGCGCCGGCGACCATGCCGGCCATGACGAAGGCCGTGAACAGCTGCAGCATGGTGTC
>PHCU01000175.1 GCA_002842345.1 Betaproteobacteria bacterium HGW-Betaproteobacteria-12 | reverse complement strand
GACGGCTTTCTGCCTTTCGTCGAATCCGGCCTGCTGACCTTCATCGGCGCGACCACCGAGAACCCGTCGTTCGAGGTCAATTCGGCGCTGCTCTCAAGGGCTTCGGTCTATGTGCTGAAGTCGCTCGACGAAGCCGAAATGGGGCAACTGTTCGACCGCGCCTGCGCCCAGGCGCTGGCCGACCTGCACTTTGCCGATTCGGCCCGTGAACGCCTGGTCGGCCTGGCCGACGGCGACGCCCGGCGCCTGCTCAACCTGCTCGAACAGGTGCGCACGGCGGCGCACACCGCCGGTCTCACCGAAGTTGACGGCGAATTCATCGAGCAGACGGTGGCGCAGAACCTGCGCCGCTTCGACAAGGGCGGCGATGCCTTCTACGACCAGATCTCGGCGCTGCACAAGTCGGTGCGTGGCTCCAACCCGGACGGCGCGCTGTACTGGCTGACGCGCATGCTCGACGGCGGCGCCGATCCGCGCTATCTGGCCCGCCGGATCATCCGCATGGCCTGGGAGGACATCGGCCTGGCCGACCCACGCGCCATGCAGATCGCCAACGACGCGGCGCAGACTTTCGAGCGCCTCGGCTCGCCCGAGGGTGAACTGGCGCTCGGCCAGGCGGTCATCTACCTCGCCGTCGCCGCCAAGTCGAACGCCGGCTACAACGCCTACAACGCCGCCCGCGCCTTCGTCGCCAAGGACGGCTCGCGGCCGGTGCCGGTGCATCTGCGCAACGCCCCGACCAAGCTGATGAAGGAACTCGGCTATGGCCACGCCTACCGCTACGCCCACGACGAGCCGGAAGCCTACGCCGCCGGCGAAACCTATTTGCCCGACGGCCTGCCCGAACCCGGCTGGTACCAGCCGACACCGCGCGGGCTGGAAGGCAAGATCGGCGAAAAGCTGGAGCATCTGCGGGCGCTGGATCGCAAGGCCGGCAAGAAGTGATGTCCGTACCGTTGTTAGTAGCTTCTAAGCTACACTGTGTATTGTGATTGAACTTCTCCGCTACCAACGCGACGACGGACGGGAGCCTTTCTCGGAGTGGTTGAATGGCCTGCGCGACAAGGTGGCACAGGCACGCATCCGGGTTCGCTTGCGCCAGGTTCAGGCCGGAAACTTCGGCGACTGCGAGCCTGTCGGAGAAGGGGTTAGCGAGCTACGCGTGCATGTGGGCGCTGGATATCGTGTGTATTGCGGCCGACATGGGAAAACCGTGGTGCTCTTGCTGTGTGGTGGCGACAAAGGCAGTCAGGCGGCAGACATCAAGCGCGCCAAGGAACTGTGGGCTGAATGGAAACGGAGGCAGGCATGAGCAAAATCAAAGGTACCGTATCGCACCATGAGGCGGAGCTTGCCGAACTGCGGGCGGACCGCGAACTGGCCGTGGAATATCTGAAAGCGGCAATGGAGTCGCTCGACAACCCTGATGATCGGGCCGCTGGCTTGCTCGCGTTGCGCACCGTGGCCGAAGCCTACGGTGGTCTTGGCATGGTCGCCGCAGAAGCTGGTATCAGCCGGGAAACCCTTTATCGCACCTTGTCCCCCAAAGGCAATCCGACGCTGAAAACCTTGCTCGCAGTTTTGAAGACGGTAGGCCTTCGCCTATCCGTCGAGCCGGAAAAGCATGCGCATGCGTGATGGCTTGATGCCGCTCGGCTGAGTGATTGGTCACCCATTTTCCGTCGGACACTGCGGTATGGCTGTCTCCCTGAAGTGAACAGCGCGTGGACCTGATCCAGACCATCGCCCTGTCCGCCGGCCTCGCCTGGGCCAGCGGGCTGCGGCTGTATCTGGTGGTGTTCCTGGCCGGGGCGCTGGCGCATTTCGGCTACCTGCAGCTGCCGGAAACCCTGTCGGTGCTGACCCACCCGCTGGTCATCGGCATCGCCGGGGCCATGACCGTGGCCGAGCTGGTCGCCGACAAGGTGCCGGCCTTCGATTCGCTGTGGGACGGCTTCCAGACCTTCATCCGCATTCCGGCCGGGGCGCTGCTCGCCGCCTTCGCGCTCGGCGATGTCGAGCCGGCCTGGATGCTGGCGGCCGGGCTGCTCGGCGGCACCATCACCGCCGGCACGCATTTCGCCAAGGCCGGCAGTCGGCTGGCGATCAACACCTCGCCGGAACCGTTTTCCAACTGGCTGGCCTCGTTCGGCGAGGAGGGCCTGGTGCTCGGCGGGCTGTGGGCGATGCTGGCGGCACCGGCAATGTTTCTCGTCTTGCTGGCGGTGTTTCTGCTGTTGGCCGGCTGGCTGCTGCGGCGTTTTTGGGCGCTGCTCAGGCGCCTGGGCCGGCGGTCATCACGCCCTTCGGCGTGAGGACCAGCCCCTTCTTCTCGTAGAGCAGCACCGGGCAGCGCTTGTCGTCGTGGTAGATGCCGACGCAGTCGAGGCACTGGAAGCAGGCGTCGTAGCGGATTTCGCCGGTCGGCTCGATGGCGTCGTAGGCGCACTTGGCCTTGCAGCTCTGGCAGGGCTTGCCGCATTCGGGGCGGCGGCTCAGCCAGGCGAAGCGACGTAGCCGGCCGCCCAGCGACATGGCGCCGCCGAGCGGGCAGATGAAACGGCAGAAGAACTTGTAATAGAACGCACCGGCCAGCAGCAGGGCCACGGTGTAGGCGACGAAGGGCCAGGTGCGGTCGAAGGCGACGGTGATCGCCGTCTTGAACGGCTCGACTTCATTGATCGTCTCGCCCAGCCGGGGCACGAAGAAGGCGGCACCGACGACGACGGCCAGCACCAGGTAACGCCCCCATTCCAGCTTCTTGGCCAGGTCGAGCGGGATGCGCAGGCGGGGCAGGTGCAGGCGGCGGGCGAGCAGGCCGATGAACTCCTGCAAGGCGCCGAAGGGGCATAGCCAGCCGCAGAAGGTGCCGCGGCCCCAGACGACGAAGCTGACCAGCGTGAAGGCGATCAGCAGCAGGGAAATCGGGTCGTAGAGATAGCTCGACAAGCCCTGGCCGGCCTGCAGCGACTTGATGGCGCCGGTGATCTGGACGATGGACAGTTGCCCCTGGGCGTACCAGCCGAGATAGATCAGCGTCCAGGCCAGGAAGGCCAGGCGGAAAAATCGCAGGCGGCGGGCATCGACGGAGATCCAGCGTGGCCGGACGAGGACGACGCAGAGCAGGGTCAGGGCGGCGAGCATGATGGCCAGATCCGCCCAGCGCGCCTGCCAGGCGAGCAGCCATTCCGGCGTCGGGGCCGGCGGGTAGGCGAACAGCCGGGCGGGCGGGGTGTAGTGCAGGGTAACCTGCTTGTGCGTCAGGGTAGGCAGGATCATGCCCTTGGCGCGGGTGATGGTCAGCGCCAGATCGAGGGTTCGTGCCGGATCGAGACCGGCCTCGGCATAGACGCCGAACAGGCGCGAGGCATTGAGCGGGGGCGGGCCGGCGATGTCTTGCGGATCGAAGCCCTGGTCGCGCAGTTCGAGAAAGAGCCCATCCTGCGCCATGGTCAGGCGGGGCGACTGGGCGCCGGGAACGAAGTTGTCGTCGACGATGGCATAGCGCCCGGCCGAGGCGATCCACCACAGGTGGTCGTTGTCGAAATTGCGCTCGCTGGCCGCCTTGTACTGCGCCTCGCCGAGGATGGCGCGGCCGATGCTCGGGGCGTTGAGGTAGGCGATGTAGAGGTCGACGAAGACGTCGTCGGGGCGGGCCAGCGCTTCATCGTCCACGCCCTCGCCGTCGGTGCCGGCAAAGAGCTTTTCCACCTCCGCATTGCTCAGACGCAGCCGGCCGATCATGCCGTTGTCCAGCATTTCGGCGAAGGAAACCGGGTCGTGGACCTCCGGCAGCGGGTAGGCGGAAGGCCCGCGCTGCTTGCGCTGGGCAAAGCCGAGTTTGGTCCGGGCAACTTCGAGCGCCGCGCCGAGCACGCTCTGGTTGACGATACGCACCGAGGCGGTGGCCTTGGAAACGCCATCGAGCGTCGTCTGGAAGCTCTGATCGCTGGAAGGGCCGGTGCGGTTGCGCGCCGCGCCAAGCGCGATGAGGAATTGCTGCTTCAGGTTGCGGCCGGCGTACTGGGTGACGAATTCGCGCAGCGGCGCTTCGCCCAGGCCGCCGAGAAAGACCGGCTCGTGCTGGTGCAGCAGTTCGACATCGATGAAATTGCCCTTGCGGTCGATCGAGACCAGGAAATTCATCGGCGTTCCCTCGAAGCCGGGAATGGGCGCCAGATCGACGGATTCGAAGACATAGCCGACCGGGCCGCCTTCCGGCTCCAGCTCGCTGGTCAGCGGCCAGGCGGGGATCTCGGTCAGCTTTTCCTGGACATGCAGGGGCGGGCCGAAGCGCCGCTCGATATCGGCCTTGCTCAGGCTGCCGGCCAGCGCCGCCGGACTGGTCAGCAGGCAGTAAATGGCCAGCAGCCCGATCAGCAGCGCCTGGTACGAGCGCGATTGCTGCCAGAACTTGCGTTCGAGGCGAGGACCGGCCATTGCTTTTATGGTCGTAACGAGCCGGCTGATGCCCATGTTTGTCTCCGTTTTTGTCTCGGGGCACGCTTGAGCCCGTCATATGTTCTCCATTCTAGGCGAAGGCCTGCTCGGTGTGGCGTCGACGGCCACGGAGCGGGCATTCGGCCCGGCCAACGGGTGCTGCCGGCAGGGGCTCGCGTATAATCGCGGGCTCCCAAACCCGCAGGTGCATCATGCTCGACATCCAACAACTCCGGACCAATCTCGACGCCGTCGCCGCGGGCCTCGCCAAGCGCGGCAAGCCGATCGACTTCAGTGAATTCTCGGCGCTGGAAGCCGAGCGCAAGACGCTGCAGACCCGCACGCAGGAGCTGCAGGCGCAGCGCAACAGCCTGTCCAAGCAGATCGGCATGTTGAAGGGCAAGGGCCAGGATGCTTCCGAAGTGATGGCCCAGGTCGGGGCGCTGGGCGACGAGCTGAAGGCCTCGGAAGTCCGCCTCGGCGAACTGCTGGAGAAGTTCAACGCCATCCTGGCGACGCTGCCCAACGTGCCGGACGACTCGGTGCCGGTCGGCGCCGACGAGACGGCCAATGTCGAGATCAAGCGCTGGGGCACGCCGAAGGTTTTCGACTTCGCCGTCAAGGACCACACCGACATCGGCGAAGGCCTCGGCCAGCTCGATTTCGCCACCGCCGCCAAGATTTCCGGCGCCCGCTTCTCGCTGCTGAAGGGCGGCCTCGCCCGCCTGCACCGGGCGCTCGCCCAGTTCATGCTCGACACGCACACCGACAAGCACGGCTACACCGAGGTGTACACGCCCTACCTGGTCAATGCCGCCAGCCTGTTCGGCACCGGCCAGCTGCCCAAGTTCGAGGAAGACCTGTTCAAGGTGCTGCGCGGCGAGCAGGATCCGCTGTACCTGATCCCGACCGCCGAAGTGCCGGTGACCAACATCGTCCGCGACGAAATCCTGGCGGCCGAGGCGCTGCCCCTGAAGCTCGTCTGCCATACCCCGTGCTTCCGCTCCGAAGCCGGCTCCGGCGGGCGCGACGTGCGCGGCATGATCCGCCAACACCAGTTCGACAAGGTGGAATTGGTGCAGATCGTCCATCCCGATATGTCCGCCGCCGCCCACGAGGAACTGACCGGCCACGCCGAAGCCATTCTCGAAGCGCTGGACCTGCCGTACCGCCGCGTCGCGCTGTGTTCCGGCGACATGGGCTTCTCCGCCGCCAAGACCTACGATCTGGAAGTCTGGCTGCCGGCCCAGGACACCTACCGCGAGATTTCCTCCTGCTCCAACTTCGCCGCCTTCCAGGCCCGCCGCATGCAGGCCCGCTTCCGCAACGACAAGAACAAGCCGGAGCTGTGCCACACGCTGAACGGCTCCGGCCTGGCCGTCGGCCGGACGCTGGTGGCGATTCTGGAAAACAATCAGCAGGCCGATGGCAGCGTCGTCATCCCGGCCGCGCTGCGTGGCTACATGGGCGGTCTGGAACTGCTGACGCCGCTGCGCTGAGCGCTCGTTCCCGCACCCGCGGGAATGAGCGAAACCTCAGGGTTGCAGCTTCAGCCCCGGCATCCCGCGACCACTGCCGAACATGCCTTCCATCTTCGGCTGCAATCCATTCAGCGGCACTTCGTTGCGCAGCAGGATGTCGTAATAGCTGCGGATGTTCTCGACCAGGATCACCGCTTCGCCGCCGCGCGCCCGGCCGGCTTTCAGGCGCTCGTAATACTGCGGCTTGGCCAGCAGCGGCAGGATGCGCTTCATCTCGTACCAGACGTTGGGGTCGGCCTTCAGTTGCTTGGCGATGGTGCGCGCTCCGTTCATGTGGCCGGGGCCGATGTTGTAGGCGGCCAGCGCCAGCCAGGTGCGGTCCGGTTCGCCGGCATCGTCCGGCAACATCTCACGCAGCAGGTTGATATAGCGGGCGCCGGCCATGATGCTTTGGGCCGGATCCAGGCGGTTGCTGACGCCCATACGGTCGGCGGTTTCCTCGGTGAGCATCATGATGCCGCGCACATTGGTGTAGCTGGTGGCGTTCGCGTCCCAGTGCGACTCCTGGTAGGCGACGGCGGCGAGCAGCCGCCAGTCGATGCCGGTCGCCGCCTCGGCCGAATGGAAGTACGGGCGCAGCTTGGGGAGTTCGGTTTCGATCTGGCCGAGGAACTTGGTGACGTCGACCTGCTTAAGGCGGCGGACATGGCCGAAATAGCGGTCTTCCAATCGGGCCAGCGTACCGTCGCGCTGGATGCGTTCGATGAAGGCATTGGCCCGGGCAGCCAGTTCGGCATTGGGCCGGGGGCCGAGCAGCCAGACGATCGGCTGCTCGTCGCTCAGGCGCAGCGAGGTGCGCAGGTTAGGGACGAACTGGTTGGCCAGGTCTTCCATGTGGCTGTCCATGATGACGTAGTCGACTTGCCGTTCGCCGAGCTTTTCCAGCAGATCGATGACGGTCCCCTGGCCGACCTCGACCACCGTCATGTGCGGGATGCGTTCGGCCAGTCGACGCAGGTTGGCGGCCTGGCGCGAGCCGGCCATGGCATGCACGATCTTGCCCTCCAGTTGTTCGATTTCGGTCAGCGGCAGCGAGGCGTCGTGCTGGGCCAGCACGTCGCGGGTCATGAAGATCGGCGGTGTGGCGGCGATGGTGCTGTCGACCAAGGGTGACAGCCAGGCCGCGGCCAGGTGGTAGCGGCCGGTGACGATGCTGTCTTCCATGTCTTCCGGATCGACGAGCTTGAACTGCACGCCGACCCCCAGCTCGAGCGCGAAGGCTTCGGCCAGATCGCGCTCCAGACCGCTGATGCCGGCGATCTCGTCGCCGGTATGAGTCAGAGGGCCGGGCCGGGTGAGCACCACGAGATCGTGCTGGGCCGGCGTCGGGAAGGGCAGGGGCGCAGCCAGCCAGTCGCCGCAGGCGGCAAGCATGAGCGTCACGATCAGCAGTAATAGTTTCTTTGTCACCGATATCTGTTGTGCTATTATGCGGCCCGCTTCGGAGAGGTGGCAGAGTGGTCGAATGTACCTGATTCGAAATCAGGCGTACTGCAAGGTACCGTGGGTTCGA
>PHCU01000024.1 GCA_002842345.1 Betaproteobacteria bacterium HGW-Betaproteobacteria-12 | reverse complement strand
GCGCTTCGGCGACCTCCAGGGCAAGCATTTCGCGCTGTGGGGCCTGTCCTTCAAGCCGAACACCGACGACATGCGCGAAGCGCCGAGCCGCGAGCTGATCGACGACCTGTTCGCCGCCGGCGCCACGGTGACCGCCTACGACCCGGTAGCCATGCATGAGACGCAGCGCATCTACGGCGCCGAGCCGCGCCTGTCGTATGCCGAGAACCCGATGGGCGCCCTCGACGGCGCCGATGCCCTGCTTATCGCCACCGAATGGAAGGAATTCCGCAGTCCGGACTTCGACACCATCAAGCAAAAGCTCAAGCAGCCGCTGATCTTCGACGGCCGCAATCTCTACGACCCGAAGTTTGTGCGCGGCATGGGCATCGAGTATTTCGCCATCGGACGCTGAACGTGAGCCGACTGCTTCCAGGTGCGTAGGCAAAATTCAATGTGGCGCGTTTTGATGCCCTTGTTTTTTGCCACGACCTGTCTGGCAGAACTCCCTCCGGCATCATCGCTCATTGGTGATATTAAGCGTGATGAACACGGAAAACTGATCGCAGCGCCCGAGCAACAAACCACCCAGGATGGCGTTACCCCCTCCGCCACGCCACCACAAAAGGTGCAGTCAGTCACGCCCCCGCCACCTGCGAAAACTAGCCCATCAAGTAGAGCGGATACGAAACAAGTGGACGACGCCCCCGTCCCACCGGTCCGACAAGCAACTTTCAACAATGCGCCTCCTCAATGCGCCCAAGGTGCAATCACCTGCATTGAGGTCATTTCCACCGGCAACAAGACGCAACCCAGCGTTCCTCTAACTTTCGGGCAACCCTTCAAGGCGGGAGACATACCCAAAGGCAGCCGGCTTTCCGCTCGCTCCAACACCGGTTCTGTCCCCCTGCAACAAGACGAAGAATCACGGCACAAGGATGGATCGCTGCGCTTTGCCGTACTGAGCACCCAAGTAGACAACCTAGCTGCCGGTGAAAAGCGGGTCATCAACCTTTTTCGAGAGGCATCCGGCAATGCGTCAATGCGTACGTCTGCTGCGCCAGTTCCTGAAAGCCTCGATATCAGACTCGCTGCAACCATCTATTCGCCCCAGGTAAGCCAAATCATTTTTGGCAATCGCAGTGCTAGCAGTTCAGGAATTCCCTTTGAAACTGGCGAGCAAATAACGTTGCAGTTGAGCAATGCACCCGAAGAACGCTTTACACACGTCATCACCGCAGAACAATCGGGTGGTCAATTCCCCACGCTGACCAAAATTGCGGAAAAGTTTCGCGATCTGATCAATAGCCGCAGCAATGCTTTCCGTGCCTACAAGGTAGGCGAAGGTGGTGGCTTTGAAAGGCTATGGATTACGCCCCGCTTGCCGAACGCGCCAGCCTTCACCGTAACCATCACCTACAGCGGCAAAGCCAAGATCAGTACCGTCCTCCAACGAGAGTTCCAGCCCCCCAAGCAATTTGAGGCGACACCTCGAATTGAGCTGGAACGCATCATCAAGAGCAGAGGGACGCCCCGGCTAATCGGACCAGTAGCTCGCGAATACACGCTAGTTACCCCCTTCCTGGAGATTGGTTCGGCAAAGAAGCATCCTCAACTAACAGCCAGGCTTCACACTCGCTTCGTCGAGAATAATCAGCGGGTTCGAAGCGACGTGGTCCTGGAGAACAACTGGGCATATGAACCGAACCCCGGCAACCTCATCTATGACCTGACAATTACCCAAGGCAAACAAACGTTACTGCGCCAGGAGCCGTTTACTCATTACCACCATTCACGCTGGCACAGAGTGCTATGGACTCGCGGGGAAGCGCCACAGGCGCGGATACGGCATAACATGCCCTATTTCCTGGCAAGCAAAGCAACCTGGAATTACAACCTTGCATTGCAGATTCCCGAGTCCGTTCTGGCGGAAGAACAAGCCAACCTGACAAAGCGAAACCTGGGTCCGATGAGCGGCGTCTTCATCACACCATACTTCCCGACCACCGGTGGACGAGCCGACATTGGCCCCTTGCCACGCTGGACCGTGCTCTATTTGATTTCCCTGGATGAAAGGGCCGAGGCGTCGATGTTTGCCAATGCCGATGCAGCAGCAGGCATCCCCATTCACTATCGTGACGCCTCTACCGATCAACCCGTTAATCTGGACAAGCATCCCGGACTTGCCCTTCTTTACGGAAAGTCTGCCCCGAAAGATGCACCACCACCTATCGTGAATAGGGAAAGCCCGTGGTCACCGGACATTTCGCATCAGGCTTCCTTTGCCTTCATTCCCTACCTTGTTTCCGGTGACAGTTTCTACCTTGACGAAGTCGTCTTCTGGTCTGCCTGGAACCTGTTCGCCATTGATCCAGATTACCGCGAACGAGAAAAAGGCCTGATCCACGCGGAACAGATGCGCGCGCAGGCTTGGGCACTACGGTCCATTTCGGAATCTGCCTATGCCCTGCCGGAAGACCACCCAGAGCAAGCCTATTACCGCGGAAAACTTACCGACAATCTGCAATGGTACGTTGACAATTACCCGCGAAACACCGCGCCGTGGAAGGTTTCCCCACTGGGGGCGATGGAGCAATCGGACAAATTTGGTCAAACGGCACCTTGGCAAAATGATTTCATGGCACTGGTTGTCGGCTTGATAGCCCAAAGACAGGAACCATTGGCTAAGGAGTATTTTGACTGGCTAAGTCGATTTACCGTGAATCGATTCAACAACGAAACCAATGGATTTTGCCGCTTCCGCTCCCCCGGTTACTGGATAAGAATTCGAGACAAATCCGGTAGCCCTTACCAAACGTGGCAAGAGGTCTACAAAGCCAATTGGCCAACTGATCCACCCTGCGACAGTCCAAAACCACTTGACGGATATCCCGAGGCTGCTGGTGGTTACCCGGCGGTTGCCCTGGCCATGCTGGCCATTAGCTCTGATTTGGGCATACAAGGTGCCGAACAAAGCTATAGCTGGTTGTCGGGAAAAATCCCAAAGTCTCTGAATGCGATGAGGTATGAACCAACCTGGGCAATCATCCCGACGACCTCCCGGGGCAGTTCACCGGCAAGCCCGCCTGAAGCTCCTGTCCAAAAACAATAAATAAGACTTAAACAGACAAATGCACCTAAGAAGATCCGTATTCATAACCTTTTTCTCAAGCAACGCCGCTACAGCAATTCAATTCGGCGTCACGCTCATCCTCTCCCGCCTGCTCACCCCGTCCGAGGTCGGGATATTCTCGATCACGGTCGTCTTCGTTGGAATCGTTGCCGTTTTCCGGGACTTTGGGGTCTCCAGCTACCTGCAACGGGAAAAAGAACTCTCGCCTGAAAAAATCCGCGCCGCGCTCGGGCTCCTGCTCACCACGTCCTGGAGCCTGGCGGTCTTAATCTATCTGACGAGCGGACTACTGGCCGGCTTCTACGGACAACCGGGTATCCAGGAAGTTCTCCATGTCCTGACCATCAGCTTCGTGCTGGTTCCCTTCGCCTCATTCTTCTACGCACTACTGGCACGCAACCTGGAAGCCGGCAAGCAAGCCATTGTCAATGGCGTCAGCACCATCGCCTACGCGGTTTCCTGCATCACCCTGGCGTGGCTTGGCTTCAGCTACATGTCGTTGGCCTGGGCCAATGTCGTCAACATCGCCGTCACCATTGTCTGTTATCTGTTCCTACGCCCCAAGGATGTCCCCTGCCGCCCTTCACTCTCCGGATGGGGCCCGCCGGCACGATTCGGCGGCGGTGCGATTCTGGGCAACCTGATTGACCGCATCCACGGCGCAGTACCCGACCTTGTACTGGGCAAACTCAGCGGCCCTCACGATGTCGGCCTGTATTCGCGAGCCAACGGACTAGTAGGTATCTTTTCCCAGATCGCCAGCCCAACGATCAACTACAACGCCGTCCCCTATATCGCCAAGAATTTCCACAACAACGAACCCCTGGCGCCCATCCTGGCTAAGGCAACCAGTTACCTGACCGCAGTTTCCTGGCCATTCTTCATCGTCACGCTCCTATTCCCGGTCGAAATCATCCGCGTGCTCTACGGGGAACAATGGATCGCGGCCGCGCCAATCGCAGTTTTCATCTGCATACAGGCCATGGTTCGCACTGGCTACTCACTGACCGCTCCTGCGCTGATGGCCATCGGCCGCCCGTATCTTTCGTCGATGTCCTCGGGTTTTGGCTTATTGGTCCGGATCACCGCCATTTACCTCCTTGCCGCGCATGATGCCTACACCTTCGCCATGGCCATCTGCGTCGCGGATATCTTGTCGGTAGTACTACCGATCTACCTGATGTCATCCAAGCTCGGTTACAGCTTCCGGATGGCGATGGATGCACACTGGGCCAGCTTTAAACTGAATGCTGCTGTTTTCGCTGTCGCTGCGGGCATCAAGCTGGTTCTCCCGTCGCCCTTGCCCGCCGTCGCTACACTCGGAATTGCGAGTGCCGGTGTCATCGCTTGCTGGCTATATTGTCTCGTCCGATTCCGTCATCCCATGCGCGACGAACTGCCTGGTATCGTCGATCGCATATTCCCTTCCGCCATCGCCCGACGTATCAACAAATTCATTCATGCCTCATCCAGCCCTGTCTAATCCGCTGCCAACCATAAGCTTGGTCATACCTGCTTACAATCGGGCCGATCTCGTCGCCGAAACCATCGAAAGCGCCCTCGACCAAACATGGCCCTTCAGCGAAATCATTGTCGTCGATGACGGATCAACCGATAACACCCCCACAGTCCTGGCCCAATACGCTAATCGGATTACCGTCATTCGCACCACCAACTGCGGCGTCCAAGCAGCCCGCAATACCGGCATTGCCGCCACGAAAACGGATCTGATAACGCTGTGCGACTCAGATGACCTACTGGAGCCAACACTTTCCGAAACCCTGGCCGCGTGGCTGGGAGCCCATCCCGACATTGATTGCTGCTTCTGTAACTTCACCACCTTCGATCAGCACGGCACGTATTCCGACAAGTTCTCTCAAGCGCCAGCAGGTTACTTCGACAGAGCCATCGAACAGGATGACGATTTCCTGACAGGCATTCCCGACCTTTACCGGCGCATGCTCGAATTCCAACCGCTGTTTCAATCTGGATTAACGTTCAGAAAGGCTTTTTTCAATGCCATCGGTGGTTACGATCTGCGCTTCAAAGGGATCGGTGCCGAAGATTGGGAATTCACCCTGCGAGCTGCTGCCTGCGGAAATATTGCGCTGTGCTCGCGCTCACTGGCCAGAGTGCGCCGTCATCCGGGCAACGACTCCGCAAACGCCATGCACATGAATATTGGCGAAGCAGAGATTCTCGAATTTGGATTGCAGAACCACCCGAACGCAGCGAATTATCAGATGGCAATATTAAGAACGATCAATGAGCGTCGGATCAGAGTCTTTGATGCCGCCTTTGGACTTGGAAATTTCGATTTAGCAAAAAAAACGCTTACCCAGATAACCGAAGCGCCATCCAACATAAAATTTCTTCTCAAATGCGTGATTACCAGGCTGCCATCGGGTTTACGTAAGGCACTCTGGAAACTCAGCCAACAATCTCACTAGATTCCAATGACTAATTTCGAACAGATCAGCATTTCCATCATCGAGCCGACCTGGAACCACCGCACACATCTACCCGCCAACCTCGGTGTACTGCGAGTAGTACGGGAAGCCTACCCCTCAGCCAGAATCAACTTTGTTGGTGGTGCCGAACAAATTGAATTCCTGAAAGAAATGGCACCGGCTGACGTGCTCATCAACGTTGCCTTCCATGCGTGGACAACGGGCGAAGACCAAGACACCCTTCCTGCCGATGTCTACCGTACCTATAAGAAGCTTCGCAAGCTGCCGGCCGAATTCACCGCGACAGCCACACGGATCATTTTTTCATCCTGCACCGCGACCACATTGGCAGCAGCAACCCTGCTGGGGCTCGCCCCCAAGAGCTTTGCCGTACTTCACGGCAACGCCAACAATCTCATTGGATGGAGGTCCCGTAACCCATTTCGTAAAGCCTTCGACTATCAGGGCGCCATGAAATGGTTCTGCAAACGAGGTGGCACCGCTATCGTTCTTGAGGACATCATTCGAATCGAACTTGGCAAAAAACTACCTTGGCTCGCACCCAGCCTAAGGTGTTTGCCACACCCGATTGCACCGGAAGAAGCCGCGCCCATTCTCGAAAACCGTAAACTGACCTCCCCAATAAAAATTGCGTTCGCGGGAAATGCCAGCATCGCCAAAGGCTTCCCGGAATTCATCGAACTGGCAATGACGCTGCATCGGGAAAAACCCGGGCAATTCGAATTCCATGCCTTCGGATATTTACCAGATGAATCCAAAAGCCTTGACCAATCCGCACTAACGACAAAAGCCAAGCCATGCACCCTGCCCAGAGCAGAATATGTAAAAAACGTTAGCAATATGGATTATATCTTCGCTTGGCACAATGAAAAATATTACACAATGGCTGCCAGCGGGGTTGTCTATGATGCAATAAATTTTCTCGTCCCATTGGTTGCAAGGGAAACCGGGCAGATTGCAGAATGGAAAAATCAAGGCCTAGCAATTGGCCACACATTTCAAAGCATTAAGACCGCAGCAACATATCTAATTAACCATGAATTAAATCAAACACCTAATGAGCACGAGCAATTATTGAATAATCTTATAACAATAAGGTCATCACTAAGCGTTGAAAGCCTTGGAAACAAATTCAAAGTCATTAACACAAGCATGCAACGTGCAAACCCATGAGCCATAAATCAATATCCATAATAATCCCAACCGCGGGTAGTCGTAGCCCAAAAATGCTGGAGCGAACGCTCAGCAGCCTAGCCGACGAAAAATTGCCAGATAGAAAAATTGAGATCATTGTTATAGAAAATGGAAATTCTTACGGGTGCGACGCGATCTGCAGAAAATTATCGAAGCGTCTTCCTATTTTATATAAGTTTTTGCCGCATCCAAATGTTTCATTAGCCCGCAATTTAGGCATCTCGACATCAACAGGCGACTTATTGATTTTTTTCGATGATGATATTCGATTTTCAGGCAAGTGCATTGAAAACTACTCGATTGCATATGAACAGTTTGGCGAAAACCATTTTTATGGCGGCCCAGTAAAGATAGATTATGAATCACCGCCGGACAATAGTTTAATGCCATTTCTACCACTATCCGCAAAAGGCTTAGACTTCGGCGATGAAATAGTTGAAGTAAGCGACAAGAGCGTACTGTTCCTTGGTGCCAACCTTGCCATACCGCGAGTTCAATTAGAAAAGCTGGGAACTTACGATAGCCATGGGCCAAATGGCATAAATAGTGGTTTCATTGGCGAAGAAACACGCCTTCAAATTCGGCTAATGAACAATGGATTGACAGGATTATTTTTACCGAACGCACTAATATGGCACTATGTTCCAACTGATAGCTGCAATTTATCATGGCTAAAGAAACGTTATTATAGAATGGGCCTAACAGAAGGTGCGCTATTAAAATCAACAGAAAATATAGCAACCATATTTGGAATGCCTCGATATGCAATTAGGCAGATTATTATTAATTTTTTTGAAATCTCAGTAACAGCACTTTCAGAACCGAATAATCAAAAGCGGATTAGCGCATTGCTTGAACGACAACGCCTAGCAGGATTAATTAGTAGCTTTCTTAAAGGAATTAACCAAACACAATGAACGAACATCCTAGTTATTGAATCACCATATATATTGGAATAGCATTGAAAAATGGCCAGTCTCTTTATCTGGACCTAATCCGTTTCCTCATGGCTTTCGAAGTCATGATCGGTCACGCAACATTTCATGGTTACACCGGCCGTGGTTTTCTATGGCAACTCGATCCGTTCCGGCACCTTCAGACTGCGGTCATGGGATTTTTTGTGCTCTCGGGCTTTGTCATTGCTTACATCGCGGATACGAGAGAGCGTGACGGAATTTCCTATGCATCCGCCAGAATTGCACGAATGCACTCAGTAATTATCCCAGCCTTGTTGGTAACCCTGTTATTTGACTGGCTTGGGCTCTCCATCAATCCGGATTTTTATCAGACCTGGGATTTCCCTACCCCCATTGGCGACGATCAGGGATGGCGATATTTGCTGAGTTTTCTATATCTCAACAATACGTGGATTTTTCCGAACATGAATCCCGGTACCAACGGGCCGTTTTGGACGATGACTTATGAGGTAATGTACTACGTCATGTTCGGCCTGGCGTTATATATAAAAGGCAAAAAAAAATATGCCTTGCTCATTTTCGTCGCCGCAATTGCGGGCCCAGCAATTCTGACCTACTCTGGAATTTGGCTCCTGGGAGCCGGAGCCTATTATTTGCAAAAACGAAAAGTACTTGCACCACTTATTTCTGCAATTTTATTCATGGCAAGCCTACTCCTTATCCTAACACTCAGCGCATATGGGCCAACCATAAAAGCGAACCTGGACGGACAAACCGCACCTTTCTATTACGCCATAGGCATTTTATTTGCGCTAAACATTTACTCGTCTGCCGGGATTGACGCATATTTATTTCGCCTATTCGGTGGTGCTCACAAGCGAATTCGTCAGCTTGGGATGCTGACCTTTGCCCTCTATCTATGCCATCGGCCACTACTCAATTTTTTTTCCGTATTCAAAGTTGACGAACCCAGCACCATAATTCAAAAATTATGGTTGTTCTCTGGAACGATAGCGATCGTAGTCGCTGTAGCTCACTGCGGCGAATGGATGCGAGTTTGGATATTCAACGGAGTGTCGGCGGTTTTGCGAAGATTGTCGCGGACAGATCAGCCAAAACCGCAGACCTAATCTATGATTTTTGAATCCACTGTTCGCCGAACATTTCTTCATGGCAATTGAATTCGCACTGATTAACTTTAAAAACACCGATGTCAACCGTTCGATGAGTGCAATCGCAAATACATTTACAACCGCCAGCATTACGACAGTCACTGGTTTCAGCACCCCATCCAAATGCTCAAAAAAACAATTTAACCCAAGAACTCACAGAATTAGGTAGAACAATGGACTTTATGATCAGTATCATAGCGCTTACTTCCGCATTAACTTTGGCTGCCGTTGTTGTTATGTATTTCAAGCTATCCGCGGCCATTGATCGCCGTGCAAAAGCAATTCTGAATGCAACGGAGAACCAGTTTCGACAGATCGAAGCCCTTCTCGCTGTTTACAAAGAATCCGATATCACTCATGCGCTTCCCCCAACCCGAGGATGGGCAGCATCCCCGGATTTCTTGCGCAATCTCAGCATTCTAATTGGAGAAAAGAAACCCCGAACCGTTGTTGAATGTAGTAGTGGCACTAGCACGCTCGTTGTTGCAGCCTGTTTAAAGCGCCTTGGAGAAGGGCATGTGTACAGTCTGGAAAATGATCCTGAATTCGCTGAAAAAACTAGGGCAGCCTTGATTCGATCTGGATTATCTTCCTGGGCAACTGTCTTAGACGCCCCCTTGAAGCAAACAATACTCGATGGATGGCAAGGCAATTGGTACTCTACCGACAACCTACCGCCAGACCTAAATATCGACCTACTTTGCATTGATGGCCCACCTGGAATTTTTCAACCGCTTGCTCGCTACCCCGCGCTGCCAATTTTTGCTCAACAATTATCAACACCCGCATACGTCATAATGGATGATTCCGAAAGAGACGATGAAAAAACAACAATCTGCAGATGGAAAGAAAGTTTTAAGTACATTGAAACTCACCACGTACCAGAATGCGAGAAAGGCTGCACTCTACTTCGTATAGCAGGATTAAAATAAAAACTATTCTGGGTGCAAAGTTATAATGCCGAATATTTAAACCCGCAATTAGACGCTAACCGCCTTTTCCCGTTTTGCTTGATATAACTGGCCCTTTAGATGGTAATAGGCCGCCTTTGCCTTGAATACCGCATTAACGTCACCCCGCAATCGTTGGTATTGAATATTAACTAACGAATCAACAATTTTTCGATAAAGCCAACGCTCGACACCGAATAATCGAGGCGTTGCGGAATCGCGTAAGTGATCATATTTATAACTAGATCGCCCGTGACGGAAAAACCGATTCAATACCCACTCTTGGGTCATTTGATTTGGCCGGATTAGGTGCTCAACTATTGCATCCCGACAAAACCAAGCCTTCATATCCATTTTTCCAAGCCGACGGGTAAAGTCACCTTCAGAGCCCATCATATAAGTCTCGCTACCATCTGGCCCTACGCCAGTGCTGAACCGCAGTCCCATGTCAAAAATCTTTTTCCGGACAGCCATATTTGGGCCCCAAATATTGCCGACATCAATTTCACCTGTTTCCCAACGGGGATCGGTAATAGCGTATAGCATTCCAAGAGGCAAATCAGACATCAGCCACGGCATAGGCACAACGGGCCACCTTGGTAAGATTTGACCTCCAAATAGATCATAATCTTCGTGAGCCTTCGCCGATGCTTGCAATCTGATAAGCCAGTTTTCATTCGGAACAACATCATCATCGGTAAAAACAACAAGGTCGCCAACGACATAATCGATTGCTTTATTTAATGCGTTATTCTTCCCTTTTTTATTTTCTTCGATGATAACCAATGGAAGACGATCTTGGTAGGCATCCAGAATAGACCTTGTAGAGTCTGTGCTCGCATTATCTACAGCAATTAATTGCCAACTTGCTTCGGGTGGATGTAGGCGACAAAATCCATCCAACATAGTCCTTAGTGTTTTCTCCCCATTAAAACTTGAAAACACCACCGACAAAGAATTATTCACACTAATTTCCTCCAGATCCCTCGTTCGTCGCATTATATATACTCTGCTGGTCATTCAGAATCACCATTTATAGCCAACTGCACATCGGTCAATCAAATACTTTAATCAATTCATTACCACACAAAAACCAACTATCGGAAAAACACATCGGGGCCATTGCGCTATTTAAACAACATTTCACTACTTGCAGTTCTATTTTTATCTTGAATAATTCGAGATGGGGCAACTTGAATCACTGGGAAGTGATTGCATTGCAACATCCTTTGCTCTCATGTTGTTACAAATCATTCAGAAACGATGATTTATCTAAAGCAAAAAATGCGAGGCCTCTTCAAATAGCACGATTATTTTTTATTCGTCCATTGAACTTTTCGTGAACGTCCGAAATAAGATTAATCCAAAATTGCTTCTTTCGCTCGCTGTACTCCGCGATAACAAACATCACCACAAAACTTCCGCCCATCACAACCAGCCTGGTTTCCCACGCCTCTGGGGGCCAGGGAACGACCGCGGATAGGAATTGGGCAACCGGAAGATGGAAAAGATAGATGGTAAAAGTAGCACCAGCGAACCATCTTATTTGCATTTCGAATCTGGCGAACACAGATCGGAATAATGACGAGATGCCCGCAAATCCTACGAGGTGAATAGTGAATAACAGGCCCACCGTATATCTGGTCAGGACGTTGTCACCCAAGAACCACGGAACATCGACACCTTTTATTACCAGCCGCAAATCGTACCAATAGAACAAATAAAGGACAACGGACAACAAGAATAAGGTCAAAGACAATCCAAATGCCGGCTGCCTTGTGGAGATCAATTTGTAGGCATAGAAACCGGAAAGCCATAGTGGTAATAGAATTATTATTCTCGGCCCAACAATCAAACAGCACAGCGTGAGCAATAGCAATCGGTATTTGACCGAGGAAAAATATGCGATGCCAAAAATAATGTAATACCATACCTCGAAACCGAGAGACCAGTATGGCAGAACAGAGCCAATCGATATATTCGAGTACCAGATCTGGTTTAAAAACATTAAACCACTGGCAAACCTCAACAAGTTATTCTTGTCTACATAACCCCAACTAGTCGAATACAGTTCCGGTGATATTGTTTTTCCCAATGCATCAAGAACAAATGTAAGAAATAGCGCAGGAAGCGCAACGGAATACATCCGCGCTGCGCGCGCTATTGCGTAGCTTTGAAGTGACTGTTCCCTAACACTAACCACATGGGCTATGACAAAACCGGAAAGCACAAAAAAAATCACCACGGCATCATCCATGAATGGACCAAACTGCCATAGCACCCCACCCGTCAGTCGCTGTCCTGAGATATGTCCAAAAAAGACAATCAGTGCTGCGCTTACGCGAACAATATCAAGATAGATTGATGTTTCGCGATTCACCGACTCACCAGCATGCCCAACCTGGATGATAAAAACATTTGGCTGAACCCCTTTCTTCAATCAGTCGTGATGCGAATCGCCAATCAGGAGATCATGTACGCGGTACGTTTTATTCGAACAATCGGAGCCCACAAACTGCCTCCGAACATCACATCGAGCGCGTGCTCCCAGTGACGAATTCGTCAGTCGCATTTCGATAGCCCTTGTCAATTTCTCAGCCAGCGAATCTGCGGATCTAGGCTCGAACAGCAATCCATTGACGCCATCATCGACGATTTCGGTGGCTGCACCGAAAGCCGGGCCGACGAAGATGCAGCCGTTCGCCATGCCTTCGAGCATGACGAGGCCCAGTGGTTCGGGTTCTATCGAACAGGAAACCACCACATCAATCTGGGCCATGAATGCGTTCAGATTATTGATCTTTCCGGTAAACAACACGCTCTCGTGCAACCCGTTGGTCAGTACTTGTTGCCGCAAGCGCTGCTCGTATTCGGGATCAGCCAATTCGGGCGTACCGCCGACAATCAGGTAGGTCACCCCGGCGTGAGGCTTCATCCGGGATACAGCTTCGATAAAAAGGTCTTGCCCTTTCCAGTTAACGAGCATGCCGATCATCGCAACAAGAATGGTGTCCGTTGGCAGATTCAACATTGCACGGAGATCTGTTCGCTGCTCCGCGGCATCAATAAACTCGACAGCATCGTAGATCTGGTGGATTTTCCCGCTGGGCACCCCGTTAACCAGGAGTTCTTCTGCCAACCAGCGTGATACTGGTATGAAGGCATCCGGCTTGCTCAGTAGCCACGGCGTATGCGGGCTCTGTGCGATGGGGCCGCGCAGGTGCTGCACATAGGGAATGTTCAGCAACTTGGCGACCAGCATGGCCTCCCGGTTAGAACTGGGTTCATTGTTGCCGTGAATGACATCGGGCTGTTTTTGAATCGCATGAACAACGAGGCGCACCAGATAGGGCCCCCGGTTGAGCAGATCGTCGAGGCGACCGATCGCGAACAGGAAAGCCCTTCTGGCCGGCAGTCCGGCATCTTCGATGCGCTTGCTCAACTGACGCAGTTTCAGCAGCCGGTTGCCTATGATGTGAACCGATTGGACCACTGGATATTCAGAAAAATGGCCAACCGGCAGATTGGTGACGATATCTGCATGCAGACGCGAGACCGGAGAATGTTTGAGCAGAGTTTCCAGAGCGGTGACCGCTCCGCCGAAGCCCGCCCCACATTCGACAAACATCACGCGGAGTTTTTGCGGTCGGCCTTCCACCTGGCGTAAGCCTCGGCTACCGCGCAGATTACGGGCGATCTGCAGAGCCATTCGCCCTTCCCCCGGCCCCCATGGGGTAAATCGGGGCAAGAGAAATGGATGCGTATTGCGATCAACGACCCCGCCCCCTGTAACGACTGCCGAACGATACCCACAAGCGCGCGCCAGATCGACGTCGCGGC
Organism: Betaproteobacteria bacterium HGW-Betaproteobacteria-12; assembly: GCA_002842345.1. Lineage (GTDB taxonomy): Bacteria > Pseudomonadota > Gammaproteobacteria > Burkholderiales > Rhodocyclaceae > Azonexus. Next base: position 38,207 of record PHCU01000024.1, on the reverse strand, counting down.
GGGAAAAGTCACGATCCACCAAGCCGTTCGGATAGGCGAACGAGGTCACCGATCCGCCGATGATGGCTTCCAGTGCTTCCCGGGCGCCGCCGATTTCTTCACGGGCTTCGGCATCGCTGCTGGTGGCAAGAATCGGGTGGCGAATGGTGTGCGCACCGATGTCGAAGCCCAGGCTGTGCAGTTGGCGAACCTGAGAAGCGCCAAATGGGCGGGGGAGCTCCAGCGGCAATTGGGCCTGAGCTTCAAGTTCCTGGATCGCCTGTTCGCGCTCACGGAGCGGCAGATACTTCAGGCGCTCCTGCAATTGAAGAAGCAAGCGAATCCGCATGGCTGGCGAGGAAAGGTCGTCGTAACCGCTAAACCCCTTGGGCAGGACCATGCCGTGAACAGGTGCCGCCCTGACTGTCGCGGCTATTCGCTCGTGCCATAAGGCAGGGCCGTTCAATTGTTCGGTTGTGATGTAAAAAGTGGCGGGCAGATTGCGCTGCAACAGCGCCGGCGCGACGAACTCATTCCATTCCGCATAGCCATCGTCGAAGGTCAGCGCTACTGCGTGTCGCGGCAGGTTGCCGCGCCGTAAGGCCGATAAGGCTTCGGCCAGCGGCATGACCTGCATATGGTCAATGAAGAAATCGAGCACGGTCTCGAATTTTTCAAGAAGCAATTCTCCCGGCACCAAGGGATCGTAGGCGCGGGGAATTTTGTGAAACTGCAGGATGGTCAGCCGACCTTGACCTGCCTGGCGGGTGAGAAGGGAAAAGAGCCCGTGGATTGCGGCTGATTTGATGCTCATGCCGTTATAACCCGTGTTGGAATTGGCCTCTTTTCCGGGGAAGTAGCTGCCTCCTGCCTCAATACGAGCAGCAGCACCTGCATGATCATCACTGTTATATAGGGCAGTTCAAAATAGGCTGCGCTGAGGGCCGCTCCGCCGACCAGGAAGGCGACCATGGAGGCTGCAATCATGTCGGCACAGTCACGCGCCCAGTTGGCGGACGGACCGATCTGACGGGCCAATGACTTGATCTGCGAGCGAATCAGGAAAGGCGTAATCATCAACAGCATGAACAAAATCAACCCAAGGAAGCCGAGATCCCCCATGACTTCAAAGTAGATGCTATGCGTTGCCGCCGGGTAGGTCCCGATGGCCGTCTCGATAAACCCGAGCAAGCCATTTTGGCCATTGAATTGCAGGAACAACTGCGGATCCTGCCCGGCATGAAAGCCGCCACCTAATACCGGATGCTGCAACGCAATCGCACTGGCACGTTTCCAGGCGATGACCCGCCCCATGAAGGAGGAATCCTGGTCGGCGCTCTTGATCGTATCCATCCGCTCGGTCCAAGTATCGGGTGCTGATACCAAGATCAAGGTGGCCACTACGGCAGCTATCGAGAAATAACGCACCCTGTTCTGGCTCAACAAGATAAGCCAGGCCCCAACCGCAATTAATGTAATCAGTGCTCCGCGTGATCCTGTTGCCACAATGGCGAGGCAGGTACCCAGAAATGCCCCGGCGAATCCCAGCTTGGCAATTCGATACTTGGCGTATTGGAACAAATAGAGAAGCAAGGGCATGACCATGATCAGGATCATGGCCATGTGGTTGTTATCGCCCAGTTTCTGGACACCGACTGCGTTGTGCGCACCACCGCTGGCCAAGAATTTCAGCCCATCGAGCAGCCCATGAAAACTGATACCGATGGCAATCACGACCAGTAGCGCATGGAATCGATAACGCCGGGTAATAACCACCGGCATGATGAGACAGAAGAGGATCGTCTTGAGAACGTTGGAACATAGTTCCCAATTGCGTGCCAGCCATGGATAGGCCAGTGTCGCCGCGAAAATGCAGTGAAGCGAGAACAAGACCATCAGGATGGTAGTGGGATCAAGCTGGTAGCGGGACTTCTCCTTGTCCTTGCTCAATAACAGCAACGTCAAGGTGATCAGGGCAAATATCTGGACATACGGAACCTCTCGCATGAAGCCGTACAAATAGGTTTGAACGGCAATCAGGCCCGCCCAGCCCCAGAGCAGGTAGGCCGAAAAACTGCTTCGCAAACTCAGCGGGACCAGCAACAACATGGCCCCCAGCATCATCAGGTCACGCATTTCGCCTCCGCTTGGGACGCGGATCGATGGTCTGATCGTGCTTGTCCTGCTTGTAGGCGAACAAGCCGAGACGTTCGTCGGGATTTTCCACACCCGAGCGGGTGGCATTCCACAACAACAGTACGACAAAGGCGATCGCGAGGGTGAGCAGTGCCGCTTCAATCACAATGGGTTCCCTTCCCAAGCACGCTGGAAAACAATGCCAGTTGCCCCTGCGATGTCGCATCCCAGGAGAATTTTTCCGCATAGGCACGGACCGTAGCGCGATCTGGCAAGGATTGGGTCAATTCATTCAGCGCCGCCAGCAGCCCTTCGGCATCGCGAGTCTGCATCAGGACTCCAGCATCCCGGGATGCAACGACCTCTGGCGTTCCCCAGATTGTCGTCGCCACAACCGGCGTTCCACAGGCCATCGATTCCAGCAGGACATTCGCCCAGCCTTCGCGACTCGAGCAGAGCACCAGGACATCTGCGGCGCTGTACCAATTCTTCAATTCCTCGTTGGCTACCTGGCCGGCGAAGCGCACGCGATTTTCGACGCCACAACGTTTCGCCAGATCGGCCAGTCGCTGACGCTCCGGCCCGCCGCCGACAAGCACGAGGATATCCTGCGGAAGCTTGCCAAGGGCTTCGATGGCGACATGGTGTCCCTTGACCTCGGCCAAGCGTCCGACGGAAATGATGATTCGCCGGTCCAGCGGTAAGCCGAGTCGTTCCCTGGCCTCTCTTCGATCGACCGGCTGGAAACGTTCAAGGTCCACCCCATTGCGCAATACATGCAGTTTGTCCGAATCGGCACCCAGTTCTTTCAGACGGTCCATCAAGGCCTTGCACACCCCAATCGAGGCGGCAGCCTTGCGGGCTGTTTCCAGAATCATCTGGCGGGGTTTGGGATATTCCGGAATCAGGTTGAGGTCTGTTCCGCGGGCTGTGACGACAAAGGGTTTGCCCAACTGTTCGGCAATGATTCCGGCTGCTACCCCGTCGGGATAGTAGTAGTGGGCATCGATCAGATCGAAGTCGAAGCCATCGCTGATCAAGCGGCGAATGACCGGCATGGCTGCGCTTGCCATCGCCCGGGGCGCCACCAGCATGCCGACTTTGGGCGGCAGGAAGTAACGCGGATGATGGACTTCGATGCCATGCCGTACCTCATGCTTCGGCGTAGCAGCAAATTTCCCGTACTCACCGAATCGCTGCCCCTTGAACGGAAACCACGGAACCGGCGCGACAACCTTGGTTTGAACCTCGCCGGTTTTCAGCAACTCACGGAGTCTGGTTTCGACAAAGATGCCATGCACCGGCCGAACGACGCTTGGGTATAGCGTGGAAAACAACAGGGTGCGAATCGGTCTCCCAGTCATGATCAAAGTGCTTCCTGTGCAAGCGCCACTGCCTTCCGGGCGTTGCCGTCCCAGGTGAGTTCGAGTTGATCGATTGTTTCCACAGCACCGCGCGCCAGCACTTCCCTTAGCTCCGCATTCTTGGCCAGGCGATCCAGCGCCGATTCCAAGCCGCTCGCCGATGCGCCGTCAAAAAGCACGGCGTTGCTGCCATCGACCAGAATTTCGCGGAGATTGGGCTCAGCCGGGGCGACGATGGCTTTGCCCAGCACCAGATATTCCATCATCTTCAGCGGCGATGCGTAGGCGGTAACGGCCGGCTGCAGTGCGATGTCAAAGGCGGCGACATGTTCGGGCACTTTGCTGCGATCGACGACCCCGGTGAAACGCATTTTGTCTGCAACGCCCAAGCTGCGAGCCAGCTGCTCCAGTTCGCTGCGCACCGGACCATCGCCGACCACCAGCAAAAAGGCATTGTCGGGCGTCCCCGGCTTGGCCAGCCAGCGCACGACGCGATCCACCCCATGCCAGGGCCGGACGAAGCCGGTAAAACCCAGGACCAGCCGCCCATCGAGGCCCAAGGCCCGGCGTGCCACCTCAGGCTCGGGGGCTTGGGCAAAATGGGCTTTGTTGATGCCGTTGGGGATCACCTTTATGCGCTCCGCCGGCACGCCGTAGGCCTTGACGTGTTCGGCCAGCACCGCCGTCACCGGCAACACGTAATCGGCGCTTCGCCAGGCCCGGCCTTCCGCCCAGCGGGCCAGTCCCTGCAGCGTCAGCCCGCCACTGTGCGAGGAGCGCTCCTGGACCAGCGGCGCGTTCACTTCCAGCAACAGCGGGATACCGAGCCGCTTTTTGATGAGGCTCCCGGCCATCAGGAACAGGTTGTAGCGTTCGTAGATGAAATCGGGCTTGAATTCGGCCGCAGCCAGCTTCAGTTGGCGATAGGCCACCAGGGTGTAGGCCAGTTCCAGCAGTTCATATACCGCCTTGGGCAGGGCGGCCTTGAGGCGATGTACCCAGCCGACGTTCCCGCCCATCTTGCCGTTTTCACTGACCGCCGGGGCGACGATGCGCACCTCGTGGCCGAGATGTCGCAGCGCTTCGATCATTTCCTCGATATGGACGGCTTGGCCATCCTTCGAAGCCGTCCGGTGGTGATAGAGAATCTTCATGGGGCTGGATGATAGGAGGGGTTGTATGACAAGTACTGTGGCGGATTCCACAGCAGCGCTCATTGATCGCGTGCCTGGGAACAGGCTCCTTGGCTATCGCTGGCGCCTGCAAAGGTGACCGCGCCGCGCGGGCGGCCGCAGAAGTCACTGGCTATTTCCAGGGCGTTTGGCACGGGGTCGCGGTGATGTCGCCAGTTCAGACTCAAGTGATCCGGTTTCTCCAGCACCTCGGCCAGGCTGCCGATTTCGTTGTCGCTGCTTTCCAGGCGTTGGGTATTCCTAGCCCGAATTCGTCCTTCCAGAAGATTTCCGTGAATGCGTGCGCTGCTGGCAGGTTCGCGGACATCAATTCCACTGGTATTGATCAAGGTGTTGTGGGCTATCAGGCTTTCGGCGCCGCGGTTGATGTCTACGCCGAAATCGTTGCAGTGCGCCACGACGTTGTTGGCGATGACGCCGTGCTGATGTTCGTAGGTGCATTCGCGCGAACGACAGTAGGCCTTGCCCGTCCCTCCGCCGCCCAGCGATATGCCCACCCGCACACCGGGCTGGGATATGCCATCGGTAGTGCATATCACGAGGTTGCGTTCGATGCGCCCATGATGGCTGCCACCCTTCATGAAGATTCCGTAGGCGACACGATTGCCATCCGCCTTCACGAAGTTGCCGATGACGTTGTCGGCCACCAGCCAGTAAGCGGCACCGACCAAATCAACCGGGGTGACGGAACGAATAGTTTGGCGCGGTCGACTGTTGCTGATGGTGTTGCCGGTGAGTTGACCGTGATCGGGCCAGGCGCCGTTTTCCCCGTTGATCTTGACATGGGCATTGAACTCCTCGAGCCGGTTGTTGCGGATCACCGTGTGCTGCGCACCACCGGCCACCTGGAAGGCATGTTCGCAATCGTCATCGCGTGAGCAGTTCCCACGAATGACGAGATTTTCGAAGATCCAGTGGGCATGGAGGATCTTGATAGCCACCTCGCCGCCAGTTTCGATGACAACCTTGCCTGGCTCGGCGGCGCGCAGGGTAATGGGACTGTGTGTGCTGCCGGCCAACTGCGTTTGCAGTCGCTGCTTGAGCCGGTATTGCCCCGGCATGATCTCGATGATTTGCCCGGGACGGGCAGCCTTGAACGCTGCAGAAAGCTCGTCCACCGAAGCCACACGGAGATTGGGAATAATCGGAAGTTGCAGGAGTGCAGCCGATTGTCCCTTGCCGAGATAAACCAGGTTCCCGGGAACCGGCCGCTCGATCTGCCGCTGAACGAGATGCAGCAGGGGAAGGAATAGCGTTTCCAGTTTGGGGTGCCCGATCAGGCGCCGCTCGGCATAGCGGATCAGCTCGCCCGGCGTCCGCCCATCAGCCAACGCGGCTTCGCCGGTAAAAACCCGCCCTAGACGAGCGATGGTTTCCTGCCGGAGCGCTGGGGACTGCAGGACAAGCCCCCCGACTACAAGTACGCCAACCAATGCGAGCGCAACGATGGCCAGCCATACCCTTCGAAATGTACGTCGCATGAATGGTCAATATTTGTTGGGGCCATGATTCTAGCATTGGCCGGTTGGCCGTCCGCGCCGGTCAGGCGGGCAAGATCCGGCGCAGATCTGCCAGACGCGCGGCCAGCCAACTTTTCTTCCGCTCGGTATACCACCCGAGGAGGCCAACCAGCCCAAGCGTGGGTAGCGCAATCACTGCCGTGCGAACAGACAGAGGAAGACTGTCCGGTGCAAGGCTTGCGAACAGGTGCAACAAGGGCAGATGGAAAAGGTAGAGCGAGAAGGTCAAGCCGGCGAGCACGGCGATGACACCGGCAAACCTGGCAAGGGGCAACGCAATTTGCGCAGCGGCAAGCAGATTGAGCGCCACCAGCCCCCCGATGACGTAATCAATTGGCGAGAAACTGGGCGGCAAATGTACGGCGATGGTTCGCGGAAACATGCCGGTCGATTCGAGATAGAGGCCCCCCAACAGGGCCAGCAGGGTCAGGGCAAAAAGTGGCTGAGCGAGCCTGGCAGGCAATCGGCCATGCATGGACCAACGGCAGGCCGCCATGCCGAAAAGCCAGATCGGCAGATAGAGCAGTATTGCCGGGCCTGCCAGCAGAATACTGAGAGCCAGCCAGACCAGCCGTTGCCAGCCGCTAAGGAAGATGGCGGCCCCGAACATCTGGTAGTACCAGAACTCGTAGGGCAAGGACCAGAAAGCACCATTGGACAGGGTTGCCAGATTGAGCCCCCAGCTCTGGCTGAGGAAGAGTCCGCTGGCCAGCAGCCGCCACGCCGGATCCCGATGGGTTTCGAGGTCATACAGTTCCGGCTTGAGGCTGCTGCCCAGGGTGTCGCAGACGGCGGTCAGCAGCAGGGCCGGCAAGACTACCGAATACAGGCGGGCCAGGCGGGCGACGGTGTAGGCGGAGAAATCGCGCTCCCGCGTGGCCGCTACGTGCTGGATAACGAAACCGGAAAGTACGAAGAAGACCATCACCCCGTAATGGCCGAAGGGCTGGAGTTGCCAGAGGAAGCCGCCGCTGATCTTGGCCCAGGAGAGGTGGCTGAGAAAGACGGTCAGCGCCGCCAGGATGCGCAGCAGATCGAGGTAATGCGACAGCGATGGTGTCATCGCCGTTGCCGCCACCATGCACCGGCCAGATGGCGAATTGCCCCCAGCGCGCCGGCCGGGCGCCGGGTATTGAAGGCCACCAGGCCATGTCGCTCACGCCGCTGGCTCATCCAGTCCTGCTTGTAGGCATCGTCGCCGATCAGGTAGTCGAGGGTATGCACGCCGTCCTGGTCGATGACCCGTCGGCACAATGCGGCGGTCAACACGGTGCCCGGGGAGTAACGGGCAAAGGCCGGGTCATAGGCCAGCTTGACGATGCTGGCGGTGGCGTTGGCAACCAGCCAGAGTTGCGCCGCGATGGGCTGGCCGCCGAGCTTGAGCACACCGAGGCGCAGGCTCCCCTCCCCGGCGGCGAGGCGACACAGGCCGGGAATGAACTGCGGGTAGGGTTCCGGTTCCTTCCAGCTGGTGGCGTAGACGGCAGTGAATTGTGCGATGGCGTCGTCGAGCTGACTGCCGGGCGCCTCCACGATGACGAGTTGGGCATCGGCTTCCCGCGCCAGCTTGCGCTCGGCCCGCTGCAGGGTATGACGCAACTGGCTGGGTCGCCCGGCGAGGTAGCGTTCTGCCCCGCCCGGCTCGACGCGGTGAAACCAGTTGCCGAAGCAGAAATAGCTGCCGACCCACCATCCGGCGGCGCGCAGGCTGCGCTGCAGCAGCTGGATGTCTTGCCCCTCTGCCGCCAGCGGGGCGAAGCGCAGTTCATTGATGCCACCAGCCTGACGCAGCTCGCGCAAATGCTGAACCAAGGCGGTATCGAGCACCTGCTCGGGATTGATCAGGCCGAACAGCGGGGTATAGAAATTGGCCAGGGCGGCGACCCGCCCCGGGGTCTCCGGCAAAGCCATCATTGGCAGGAAAGCGGCTCGGCCTTCTGTTCCGCACGGCAGTAAGGCCAGACGTGCTTCGGCAGGCATCGCGGTTTCGGCCAGCAGGGCAAACCACGGCAAGCTGAGATGCGGATCGCCGGCGCTCCAGGCCCCGCTCATTGCCGCCTGCGCCCGGGCAGCGCGGGCAAAGGCCAGCGGTTCGACGAATCGGGTGCCGGCGCTCACGCGACGACTCCGGCCAGTCGATCGAGGTGTCCGGCCAACTGCGCGGTTCGGGCGGCGCGCGAGGCTTGCTGCACAAAGCCAGCATGGGCCTTGGGCAACTGGCCGGCGAGCAGTTGGTCTTCCACCCGCGCGAGCAACGCGGCTATGGCCGCTGCATCATCGAGGGCCGCCAGCCAGTCGAAGCCGGCCTGGCGAACGCTGGCGGCGGTATCGCCGGCGGCATCGGTCAACGCCACTACCGGCCGGCCGGCGCGCAGGTATTCGTAGAGCTTGGCGGGAATCTGGGCATTGCAGTTGGCTGCCTGCAGGATCAGTAGCGCGTCGGCCCGCAGCATTTCGCCCAGGGCGTCGGCATAGGGTAGCGCCGGCTGCAGGTCGATCAGGCCAGCCACTTTGAAACGTTCGGCCAGATGGCGCAGCAGTCCGTCCTGCGTGGAGGCACGGAAGCAGATGCGCAGCCGCGTTTGCGGCCGCCTCTCGCGCAGCTGCTGCAAGGCGCGAAACAAGGCGACGGGATCGCGCTCTTCCGGATAGACGATGCCGCTGTGCAGGAGGGTCAGGCACCCTGGCAGCAGTGGCTCGGAATGCGTCGGCTGCCTGGCGGCGGCAAGAAAGCTTTCCTCGTCGTAGCCGTTTTCCAGCAACTGGATGCGCTCGGCCCGTGCCGGATAGCGTTGCCGATAGATCTGCACGGCTCCCGGCGTCGTGAAGGTGGACAGCGCGGCCTGCTCCAGCGCGCGTCGTTCGATGGCGCTGAACTGCTGCCAGGTCACCGGGTCGGCCGGATAGCCGGGCTGCGCCATGGGATCGCGAAAGTCGGCGACCCAGGGCAGGCCACTGCGGCGCGCCAGTTCGGCGCCGATCACATGAGCGGTGGCAATGGGATAGGTCGACCAGATCAGCTGTGGCCGGTACTGGGCGATCAACGCCATGCCTTGGCGAATCGCATCGAATTTCCAGCTGATCCAACGGTCCGGCCGCGCGGTGAAGGCCAGGTAGCGGCCGCGGATTGCCAGGTGCCGGGCGCTGTTCAGGGCGAAGGCACGGCGCACGACGGTGCCGGCGGGGACTTCCTGCAGCAAGTCGGGGCTGGTGGTCTCGTATGCCTGTGGCTGCGCGCTGAGCACGATGGGCTGCCAGCCGTGCTTCGGCAAATGCCGGACAAAGCGCAGCGTCCGCTGAACGCCGCTGCTGCCGGCAAACGGCGGGAAATGGAAGGCGACCATCAGAATCCGCCTGCTCATCGCACTTCCTTGTGCAGCCACGCCAGCATCACCCGAAGCACGGCATCTCGCCACGCCGCCTTGGCAAAGGTATGGTCGGCTCCCGCCACATCGACCCGGGTGACCGACGGCCTGGCGAGCAGCGCCGGCCCATCGGGCCGATTGCCGAGCGCCGTGAGGAATTCGGCCGCCGTCATGTCGTTGCCGCTGAGGATCAACAGGCTTGGCCCGGGAAAGGTTCTCCAGCCGCTGAGCATGGACTCGCGAAAATCGCCGGCCGCCGCATTGTCGGGCCGACCAGCTCGACGCAGGTTGGCCAGCAGATCCTGCAGGGAACGCCAGGGATTCCAGCCACCGCGCCGGATCTTCGCCCAGAAATCGCGGTCCAGCAGACGGCGCAGGTAGTAGTAACGAATGCGGGCCTGGGCCAGCGTCTGCTCCGAACGCATCCAGGGATTGAGCAGGACCATGCCGGCCACGCGTGGATCCCGGGTTTCATGCCAGTACATGAGGCTGGTCGATGCAGCGTCGCACAGCCCCCAGAGGACGACGCGCTGCAAGCCGGGGCTGTTGGCCATGAAGGCATCGAGGGCGGCGGCAATATCCGGCCCGCTGGCGGAAAAATCCTGCGCCTCGCCGGTGCTGTCGCCCATGCCGCGATGGTCGAAGCGAAAACACGGATACCCGGCCGCGGCCAGTGCGCGGGCCAGCAGCACGAACTGCCGATGACTGCCCGCGCGGTACTGCGGGCCGCCGACAATGATCAGCACACCGACCGCGGCGGGCGACGCCGGGGCGGCCAGCATGCCGAGCAGGCTCTCACCCTGACAAGTAAAGACGATGGGCTGCTCGGCCGGGATCATGCGTGGCCGGCCAGCGCTTGCAGCGTTGCTTCAAGTAGCGCCGGCACCTCTTCGATCTCGGCGGTCTGCCAGAAGGCGGGGCCGGAAACGACCGCCGCATCGACGACGAATCCGGCGGCCCGCCATTGGTCGATGGTTTGCTGCGACACAGGCAGCACCCCGGCCTCCTGCCGCCGGCCGATCTCCAGCCAGCTCAGGCGGGCGGGCCGTGGCGGCGGCTGCAATTCGGCCTGCATCAGGGCCTGGGTGAGACGGGGATTGACGGTATAGCCAGCCACTTCGACGGGCTCGTCCGCCAGCGATCGGCTTGCGGACTCACCGACGACTTCCGTGCCGGCCCCGGCCAGCAGTTCGCCGGCCAGTTTGAGGCGGAGGAATTGCTGCCAGTGCTGCTTGCCGGAGATCACCGGCTGCCAGAAAAGAAAGTTGGCGGGCTCGGGCAAGCGCGCCGCGGCGTCGACCGCCAGCAGGCAGCCCAGGCGCATGCCCCAGAGGGTCAGTGGTGCACTGCTCCGCTCGCGCAGCCAACGATAGGCGAGTTCGACATCGGCCAGCCATGCCGGCCAGTCGGCGTCGACAAATTCGCCGGCGCTATCGCCGCAGCCTGCCAGATCGATCTGCAGGACCGCGTAACCGGCCTCGGCCAAGGCCCGCGCTTGCAGTGCCGCCATGCGCCGCGACTTGTTCATCTCTTCGGCAAACGGATGGAGATAAATGACCGCCCCCCGTTCCGTAGCGCCTTCTGCCGGGTGATAAAGGCAGAAGCGCCGGCCGGCATCGCCCGCAAGGAAAAAGGCTTGCACGACCAATGGCCGCTTTATTGCCAACGCTGCACGGTCAGGCCGCCCGCTTGCTGTCGACGAAGGCGACCAGCGAACCCAGCGTGGCAAAGGTCGTCCCTTCGATTTCGTCATCGGCGACGGCAAAACCGAAGCGCTCTTCCATCCCGGAAATCAAGGCCACGACGGCCATCGAATCAAGCTCCGGAACCGCCCCCAGCAGTGGCGTATCCGGAGAGGTTCCCAAGACCCGGCCATGCAGGCTGAGAACTTCGTCGAGAAGCGCCAGTACTTCATTTTTTGTATTCAAGCCATGCTCCAGGTGCACCAGAATGGGGAGGCCAAATTATAGGGGGGAGAACGCCGTTTCAACTGTGAGATACTGCACTTCGTCATACGTGATTTAGGCCACGAATGGCTGAAAACGCTGTGTTGTATATTTCCTGATCCGCTTAATGACTGCCCCACTCATGCATAGCACCAGAGTCGTCGCTCCCGACATTGAACGGGTCGCTCGCCAGTTCGTGCAGCGCCTCGCTGCGCAGTTTGAGATAACTGGCGCTTATGTTTTCGGAAGCCGCGCGCGCGGTGATGCTCAGCCAGAAAGCGACACGGATATCGCCGTGCTACTGCGCGGACACCCCGGGAGGCGCGTCGACGAAGCGGTGAAAATGGCCGATATCGCTTATGACCTCATGCTCGAAACCGGTGTGCGGATAGAAGCACTCCCTCTCTGGCAAAGCGAATGGGAACACCCGGAAACTTTTAACAATCCCGCATTGATCGAGAACATTCGCCATGACGGAGTGGCGCTTTGACTCCCGAGCAATATCTGGAAAAAGCCCTGCATGCTGTCTCAGCGGCAAAACTGCTGCTTGCCGGCAACGAACTCGATGGTGCATGCAATCGCGCCTACTACGCGATGTTCAATGCTGCTCACGCAGCCCTGCTGTGGTCTGGAGCCCGCACAAATCCAGGCGAAACCAAAAAGCATAGTTCGCTGATAGCCGCATTCGGAAAACATCTCGTATTGGCTGGAATATTTCCACATGAACTTGGCAAGTCCCTGAACAAGGCAGAGAGTATCCGGCTCCTGGCAGACTATACCGGCGAGGATATTGGACTGCAGCAGGCAAATTCCATAGTCAAAGAAGCGGAAAGTTTTGTTTCTGCTGTGACGGAAAAATACAAACCCGTTATTTAGCCTCGAACCCTTTGCGAAACCACACGCCCGACTCTGAGCTTCTGCAAGATCTCGTTGCCATCAGCGCTAAACGCGCGCCGGAGTCACCTGCCTTAACCTACGGCAAGACCACTCTCAACTACGGCGAACTGCAGGAATCCGTTTCCCGCTTTGCCAACGGCCTGATCGGCCTCGGCCTGGCGCGCGGCGAGCGGCTTGCGATATATCTGGAAAAGCGCTGCGAGACGGTGATCGCCAGCTTCGGCGCGCCGGCGGCCGGCGGCGTTTTCGTGCCGCTCAATCCGCTGCTCAAGGCGGAACAGGTGGGCTACATCTTGCGCGACTGCAATGTCCGCGTGCTGGTCACCTCGCCCGAACGCCTGGCCCTGCTGCAGGACACCCTGCCCGCCTGCCACGACCTGCGCCATGTCGTCGTGCTCGACGCCGGCGATCCATTGCCCGTTCTCGGGGGGCTCAATATCGTGCGCTGGAGCGCCCTGCTCGATGCGCCGCCGGCGCCCGCTCACCGGGTCATCGACACCGATGTTGTCGGCATTCTTTACACTTCCGGCAGCACCGGCAAACCCAAGGGCGTGGTGCTCTCGCACCGCAACATGGTGGCCGGCGCCAAGAGCGTTGCCTGCTACCTGGAAAACCATGCCGGTGATACGCTGCTGGCCGCCCTGCCGCTGTCCTTCGATGCCGGTTTCAGTCAGCTGACGACGGCCTTCCATGTCGGCGCCCGGGTGGTGTTGCTCAACTACCTGTTGCCGCGCGACGTGATCAAGGCCATCGAACGCGAGCAGGTCACCGGCCTGACCGCCGTGCCGCCGCTGTACATCCAGCTAAGCCAACTGGTCTGGCCGGAAAGCATCACCGGCCACCTGCGCTATTTCGCCAGTACCGGCGGCCGCCTGCCGCGCCAGACGCTCGACGCCCTGCGCCGCCACCTGCCGCAGAGCAAGCCCTTCCTGATGTACGGCCTGACCGAGGCCTTCCGCTCGACCTACCTGCCGCCCGCCGAAGTTGACAAGCGCCCGGACTCGATCGGCAAGGCCATTCCCAATGCCGAAATCCTGGTGCTACGCGAGGATGGCTCGCCCTGCGCGGCGAACGAGCCGGGCGAACTGGTACATCGCGGCGCCCTGGTCGGCCTGGGTTACTGGAACGATGCGGAAAAGACCGCCGAGCGCTACAAACCGCTGCCGGTGCATGCGCCGGGCCGTGAGGCCGGACTGGTGCTACCGGAAATCGCCGTCTTCTCGGGCGACACGGTGCGCATGGACGAGAAAGGCTTCCTCTATTTCATCGGCCGCCGCGACGAGATGATCAAGACTTCCGGTTATCGCGTCAGCCCGACCGAGGTCGAGGAAATTCTCTACGCCACCAAGCTGGTTGGCGAATGCGTGGCCTTCGGCGTCGACGACGACCGACTCGGCCAGGCCATCCAGGTCATCGCCACGCCGCCGGCCGACGGCGCGCTCGACGTCGCCGCCCTGCTCGCCGAATGCCGGGTACGCATGCCGGCCTACATGGTGCCGGCCGGCATTGAAGTGCGCAGCGGGCCGCTGCCACGCAACCCAAACGGCAAGATCGACCGCAAGACGCTGGCGGCCGAATGGGTCGACAAGAACACTGGCTGAACAAGCCCGCCTAACAGGAAGAGTTATCGATGTCTGCCACCGCCTCCCGCGCCCTGCCTTTCCACGCCCCGATGACCCAGTTTGCCGTCGCCGACGGTCAGTTGCTGGTCAATGGCCTGCCGCTCGAGCGCCTGGCTGCCCGGGTCGGCCAGACGCCTTTCTATGCCTATGACCGCGGCCTGCTGACGGCGCGCGTGGCGGAACTGCGCGCCGCGCTGCCCGCTTCCATCAAGCTGCACTACGCCATGAAGGCCAACCCGCTGCCGGCCGTGGTCGGGCTGTTGGCCGGGCTGGTCGACGGGATCGACGTCGCCTCGGCCGGCGAACTGAAGGTGGCCCTCGATGCCGGGGCCGATCCGCAGACAATCAGTTTCGCCGGCCCCGGCAAGCGGGATGCGGAGTTGCGTCAGGCGGTGGCGGCCGGCGTCCTGGTCAATGTCGAATCCTTCCGCGAAGTCGGCGTGCTGGCGGCAGCTGCGGGCGAACTCGCTTGCCCGGCGCGGGTGGCGGTGCGGGTCAATCCGGATTTCGAGCTGAAAAGTTCAGGCATGAAGATGGGCGGCGGGCCAAAGCAGTTCGGCGTCGATGCCGAGCTGGTGCCGCAGTTGCTGGCCGAGATTGGCGCCGCCGGCCTGCAGTTCGAGGGCTTCCACCTGTTCGCCGGCTCGCAGAACCTGAAGGCCGAGGCGATCTGCGAAGCCCAGCAGAAATCCTGGGAACTGGCCCGTCGGCTGGCCGAACATGCGCCGGCGCCGGTGCGCTTCCTGAATCTCGGCGGCGGCTTCGGCATTCCCTATTTCCCCGGCGAACAACGCCTGGATATGGCACCGATTGGCGCCAATCTGGCCGAACTGTCCGCCCGCGCCGCCGCTGAAATGCCGCAGGCCGAACTGGTCATCGAACTCGGCCGCTATTTCGTCGGCGAGGCCGGCATCTACGTGACCCGGGTGATCGACCGCAAGGTGTCGCGCGGGCAAACCTACCTGGTGGTCGACGGCGGCCTGAATCATCATCTGTCGGCTTCCGGCAACTTCGGCCAGGTCATTCGCAAAAATTACCCGGTGGCCATCGGCAACCGGATGGGGGCTACCGATACGGAGGCGGTTTCGGTGGTCGGCCCACTGTGCACCCCGCTCGATCTGCTGGCCGACCGGATGGAACTGCCGATGGCGCAACTCGGTGATCTGGTGGTCGTCTTCCAGAGCGGCGCCTACGGGGCGAGCGCCAGTCCGCAGGCCTTCCTCGGCCATCCGCCGGTGACCGAGGTACTGGTCTAGGCGAGAAACATCGTCGAGTGTTCCAGGTCCTCGTGGGTGTGCCCGTTTTCCAGGGCACTGACGAACTTGCGCCAGACCAGGTCCGGCTCGCCGACGCGAAAACCGTAGAAACCGTTGAAACCGTTGGCCTGATCCCGCACGGCCAGGGCCTTGACCACGGAAATCTCGGTGCGCCCGAGCTGCACGGTGGCTGAACTCCAGACATTGAGCGGCAGCCCCTCGCGGGCATAGGCCTGAAAGCCGTATTCGGACACCTCGATGACCTGGACGTCGAACTCGCCCCCGCCACCTTGCGCCGCATCCAGCCGTATCCGCCCGGGGCATTTGACGGAGTAGCGCTGGTGCTGGCGCAGTTTGACGCCGTCACCATGCGCCGGCAGTTCGGGCAGGATGTCGCGATAGGCGGGCAGGTCGTAGATGGAATGCAGCAGGGCCTTCTTGCGCGCATCGAGATTGGCGAAGCCCTGGGTACGGCAGTTGAAGAAATGGTCGAGCAAGTACGGGGTGAGCACCGGGTCGTTGGTGGTGAAATAGCGGCGGTTGGGCAATTGCAGGTTGGCTAGGCGAAACTCGGTGAAATAGGCCAGCAGATTCTTGCGCGGCGGCTTGCCGGCATAGGCCGGCGCCATGATGGCCGGTGCCTGCTGCAAATCGAGCGCCGCGCCGACGGCCGGCGCGCCATTGGCGAAATCGTAGTTCTCGACGACATTGGCCGTCAGCCGCTCGAAAAAAAGCAGCGATTCGTACATCTCGATGCGATTGGGATTGACCGCGATGAGCAGGTGCCGGGTGTCGAAGTACTTGGTTGCGTACTCGTACATGAACTTCATCAGCGGAAAGAGGATGGCGCCGCCGGTCTTGCGAAAGCGTGGATGCACCGCCAGGGCGGAAACTTCCGCCAGGTTGCCGCCCTTGAGCCGGACGCCGCTGAGGTCGAAGATTTTCTGCAGGGGAAAACCGAAGGCGCTTTCGCGAATCAGCGAGATGGTGCCGACCACCTCGCCATCCCATTTGGCACACAGGGTCGTGGTCGTCGGCAGCGCATGGTAGATGGTGACCCGCATTCCGGAGGGGTCGGGCTTCATGAACCCGGCATCGACATAGGCGTCGTGCAGCAACGAGAAGCTGGCCTCCAGTTCCTCGCGAGTATCTGCAATCTTGAGCTGCAGGCGGTCGCTCGGCGCCGGGTCGCAATCGACGAAGGAGCGATAGACGGCAAAACGGGTTTCGCGCGGCAGTGAGGCCAGCATCCGGCGCAATACCCGGTGCACCATTTTTCGTGTTGTCTTCAACGTCCCGTTCACCATTGCCGGCACCTCGCCACCCGTGTGTTTGATGTTGATTGGATAGCCGACTTATACACCAGGCCCCCCGGGATGCGGAACCGCATTCAAGCGCATCGTCATCATTGCCGTTGTCCTATCACTTTGGTGATAGAGCTTTTCCGCCACTTACACGGTAGACTTGCCCGCCCTCAAGGAATCCAATCCGCATTATTCGCAGCAGCACCACCGCTCCACTCGGAGCCCGAACGAAAAAAAATGATGATTTTGCTGCATCGACCAGCCGAAACCGCCGCCTTGGCTCGCCCCACCCGCCCACGCCACAAGCCGCCAAGCCAAGCTTGGGAGCAAAGCGCCTCGACCCCCCTGCCGCCAATTGGAAGTCATCGTGAAATACTGCACAGGCATGATCTGCCCGGCCTCCTAGAATCCGTTCAACACGCTGGCTTTCCGCCTTTTGCACCGCACTGCCGGAATGCCGCAATCAAGAAAAGCCCGCCAAGCACCTCGGCAGGGGCCGGATTCTCGAAGATTGACGTTATGCAGGGAAGGAACGGGAACTGATCATGATCAGAGTATTCAATCACTGGTTGCGCTGGCGTTCGGTCGTCCAGATGTTGTTCGATTTTTCCTTCGTGATGGTCGGCATCGTGATCGCCATGATGTGGATCGACAACGACCTGCCGGTCGATCACAAGCAGGTTCTGCTGTTTGCCGCGCTGCTTGCCGCGGCCATGCTGGTGATCAATTCCTGGCTGGGTTTCTACCAGCGCCTGAGTCAGCGCACGCCGATGGACACGCGTGCCCGGGCCGTACTCTCCCTCTACCTGGCGGTGCCGGTCGCCTACGGTATCTATGCCCTGCTGCCGCTGACCGGCGTCAGCCAGGAATTCCTGCAACTCTCGGCGATGTCCGCCGTCTTCGGCATGCTGGTCACCCGGGTCACGACGACCCATCCGGCGGCAGCCAGTCTCCTCTCCCGGCGCATCATGGTCTTTGGCTCCGGCCCGCAGGCGCTGGCCGTCAAGCGGGCGCTGAACAAATCCGACCCGACAGCCGAGATCGTCGGCTTCTATCCCGCGCCCAATGAGGAAGTTGCCTCGGTTCCCGGCAATCTGGTCCTGTCACGCGAGCGTTCGCTGACCGACTCTGCCCTGGCCCACAAGGCCGACGAGATCGTCGTCGCCCTCAGCGAGCGCCGCGGCGGTGCCATGCCGCTGCGCGAACTGCTCGACTGCAAGCTGCAGGGCATTCGCGTGCTCGACCTGGCCAGCCATTTCGAACAGACGCTCGGCCAGATCCGCCTCGAATCGCTGTATGCCGGCTGGCTGATTTTCGGCGACGGCTTCCGCCAGGGAACGCTGCGCACGGTGGTCAAGCGGCTGTTCGACATCGTCTGCGCCAGCATCCTGATCATTCTGGCCTTGCCGATGATGGCCATCGCCGCGCTGGCCATCGTCATCGAGAATGGCTTCCCCATCCTCTATCGCCAGGAGCGCGTCGGCCTCAACGGCCGGCTGTTCAACGTCATCAAGTTCCGCAGCATGCGCCGCGATGCAGAGAAAGACGGCAAGCCGATCTGGGCCACCAAGCAGGACGATCGCGTCACGCGCGTCGGCAGGATCATCCGCAAACTGCGCATCGACGAACTGCCGCAACTGTTCAGCGTCCTCAAGGGCGACATGAGCCTGGTCGGCCCGCGTCCCGAGCGCCCTTTCTTCGTCGACCAGCTGACCAAGGAAATCCCTTTCTACGCCGTGCGCCACAGCGTCAAGCCGGGCGTCACCGGCTGGGCCCAGGTGCGCTACCACTATGGCTCGACGGTCGAGGATTCGGCCGAAAAACTCCAGTACGACATGTACTACGTCAAGAATCATTCATTGTTCCTGGATATCCTGGTGCTCTTCGAAACCGTCGGTGTCGTCCTCACCGGCAAGGGTGCCCAATAAACCACGGACGCCGCTCCTGTTGCGGCGTCCTTCCTGACCCCGCATGGAAACTGCATCGGCACCACTGATTGTCTGGAGCTTTGGCATTGCCGCGGGGGCCTACGCCCTTTTTGCCGCTTATCTGCTGGTGCTCGGTCCGCCCCTGCAATCCGGCCCACGCGTCCGCTGGATGTTCCTGGCCGTCGCCGCCTCACTGCTGTGGACCGGCATATCCTGGGCATCCTTTGCCGCCGCCCACCCGGTCCTGCTGTTTGCCTCGTCGCTGAGCGACGTGCTGCGCCATGGCGCCTGGTTCGCCTTCCTGATCCTGCTGCTGCGTCCGGCCAGTACCGGTAGCCGCAGCCCGCTGCCCGGCTGGCTGACGCCGGCCTGCTGGTTGAGTATCGGCGGCGCCCTTGCCTGGCAACTATCGCTGGCCTTCGGCCTGCTCGCTGCCGAACAGTGGTTGCGGACGGCGTTGCTCCTCGCCCTGGCCATGCCGGTCCTCGGCCTGATGCTGGTCGAGCAGTTGTTCCGCGGCGTCGCCGACGACTCGCTGTGGAACATCAAGCCGCTGTGCCTGGCGTTGGCCGGCCAGATGGTCTTCGACATTTACGTGTTCTCCGAAGCCCTGATGTTCAACCGCCTCGACCCGGATGCCTTCGCCGTGCGCGGTGTCGTCCATGCGCTGACGGTACCCCTGCTGCTGCTGGCGACCCTGCGCAGTCGCGACTGGACGACCAAGATCCGCCTGTCGCAGCGCGCCGCCTTCCACTCGGCGACGCTGCTGATGGCCGGTCTCTACTTGCTGTTCATGGCCGGGGTCGGCTATTACGTACGCTATTTCGGCGGCGACTGGGGGCGGGCACTGCAACTGGCGCTGATCTTCGCCGCCATGCTCGGGCTCGGCGTACTGACTGTCTCGGGCTCGGTCCGGGCGAAGATGCGGGTGCTTGTCGGCAAGCATTTCTTCCGCTATCGCTACGACTATCGCGAGGAATGGCTGCGCTTCACGCGTACGCTGGCCGCCCAGGATTCGCCGCAGGCCATGGGACAGCAAGTCATCCGAGGCCTGGCGGCGATGGTCGAAAGCCCGGCCGGCGGCTTGTGGCTGCGCGAAGCCGGCCAGGACAGCTACCGCCAGACGGCGCGTTGGAACATTCCGGTCAGCGACGCCCAGGAGGCGGCCGATTCGCCGCTGATCGAGTTCCTTGTTTCCAGCGGCTGGGTAGTCAATCTCGAGGAATTCCGCTGCTACCCGGGGCGCTACGGCGAACTGGAAATCCCGCCCTGGCTGTCCGCACTGCCGAATGCCTGGCTGATCGTGCCCTTGATGGTTGGCAGCCAGATGACCGGTTTCGTCATCCTGGCCAGCGCCCGAACGCCGATCGATGTCAATTGGGAAGTCAACGACCTGCTGCGCACGGCGGCCTGCCAGGCCGCCGGCTTCCTGGCCAACATGCAGGCCACCGAAGCCCTGCTCGAGGCGCGCAAGTTCGACGCCTTCAACCGGATGTCGGCCTTCGTCGTGCACGATCTGAAGAACATCGTCACCCAGTTGGCCCTGATGCTGAAGAATGCCGAGCGCCATCGCGACAATCCGGAGTTCCAGCAGGACATGCTGATGACCGTCGAACACTCGGTCGAACGCATGCGCCAACTGATGATGCAGTTGCGCGAAGGGGCCACGCCCCCGGGGACCGCCTGCGGTGTTAATCTTCCCGACGTCATCGAACGCATCCGCCGGGAAAAGGCGGACCAAGGGAGGAGCGTCGAATTGCAGCTGCATGAAAAACTGGCGACGCGCGGCCATGTGGAACGCCTGGAACGGGTCATCGGCCATCTGGTACAGAACGCCCTGGATGCCACCGACGCGAGCGGCCGCGTCGCGGTGACGCTGGAGCGGCGCGGCGACCGGGCGGCACTGGAAGTCAGCGACACCGGCCACGGCATGACCCCGGAATTCATTCGCGAGCGTCTGTTCAAGCCCTTCCAGAGCACCAAGCAGGCGGGCATGGGCATCGGCGCCTATGAGAGCGCGCAATACATCCGCGAGCTGGGCGGCGAAATGCTGGTAGACAGCGAACCCGGCAAGGGAACGCGCATCACCGTCGTCCTCCCGTTGTTCGCTGTTCGCACCGAATCCGATTTGCGTGAAAAGGAATCCGCTTGACTACGGAAAAACCGCGCCCCCTGTTGATCGTCGAGGATGATCCGGCGCTGCAGAAACAGTTGCGCTGGTCCTTCGACCAGTTCGAAACGCTGACCGCCGGCGACCGCGAAAGTGCACTGAGCCAGATTCACCGTCACCATCCGGCCGTGGTCACCATGGATCTCGGCTTGCCGCCCGATGCCGATTCCGTTTCCGAAGGCTTCCGTCTGCTCGAACAGATTCTTTCGGCCGCTCCGGACACCAAGGTCATCGTCCTCACCGGCCAGAACGACCGGGCCAATGCGCTGCGCGCCATTGGTCTCGGCGCCTACGACTTCTTTGCCAAGCCCTTCGAGCCGGAACTCCTGTCCCTGACCATCGAGCGTGCCTACCGCCTGTACGACCTGCAGCAGGAGAACCGCCGCCTGCAGGCCTCGCAGCACCCGGACGCGCTGGCCGGCCTGCTGACGCGCAGCCCGGAAATGCTACGTGTCTGCCGCACCGTCGAAAAAGTCGCCGGCAGCAACGCCACCGTGCTCCTGCTCGGCGAAAGCGGCACCGGCAAGGAAGTGCTGGCGCGTGGCGTGCACGAGGCATCGCCGCGCAAGAACGAGCGTTTCGTTGCCATCAATTGCGCAGCCATTCCCGACAATCTGCTGGAAAGCGAACTGTTCGGCTACGAAAAAGGCGCCTTCACTGGCGCTGCCAAGACGACGCCGGGCAAGATCGAGAGCGCCGACGGCGGTACGCTGATGCTCGACGAAATCGGCGACCTGCCCCACCCGCTGCAGGCCAAGCTACTGCGTTTTCTGCAGGAGCGCGTGGTCGAGCGCCTGGGCGGCCGCCAGGAAATCCCGGTCGATGTGCGCATCGTCTGCGCCACCCATCAGGATCTCAAGACACTGATCAAGGAAGGCCGCTTCCGCGAGGATCTGTTCTATCGCCTGGCCGAAATCGTCATCAACATTCCACCGCTGCGCGCGCGTAACGGCGATGCGACGCTGCTCGCCCACGCCTTCGTCCGCCGCTTCGCCAACGAGCAAAATTGCGGCAGCATGACCCTGACCGAAGATGCCATTCGCGCCATCGAGGCTCACCCATGGCCAGGCAACGTCCGCGAACTGGAAAACTGCATCAAGCGGGCCGTGATCATGGCCGATGGTGCCCAGATCACCCGCGACGACATCGGCCTCGAAACCGATGGCGAAAGCCCCTCGGAATTCATCGATCTGCGCAAGATTCGTGACGATGCCGAACGTGGCGCCGTGGTCACCGCGCTCGGCCGCGCCAACGGCAATCTGGTACGCGCCGCCGAAATTCTCGGTATCAGCCGTCCCACCCTCTACGACCTGTTGCATCGCCTCGGTCTCAAGTAGCCCCAACCTGCGAAAGTAAGCCTCATGAAAAAGCGCACCTCGATCATTTCCTCCGCGATTTCAACTGCCCTGCTGGCGGCCTTTCTCGGCGGCTGCGGCGGCGATAGCCCGGAGCAGCTGATCGCCTCGAGCAAGGATTTCCTGGCCAAGAACGACAGCAAGGCGGCGGTCATCCAGTTGAAGAATGCTCTGCAAGCCGACCCGAATCTCGGCGAAGCCCGCTTCCTTTTGCGCTCAACCTGAAGTTCGCCACTGACGAGGCCACCCCCCTGCTCGCCCAGGCCATGCTGTCGGCCGGGCAGGCGAAGAAACTGACCGACGAGTTCGGCCAGACCGAACTCGGCTCGAACGAAGCCAAGGCCGCCTTGAAGACAGCCCTGAGTTCGGCCTGGATAATCCAGGGCAAGCGCGATATCGCCGCGACCGAACTGGCCGCTGCGCTCGCCGCACAGCCCGACTATATTCCGGCGCAGATCAGCGATGCCCGCATCCGGGCCAGTAGCGGCAAGTTCGACGAGGCACAGGCGATTGTCGACAAGATTCTGGCCAGCCACCCGAAAAACCCCGAAGCCTTGCTGCTGAGTGGCTCCTTGCTCGCCGCCAAGGGCAACCGCGATGGTGCACTGGCCGCCTATCGCGAGGCGATCGCGGCGAAGCCCGACTATCTGCAGGCCCACTCGGCAGCCATTGCCTCGCTGTTGCAGCAACGGAAAATCGACGAGGCCGGCAAGCAGATCGAGGAACTGAAGAAAGTCGCACCGAAGCATCCGCAAACCGTCTATTTCGATGCCCAGGGCGCCTATCAGCGCAAGGACTTCAAGGCAGCGCGCGAACTGGTGCAGCAGTTGCTGAAGAGTTCCCCGGACAATCCCAATGCCCTGCAGTTGGCCGGCGCCGTCGAATTCCAGTTGCGCTCGCTGATCCAGGCCGAAGCCTATCTGGGCAAGGCCTTGCAGAAAGCTCCCGAGCTCCCGCTGGCCCGCCGCCTGCTGGTTTCCACCTACCTGCGCTCGGGGCAACCGGCCAAGGCACTGTCCGCACTGCAACCGGTCATCAACAAGATCGACACCGACCCGACGCTGCTTTCCCTAGCGGGTGAAACCTACCTGCAGAACGGCGACCCCAAAAAAGCTACGGAGTACTTCACCAAGGCGAGCAAGCTCGACCCGGACAGCACGGCGCGCAAGACTTCGCTGGCCATCGCCCATCTGGCCCAGGGCAATACCGGTGCCCTGGCCGAACTCGAGCAGATCGCGGAAGCCGATACCGGCACCACGGCCGACCTCGCCCTGGTTTCCGCTTACCTGCAAACCGGACAGATCGACAAGGCGCTGAAGGCCATCGACAGTCTGGAAAAGAAACAGCCGGACAATCCCGCTCCGCACAATTTGCGCGCCCGCACGCTGCTTGGCAAACGCGACATTGCCGGTGCGCGCACCAGTTTCGAAAAGGCACTGGCCCTCAGCCCGACCTTCTTCCCGGCTGCCGCCAGCCTCGCCACCCTCGATCTGGCCGACAAGAAGCCTGAAGATGCCCGCAAGCGCTTCGACAATGTGCTGGCGGTCGATCCGAAAAACATCCAGGCGCTGCTGGCGCTGGCCGAGCTGCGGGCGAATAGCGGCGGTTCTGCCGACGAGGTCAGCGGGCTGATCGGCAAGGCGATTTCGGCCAACCCGGAAGAAATCGCGCCCCGCCTGGCATTGATCCAGTATCACTTGCAGGCGAAGGATCAGAAGAAGGCCCTGACGGCTGCCAATGAAGCCGTCGCAGCGCTGCCGGACAAGCCGGAGCTTCTCGATGCCCTCGGTCGCGCGCAGCATGCCGCGGGCGAGCTGAACCAGGCCCTGAGCACTTTCGGCAAGCTGGCCGCGATGCAGCCACTGTCGCCGCTCGCGCACATGCGTCTGGCCGAAGTCCATATGGCAAACAAGAACCGCGATGAAGCGGCGAAAAGCGTCCGGAAAGCGCTCGAAATCAAACCGGATCTGCTTGATGCCCAGCGTGCCCAGATCCTGATGCACATGGAGGCAGGCAAGACCAGGGAGGCCGTCGACATGGCCCGCCAGGTACAGAAGCAGCGCCCCAAGGAAGCGGCGGGTTTCGTGCTCGAAGGCGACATTCATGGCACGGGCAAGGCCTGGCCGGAGGCCATCGCTGCCTATCGCAACGGGATGAAACTGGCGCCTTCACCGGAACTGGCGGTCAAGCTGCATTCCGCGCTGCTCGCCTCGGGTAATGCGACCGAAGCTGAACGTAGCGCGACCAGCTGGCTCAAGGAGCATCCCAAGGACATCGCGCTGCGCCTCCATCTGGGCGATGTCGCCACGTCGCGCAAGGAATTCGCCGTGGCGGCCCAGCACTATCAGACTGCGCTGACGCTGCAGCCGAACAATCCGATGGTGCTCAACAATCTGGCCTGGGTATCCGGCCGCTTGAAATCGCCGAAGGCCATCGAGTACGCCGAGAAGGCCAATCAGCTGGCTCCCAACCAGCCGGCCTTCATGGATACCCTGGCCATGCTGCTGGCGGACAAAGGCGAAACAGCCAAGGCTGTCGAGCTACTGCGCAAATCGATGGAGATCGCGCCGAAGGCGGCACTGATTCAGCTCAATCTGGCCCGCGTGCTGATCAGCGATGGCAAGAAGGATGCAGCCCGCAAGGAACTCGAGGCGCTGGCCAAACTGGGCGACAAGTTCCCCGGCCAGGCCGAGGTCGCCCGTATGCAGAAGGAACTGTAAGCGCACGTCAATTGATTCGTCGCTGCCTCTTTGGCGACAACTAAACAGAAATCTGTTTGCAACGTATTTATTATGAGTAACAAATGACAACAATCGCAGTCGTTGGCCTGGGTTATGTCGGACTTCCGCTAGCCGTCGAGTTCGGCAAGAAATTCCGCACCATCGGTTTCGACCTGTCGGCGGAGAAAGTCGCCGCCTACAAACAATTCGTCGATCCGACCGGCGAAGTCAGCACGGAAGACCTGAAAGCGGCCACCCTGCTGGAAGTAGGTACCGATCCGGCAGCCCTAAAAGACGCCGATTTCGTCATTGTCGCCGTGCCAACACCGGTCGACGACGCGCATCAACCCGACTTCAGCCCGCTGGTCGGCTCCTCAAAATCGGTCGGCCAGAATCTCAAGCAGGGTGCCATCGTCGTCTTCGAATCGACGGTCTATCCCGGAGCCACCGAAGAAGTCTGCATTCCCATCATCGAGCGCGAATCGGGCAAGACCTGGAAGAAGGACTTCTTCGTCGGCTACTCGCCGGAACGGATCAATCCGGGCGACAAGGAACGCACAGTCACCAAGATCGTCAAGGTGGTCTCCGGTGACACGCCGGAGACCCTGGCCACCGTCGCCAAGATCTACGGCAGCATCATCACCGCCGGCGTCCACAAGGCAACCAGCATCAAGGTCGCCGAAGCCGCCAAGGTCATCGAGAACACCCAGCGCGACCTCAACATCGCACTGATGAACGAACTGTCCATCATCTTCGACAAGATCGGCATTGACACCCTGGAGGTGCTGCAGGCCGCCGGCACCAAGTGGAACTTCCTGCCCTTCCGTCCCGGCCTGGTCGGCGGCCACTGTATCGGCGTCGACCCCTACTACCTGACGCATAAGGCGCAGAAACTCGGCTACCACCCGGAGATGATCCTCGCCGGCCGGCGCATCAACGACGGCATGGGCAAGTTCATCGCCGAGCAGACGATCAAGCAGATGGTCCGCAATGGCCACCCGGTCAAGGACTGCCCGATCGTCGTGCTGGGCCTGACCTTCAAGGAAGACTGCCCGGACCTGCGCAATTCGCGAGTCATCGACGTCATCCGCGAACTGGAATCCTACGGCGCCCGCGTCGTCGTGCACGACCCGGTTGCCGACGCCCGTGAGGCGCGCCACGAGTACGGAGTCGACCTCGTCGCCTGGGACGACCTGCCGCCCTCGGCCGCTATCGTCGTCGCCGTCAATCACCGCGAATTCAAGAACCGGACTACCGCCGATTTCCTATCGAGACTGAAAGAGAACGGCGTCATCACCGACGTCAAGAGCATGCTTGACCGCACGGCATTCGCCGATGCGGGCGTTGATCTCTGGCGACTGTAAGGAATCCAGATGACGCGAACCGGCCGACATCGCATTCGTTCACTGCCCTGGGCGCTAGGCGCGCTGCTAGCAGTTGGCGTTTGCGTTCGGCCGGTGCTGGCCGACCCGGCCAACGTGGAGAAAGCGGCCACCCTGCGCCTTGAAGCCACCCAACATGAGCATGGCGATGGCGTACCGCGTGACCCGGACAAGGCGGCGCAACTTTATTGCGAGGCCTCCCGGCTCGGTGATGTCGTCGCCCAGTACAACCTCGGCTGGATGTACGCCAACGGCCGCGGCATTGCACGCGACGATGCGACGGCAGCCTGGTTCTTCAGCATGGCCGTCAAACAGGGCGACGCTCTTGCCGAACGCATGCTGCGCCAGGTTGGCGAGCCGCCCGAAAAGGCTCCGGAATGCCTGCTCGCCGCCGAAGATCATGACGTCGCCATCACGGAGTTTCCGCAACATCGCCAGGTGATGGATCTGGTGCTCAAGTTGGCGCCGGAATACGGTGTTGATCCGCGGCTGGTCATGGCCATCATCCGTGCCGAATCGAATTTCAACCCGGGTGCCATATCGCCGAAGAACGCCCAGGGACTGATGCAATTGATCCCGGAAACGGCCCAACGCTTCAATGTCCGCAAACCCTTCGACCCGGAACAGAACATCCGTGGTGGCTTGGCCTACCTGCGCTGGCTGCTCGCCTATTTCAAGGGGGACGTCGAACTGGTTGCCGCTGCCTACAATGCCGGCGAAGGCACCGTGAACCGCTATGGCGGCATTCCGCCCTACCCGGAAACCCGGGGCTATGTCCGGCGCATCCGTGAAATCTTCAAGCGCCAAGAGCACCCCTTCGACCCGGCCATCACCAGCCCCTCACCCGACCTGCCAAAAATCACCAAGCGCAGGTTAATGTGAAGCCGCTGCTGCCAACCACCGCCTGCTTGCTGGCCGCCTGCCTGGCGCTACCGGCGCTGGCGGCGGACATGATCGCCACCATCGCCCGCGTCAAACCGTCGGTCGTCGTCGTCGGCACTTACCAGAAGACGGCCAGCCCGCCATTCGTTATGCGCGGCACAGGTTTCGTCATCGGCAATGGCAACCTGGTCGCAACCAATTCGCACGTCCTGCCCGAAGAAGCGGGGCCGGACGCCCCTGTGCTGGTCATCCAGGCACGCGGCAGCGACGGCTCCGCGCAACTGCGGCCGGCCCGACTGCTCAACCGGGACCCGGACCACGACCTCGCCGTCCTGCGCATCGATGGGCCACCGCTGCCAGCCCTACAGCTGCGCGACTCGGATTCGGTGCGCGAAGGGCAGCTGGTCGGCTTCACCGGCTTCCCCATCGGCGGTGCACTGGGCTTCTCACCAGTCACCCATCGCGGCATGGTGGCCTCGATCACGCCGATCAAACTACCGGGTGGCACGGCCCGGCAATTGAATGAAAAGGCGATACGCCAGATCAAGCGCGGCACCTTCGACATCTTCCAGCTCGATGCCACCGCCTACCCCGGCAACAGCGGCAGCCCGGTCTTCGATATCGACAGCGGCGAGGTCATCGGCGTCATCAACATGGTCTTCATCAAAGGCAGCAAGGAGTCAGCACTGAGCCAACCGTCGGGTATCAGCTATGCAATTCCGGCCAATTACCTGAAACGCCTCGTGTCAGAATTCACATCGAGCGACATTGAGCGCTAGGTAGCTCTGTCGAATTTTCTTACACTAGCTACCGATGATGCGGCAGAATCCCTGCCTCAGAAAACGCAAAGCACCATACAAGACTGATTTTCAACACATACAAGAATACCGGAACGTTTTTTGCTTAACATCAATCAACAGTCATATGCTGAAAATTCGGCATTGATGAATCACTGACACCTAGCATTCAAATCTTGGCGGGCAACTCTCATGACTGAAGATCAAAATCAAATCGACCCCACTCCGAACAGCACAGAGACATCCCAGTCGTTGCCCCACCAGTCGAAGCGGCGCAAGCTGATCAAATCGGGTATTGGCGCTTCGGCGATGGTTGCCATCGCCGCTTCCCGCTCGGCCTGGGGTGGTGACAAATGCACCCGCTCTGGACTCGACTCCGCAAATCTATCCGGGCAGCATACCTTCGACGGTTGCGGCAAATCCGCGGGGTACTGGAAAACCCATGACTGGCCATCCAGTGTGAGCAAGTCCGCCGCGTTTACGGGTATTTTTGGTTCATACAACTACAAGGATCAGGTTCTCTACGCAGGTAAGACACTTTTCGAAGTGATCATGAAAGAGGGAGCATCCGATAAGAACCCAAGTAATCTTGGAAAGCACCTTATCGGCGCATTTGTAAACGCATTTGCCTACCCGAACAGCAGCCCAAGTGGCAAAGGTTTCGTCTATACACCTGAAAAAGTGATCAGCATGTTCCAACTTGCAGCCTTGTCCCCTAACCCTGGCACAGCTTTCTCGATACTAAAGGACACGCTTCAAGAGGCTAACAATAAGTACGATGGGGATACAGACAAATACGTAGATCCCATTTAGTCGATTGAGCGTATCCGAGCCGTTGCTCCGCCTTTCCTCGCATCATTTCCGCTGGTGGCATCACGGCGGGGAAGTAGTGGTGTATGACCGTAGGTCCGGCGATACCCTGTGGCTAAAACACCCGAATGGATTCGTAGTAGCCGCCCTTGACGAGGCCACCGGGGGCCTTGCACCTCCCGAACTGTCTCTTGCCATGGCTCGCTTGGGCTGGGATGACCCCAATCGCGATACGTTACTGGAAGCGAGCATTGGTGCCCTGCACGACCTCGGGCTGATTGTGATTGATCGCTCGTGAGAGTTAATGCCCTTTCCCGTGCCGAGCTCGCCGATCGCCTCAAAGGCGAAGGGCTCCGACTCAGAACTGGCCCCTTTGTTTTCTCCCTTCGCAGCCCATTTGAGGCAGTTGCTGCCGGTATTGAAAGGCTCTACGAGAACTTTTCCATAGCCGACAACGCCACATTTGCCGATTTCCATATCGCGATCCGCTACGCCAAGGGTTTACGTCGGATCATACGGCCGCAATCCGTTTTCGAATTCGATGGTTCAGTGCCATTCAAACCGCTCGCCGCGCAACAGGCATTTGCCCTGCTGGAATGGGGAATGAACTGGTGCATCTACTCGCATGCTCACAGCTTCCTAATCATTCATGGCGCGGTCCTGGAACGTAGCGGCCAGGCGCTGATTCTTCCCGCCCCTTCAGGCTCAGGCAAAAGCACCTTATGTGCAGCAATGATGAATCGGGGATGGCGCCTGCTTTCAGATGAACTGATCCTGATTGATCCAGCATCAGGCATGATCAATCCGCTCGGCCGCCCGATTAGCCTGAAGAACCG
Organism: Betaproteobacteria bacterium HGW-Betaproteobacteria-12; assembly: GCA_002842345.1. Classification (GTDB taxonomy): domain Bacteria; phylum Pseudomonadota; class Gammaproteobacteria; order Burkholderiales; family Rhodocyclaceae; genus Azonexus. The sequence continues at coordinate 8,745 of PHCU01000024.1, read as the reverse complement.
CTCGATTGATGTACTGCGCCAGTTCGCGCCAAACGCGATGATTACCGACCCCATTCACGATACCGCCAAGGGCTCGGTCGCGCATATGAAACCAACGACAGACAGCGTGGCACGCACGGATGAACCAGTCCTGCCGCGCTGGATCATCTTTCCATGCTATACCGCCGACTCCGCAACCCAGTTGGAGCCCCTTGGAAAAGCGGACACCTTCATGCGGCTGATTGACAATGCCTTCAACTACAGCATCCTGCGCGAACGAGGCTTCGAAACCATCGCCGCAACGATGAACCGTGCCGACAGTTTCACCGCTCGCTACAGTGATCTAGAAGATGTCATTCGCCGCATTGACGGCATGCTTGACGATGCGCGCGCCGAATAATCAAAGTCTGCTGATTCCCACCCTGCTCACTGCAAGGTATACGGACGATTTTTCAGAGATCGACTGGGAAACCTGCATTCGGCAAGCGAGAAGTGCGCGACTGCTTCCCCGCCTAGCGGTTGGGTTGTGGAATGACGAGCATCTACAACGTATCCCAGCAGCTGTGACTCGGCATCTGAACGCGGCGATCGAGGAGCAACGTCATCTCCGGCAGGCAACGGTAAATGAGATCAATCATCTGCTCGACGCCTTTGAGGGTAGCGGCATCACACCGATCTTCCTTAAAGGCGCCGCATACGAAGCTGCAGATCTAAAGCCTGCGCAATGCCGCCTGTTCAATGACATCGATTTGCTGGTACCGCGCGAACGCATCTCGGAAGCGGAAACACTTCTCATGATGCATGGTTGGGCAAGTACACCGCACGATGCCTATGACGATGAGTATTACCGGCGCTGGATGCATGAAATTCCACCGTTGCGGCACATAAGTCGGCATAGCGTCATCGACCTTCACCACACGATTGTTCCGCTAACCGCTGGCCTTCGCCTGGATCCGGCCCAGCTCTTCACTTCAGCTGTACCCTGTCCGGAATTCCCCGGGGCCTACGTACTTGCCCCCTTCGACAGGATTCTTCATAGCGCGGTACATCTCTTCCATGACGGGGAGTTTGACCATGGACTCAGAGACCTGTTCGACATCGCCGATTTGCTCTCCGAATCGATACAGGATGATGGTGACTGGCCGTCATTGATCCAACGCGCCAATGAACTGGATCTTGTCTCTCCGCTTGGTCTCGCACTGCGTTACGTCCACTTGGTTCTGGGTTATCCGGTGCCCCCTGCAGAACTTGATCGGATATACCGGAATGGCCATAGTCGATTCAGCACACTGATCGACGACCAACTGTTTCTAAGAGGTCTCTTACCAGACCATCCCTCGTGCAATGATGCACTGACGCCATTAGCGCGTTCGTTGCTTTATCTTAGAGGACATGCCCTTCGCATGCCGCTAAAGCTCCTACTTCCTCACCTGATCAGAAAAGGCATAAAACGCATCAGGGAAGAGTACTTTACCCCCACCGAAGCACGCCCGATCGATAACAAATAATCGGCGTGGGTGTTGATAGCAGCCAATTGCTCAGCCAAGCAGCCAATAATGCATTCGGGTGATCAAGAAGCTGATGACCAGCGTGCCCGGAAGCATCCCAAGCAGCGTACCCAGAATGAAATCACGGCCCCGCAGATGCGAGGCGCCGGCGATCATGTTAACGATGGCGAAAGGCGCGATGGGCAGCAGGCGGATGATGACAACCGACAGTACACCGCGCTCGGCCAGGCGACGGCTGACGCGATTGATGCGCTCGCCGGCGAAACGCTCAAGGCCGCGATGGCCGAGATAGTCGCCGATGGCATAGCTAATCGCCCCGCCCAGCGTTGCGCCGGTCAGGATATAGGCAGTCGCCAGCCAGGGGCCGAAAAGTAGCGCGCTGACGACAATGATGGCGCCCAGTGGAACCGCCGCGACGCTGGCCAGCAGGATGCAGCCGACGGCCGCCCAGACCGGCAGTTCGCCGGCACTCAGGCGCAGCTCCGACAACAGGGCAGTGAAACCCGCGACATCGGACGGAGCATGGATTTTCCAGAACACGGCGAGCCCGCCCAGGCCAATCAGCAGCAGAACGAGAATCAGGGCGCGCCGACGCAGCGCGCTGACCTCCCCTGCCGTCACGAAGCGCCCTCCGGGGAACAAGCACCGAGGCAGCTGCGCAGCGCCTGTGCCAGTTCGCCGATATTGGCAGCTTCGAAAACCGAACCATGTAGCCCGGGCACCGCGTATTCCTGCAGCGCCGGCCCCATCAGTTTGCGCCAGGGTTTGAAGGCCCAACGGTCCCAACGCAGCAGCCCGGAGGACTTGATCAGGCTGACGTCCCCCACCCACGGCTCGGGCTGATAGCTGGCGATGGCCCGGATCTGGGCCAACAGCCCCTGATCGCTGAACAGTGCGCCGAGATGGCGACCGTTCAGGCTCAACTCCTGGGCATGCAGGTGGCGGGCCGCCCAGCCGAGAACCCGCCAGAACACCGCGCTACGCAGCATACTGCCTGGATAGACGGCATCGATCAGGCATAGCTGGGGCACGGGGAAGCCAGCGGCGCGCAACTGGCGTACCGTTTCCAGCGCCGTGATGCCACCGACGGAAAAACCCGCCAGCAAGCCTGGCCGGCCGATGTCGACGATATGTCGGGCATATTCGGCGGCCAGGTCGTCGATGCGGGTAACGGCGCTGCCCGTCGGCGGTTGCAGCATGAACACTTCGCAACTGTCGCCCAGGGCATCGGCAAGTTGCCGGAAGCGGATCAGGTCGCCATGGCCGGAAGCTGCCAGATACAGCGGTAGCCGCCCCTGTTGCCGGCTCAGCGACAGGACGACCTCCTTGCCGCCGGCGCGTTCGCCGCCGGCGAGCACGGTGGCCAGCTGCTCGACAGTCGGATGCTCGGTCAGCTGGAACAACGGCACCGCCCGCCCGAGCAGGGTTTCGATTCCGGCCAGGATATCGACGGCGGCCAGCGAATCGCCGCCGACAGCGAAGAAATTGTCGGTCACCCCGAGCTTTTCGTTCTTCAGTGCCAGCCGCCACAAGGCGAGCAACGAGCGCTCCAGGTGGCCGGACGGTGGCCGGCTGGCGATCTCGCCGGCGGCTGGCGCCGGCTCGGGCAGCAGATCATAGGCAATCTTGCCGGTGGCTCCGAGCGGCAACTCTGGCAGGCAGGAAAAGCCCGCCGGCAGCATGTAGTCCGGCAGGCGCGCCGCCAAATGGCGGCGCAGGCGATCGATGGCGAGCGGTGGCGGGCCGGCTACCCAGGCATGAAGCGCCGGCCGGCCGCTGCCGTTGACCAGCTTGACGGCAGCCTGGCGCACGCCCTCGCCGGCGAGCAGCAGGGTCTCGATCTCGCCGAGTTCGACGCGATAGCCGCGCAGCTTGACCTGTCGGTCGCGGCGACCGACGAAATGCAGCAGACCATCCGTTGCCAGCCAGCCGATATCGCCGCTGCGATAGAGCCGTTCGCCGGCGAGCAGCGGATCGGCGATGAAGGCTTGCTGCGTCGCCGTGGAGCGGTTCAGGTAGCCCTCCGCCAGCGCGGCGCCACCGATACAGATCTCACCGGCCAGACCGAAGGGCAGCGGCCGGCCCCGTTCGTCGAGAATGCGGATGCGCGTGCCGCCGATGGCATAGCCGATCGGTAGCGCGCTGTCGGCAAGGCGCGGCGGGCAGACCCAGGCGGTGGCAAAAATGATGGCTTCGGTTGGCCCATAGACGTTGAGCAGGCGGGCTGCCGTCTGCTCGTGGAAGCGCCGGACCAACTCCGGCGCCAGCACCTCCCCGCCGCAGCAGGCGATGCGCAGCGCCGTTGCCTGCTGGCGTGGCAAGGAATCGAGCAGACCGAGCAGGGTCGACGGCACCAGGGCCATCATCGTCACCTGGTGGCGCAGCGCAAACGGGCCAAGGGCGCCTGGCGCCAGCCGTCCGGGCGGCGCCAGGGCGACGCTGGCGCCATGGGTCAGCGGCACCAGCAACTCGATCAGGGCCGGATCGAAGGCCAACTGGGTGGCCTGGCCGCTGCGGTCGGTGGGCTGCACCTCGAACAGCGCCGCGATGGCCGCCAGACGGGCGGCAAGCGCCCGATGCCCGACCATCACCCCCTTCGGCCGCCCGGTGGAACCCGACGTATACAAGACATAAGCGAGATCATCCCCGGCCGGCAGCGGCAAGGGGCTGCTTTCGCCGGGGATGGCATCGGCCGGCGGCACAGCGAAACAGCGAATCGGCAGACTGGCGTAACGCCCGGCCGATGCCAGCTGGATCACCAAGGCAATCGCTGCGGCATCCTCGAGGATGCTTTCCAGGCGGGCCAGCGGCGCATCCGGATCGAGCGGCAGGAAAGCCGCGCCCGCCTTGCCGATGGCCAGCAGGGCGGCGACCATGGCCGGCGACCGCTCGATGGCGATGGCGACGACCGTGTCACGCGCCGCGCCCAGTTGGCGCAACTGCCCGGCGAGGCTGTCGGACCAGGCATCGAGGCCGGCGTAGTCGAGCGCCCCGCCGTCCCAGACCAGTGCCGTCGCAGCCGGCGTCGCCGCCGCCTGGCGGCGGAACTGGCCGACATAGGTGGCCGAGGCCGCTGCTGCCGGCAGCGCAGTACCAGCTAGTCGTTCCAACGCGGCCAGTTCATCGGGCGAACACAGCGGGAACTCCTCGATCGCCTGCGCCGGGGCCTCGCCCATGGCGACAGCCAGGCTGATCAGGCGGCGGCCGAGCCAGGCCAATTCCGGGGCGCGGAAGAAGGCCGGCGAAGCCTCCAGATTGAGCTCCACGTCCTGGCCGGCCTGGAATTCGCACAGCGTGATGCCGAGCGGATAGCGCGCCAGGCCGGAGAAGGTCTGCCGGGCACCGAAACTCCGGCCGGCACCGAAATGCAGGTCGTAATCCTGGCGCTCGAAGGAGAACAGCACGTCGAAGAGGCTGTCGCGGCGATGACGGATCAATTCCAGGCGGCGCGCCAGTTCGCTGAGGGGATAGCGCTGATGGCGGACCGCCTGCTTGAGATCGGCGGTGACGGCCGCCAGCAGTTGCGCGAAGCTTTGTCCCGGTTCGACGGTGACAACCAGCGGAAAGACACCAACGAACATACCCAGGGTATCACGGTAGCGTTTGCCGCCACGATTCAGGCTGGGCAGCCCGATGACCACCTGGTGCCGGCTGCAGGCGCGGGCCAGGTAAGCGGCGAAAACGGCGATCAGCAGCGCGAAGACATTCGTTCCGGAGCGCGCGGCGGCTTGCTGCAAGCGTCCGTAGTCGGCACGCGGCCACGGGGTGCTGTGCAAATGGGCGGGCGGCAGGATACCGCCGGCTGCGACGCCATGGCGCCGCTCGAACAGGGGCGGCGGCAGCTGCGGCAATTGCTCCGTCCAGAACGCCGCATCCCGAGCGAAGGCTGCCGAGTCTCGGTACTCCAGAGATTCGGTGATGAAGGCCAGATAGTCGGGACCGTTCGTTGCCACCACCGGGCAGCGATCCGTCAGGGCGTTGTACAGCTCGGCCCAGCGCTGCATGACCCGCGAGGTACCCCAGCCGTCCATCACCAGATGATGGAACTGGATGCTCAGGCCATGCAAGGTGTCGCTGTATCGTAATAGCGCAAAACGCCAGGGCGGCCGACCGTCGAAGGGGAAAGGCTCGACGATCCGGCTCTGCCACCAGGCATGCATGGCGGCCCGCGGGTCGTCGGCGGCCGAAACATCGACCATTTCCAGTTCCGGCAGCCAACTGGCCAGCAGCCGCTGACCGCCTTCGGCCAAGGGTACCAGGCGCAATGCCTGGCTTTCGGCGACGAGCAGCGCCAGCGCCTGGCGGAAGCGCTCAAGGTCGAAGGGGCCATCGATGAAGCCGGCCCCGCCGATGTTCAGATGCGTGCTGCCCGGCCAGGCACGCTGATCCATCCAGACCTCTTGCTGGCTCAGCGACAGCGGCAGCACGGCCGTGCTCACGGACGGTGGAACGGATAATTCCATAGGGCGATCTGTTCCATGGCATGACGATAGCCGGCGGCAGCAATTTCGCCAGCCCGCCGGTAGGCCATCAGCGGATAGTCGCCGACCGGCGGCTCCAGGCAGTAGTCGGCCAGGGCCATCGTCCGGCGGCGTTCGTGCATACCGCCGATGTGGCCAGCACGATAGAGAATGGCGGCGATCGATGGCGTACCACCGCCCTGCCCGCCCAGGTACCCCTTCAGGCTGCGCCAGGCAGACAAACGGGCCATCGCCGGATCGACGCACAGCTTCTCGCGCAGATCGACGTCGACGGCGATGATGGTGCCATTGCCGCGGCGGCGCTCCAGCGGCGTACCGAGCCGGCCCCGCATGGCGGCGACCGGAACGTTGTCGAGGATCGCCCCGTCCACCAGCAGATCGCCCTTCCAGAGCACCGGCGGCAGCAAACCGGCGGGCGAATTGCTGGCCAGCACGGCGCGCCACAGTGGGCCGCTGTCCTGCACCGTGGTACAGGCCTGACTCAGGTTGCAGGCGGCGGCAAAGAATGGCCGCCACAATTGCTCGATATGAATGTCGCCAAACATGCGCCGGAGATCGCGCTCCAGGCGCTTGCCGGAGAGCAGTGAAATCAGCGGCAGCGTCGGCCGCTCGCCACCCAGTGCGAAACGCTGCGTCCGCTCGCTGATCTCGTCGAGCGGTACGCCGCAGGCGTACTGGGCGCCGATCAGGGCGCCCATGCTGTTGCCGCCGATCAGGTCGACCGGAATGCCGTTTTCCTCCAGCGCCCGCAGCACACCCAGATGCGAAAATCCGCGGGCGCCACCGCCGCCAAGCACGACGCCGACCGCCCGACTGCCGAGAAAACGCGCCAGCCGGGCGATGTCCCGCTGCCGACCGCTGCGTAGCGGATAGACCCGCTCGAGGTCGCGCCCCTGCTGCCAGGCACGCATGTCACCCGGCCAGGCGACATCGGCCGGATGCACCAGGGCGAGATGCTTGCGCTTCATGACGAAACCGGGATCGCCGACGAGTTCCGCCTCGATGGCCGAAAGTTCCGGCGGCTCAGCCACGTCGGCGACAAACACCACCTGGTCGGCTTGGCGAAACAGGCGATGGATGCGCTGCGGATCATCGACATCGGCGACCAGAACGAGGAACTCGAATTGCTGCTCGAACTGGTCGAGCTGCAGGCCATCGACCTCGCTGCCGGCAAACTCGCCGGCCCGACCATAAGTACCCAGCGCCTCGGCCAGCCCGCGGGCGATTCGCCGGCCGAGCCGGGCATCGCGCAGGGCAATGACGACTATCGTGTGCGCCCTGGCCTGTTCCGCCACCTGCGGCACATGGCGCAGCTTCTGATAAACGGCCTGGGCGAAGACGCGGTTGAGCTCTACCGGATGGCGCCGCAATAGAATCTCGAAGGATTCGCGGCGCAACTCGGCAACGGTCGAATCGCGCAGCGCCGTAACATCGGCAAAACGCACTTCGCCAAGGATCATCCCGGTTTCGCCGACGGTCTCGCCCGGACAGATTTCGTTGTAGAGCTTCAGCGAGCCATCCGCGTTGCGCCGTGAAACGCGCAGCCGACCGCTGACGACAACCAGCAGGCTTTCCGCTGCCTCGCCTTCGCCCAGGACAGTTTGTCCACCCGGCACCAGGCGCGGCTCGAGCATCGCCGCCAGATCAGTCAGGATGCACTCATCCAGCCCGCCAAACACCCGGCTGGCCCGCAGGACCTCAAGCAGCTTGTCGCCGGCAACCGAAGGCGGCAAAGGGCCGGGCAACATGCACGCCCTCCCGGTCAGCTATCGAAACCGAGCGGATTGGCCGATTGCCAGCTCCAGGCATCGGCACACATCGCGGCGATGTCGCGCTCGGCCGTCCAGCCGAGCAGTTCGCGGGCGCGCCGGGGATCGGCATAGCAGGCGGCGACATCACCCGGTCGCCGGTCGACGATGCGATACGGCACCGGTTGGCCACTGGCCTTTTCGAAGGCAGCCACCACGTCGAGCACGCTGTAGCCCTGACCGGTACCCAGATTGACCGGAACGACGCCAGCGAGTTGATCGAGTTTCCCGAGGGCGGCCAGGTGGCCACGCGCCAGATCGACGACATGGATGTAATCGCGCACCCCGGTACCGTCGGGCGTCGGATAGTCACCACCGAAGATGCTGAGTTCCTGGCGCCGGCCAACAGCCACCTGCGCCACGTAGGGCATCAGGTTATTCGGAATGCCGCGCGGATCCTCGCCGATCAGACCGCTGACATGGGCGCCGACCGGATTGAAATAGCGCAGCAGCGCCACCCGCCAGCGCGGATCGGCCCGGCCAATGTCGCGCAACATGTCCTCGATGATCAACTTGCTGCGGCCGTAGGGATTGGTTGCCTGGAGGGGGAAGCTCTCGTCGATCGGTACCGCATGCGGGTCGCCATAGACTGTCGCCGAGGAGCTGAAGACCAGCCGGAAGACACCGGCCGTAGCCATGGCCTCGAACAGCTGCAGCGAACCGACGACATTGTTGTCGTAATAGCGCAGCGGCTGCTCGACCGACTCGCCGACCGCCTTCAGCCCGGCGAAGTGAATGACAGCGGTCAGCGGGTATTGGGCAAACAGGCTGGCCAGCAGTTGTCGGTCGCGGATGTCACCATTGACGAAACCGGGCTGCCGGCCGCTGATCCGCTCGATACGCTCAAGCACCTTGGGCGAACTGTTGGAAAAGTTGTCGAGAATCAGTAGCTCATGCCCCGCCGCCAGTAATTCGACAACGGTATGCGAGCCGATATAGCCCGCCCCCCCGGTGACCAGAATCATTTGT
>PHCU01000174.1 GCA_002842345.1 Betaproteobacteria bacterium HGW-Betaproteobacteria-12 | reverse complement strand
AGCGGCGCCGTCAGTTCCTGGGCGATGACCCGCCCGGCGATCCAGGTGCCGCCCCACATGGCCATCGCGGCCACCAGCTTGGCATAGGTCAGCGAGCGGGCCGGCCGGGTCACTTACAGCAGTTCCACCGCCAGGGCCGTGGCTTCGCCGCCGCCGATGCACAGCGAGGCAACGCCGCGCTTCTTGCCGTACTTCTTCAGCGCGCCGAGCAGGGTGACGACGATGCGGGCGCCGGAAGCGCCGATCGGGTGGCCCAGCGCGCAGGCGCCGCCGTGGATGTTGACCTTGGCCGGATCGAGCTTGAGATCGTGCAAGGCGGCCATGGTGACCACGGCGAAGGCTTCGTTGATCTCGTACAGATCGACCGATTCCGCCGTCCAGCCGGTCTTGGCGAACAGTTTCTGCATGGCGCCGACCGGGGCCGACGGGAACAGCGCCGGCATGCCGGCATTGGTGGTGTGGCCGACGATGCGGGCGAGCGGTTGCAGGCCCAGCTTGTCGGCCTGCGAGGCGCGCATCAGCACCAGGGCGGCGGCGCCGTCGGAAATCGACGAGGAATTGGCGGCGGTGACGGTACCGTCTTTCTTGAAGGCCGGCTTCAGCGTCGGGATCTTGTCGACATTGACGGCGAACGGGCCTTCATCCTTGTCGATGACGACATCGCCCTTGCGCCCGGCGACGGTGACCGGGGCGATTTCCCAGGCGAAGCTGCCGTTGTTGCTGGCTTCGATGGCACGGGTGGTCGAGCGGACGGCGAATTCGTCCTGGGCTTCGCGGGAAAAGCCGTAGGACGCGGCGCATTCTTCGGCGAAGGTGCCCATCAGGCGGCCGCGGGTTTCCTTGGAGTAGGCGTCTTCGAGTCCGTCCATGAACATGTGGTCGATGACCTGGCCATGGCCGAGGCGATAGCCGCCGCGGGCCTTGGGCAGCAGGTAGGGGGCATTGGTCATCGACTCCATGCCGCCGACCACGGCGACGCCGTAGGAGCCGGCGAGGATGCCGTCGTGGCCGAGCATGGTGGCCTTCATCGCCGAACCGCAGACCTTGTGGATAGTGGCGCAGCCGGCGGTGAGCGGCAGCCCGGCCTGCAGCGCCGCCTGGCGGGCCGGGGCCTGGCCCTGGCCGGCTTGCAGCACGCAGCCCATCAGTACTTCGTCGACCAGATTGGCATCGAGGCCGGCGCGCTCGATGGCGGCCTTGATGGCGACGGCGCCGAGGTTGGCGGCAGTCAGGCTGGAAAAGCCGCCCTGGAACGCGCCCATGGCGGTGCGGGCGGCGGAAACGATAACGATCGGGTCATTCATGCTGTGTTTCTCCTTGCAGTGCTTGTTATTGGTAAATGGTTTCAGGCATCGAGCGCCTTGAGCGCGGCGTCGTAGCGGGCGGGTAGGTCGCCGAGGGTATCCACGGTGATGCCGAGGTCGTGCATGTGGCCGTCCTTGAGGCCGTAGATCCAGCCGTGCACGGTCAGTTGCTGGCCGCGTTGCCAGGCATCCTGGACCACGGTGTTGTGGCAGACGTTGACCACCTGCTCGAGCACGTTGAGTTCGCACAGGCGGTCGTGGCGCTTGTCGACCGGCAGGTTGTCCACCTCGGCGAAGTGCTTGTTGTGCACGTCATGGACATGGCGCAGCCACAGGTCGACGACGCCGACGCGGGCGCGATTGAGCGCTGCCAGCACACCGCCGCAGCCATAGTGGCCGACGACCATGATGTGCTTGACCTTGAGTACGTCAACCGCGTACTGGATCACCGACAGACAGTTGAGATCGGTATGGACGACGACGTTGGCGACGTTGCGATGCACGAAGACTTCGCCCGGCAGCAGGCCGACGATCTGGTTGGCCGGCACGCGCGAGTCGGAGCAGCCGATCCACAGGAATTCCGGATTCTGCAGGTGGGCCAGCTTGTCGAAGTAAGTCGGGTCGATTTCGCGCATCTGCCGCGCCCAGGCCCGGTTGTAGTCGAACAGGTGGGACAGGTTCTCGTTGCAGACTTCCTCTTCCGACCAGTTGTCGAGGTCCAGCGCCAGGAAGATGGTGTTCTCGACCGGCGTCGGGTAATAGGCCGGGGCTTCGTTGAAGCCGAGTTCGCGGTACAGCTTCACGGCCATGCGCATGTTCGGCAGGGTGTCGAGCAGCAGGCGCTTGTAGCCGATTTCCTTGGCCGCCTTGATCACCGCCAAGGCCAGCGCCCGGCCGACGCCTTGGCCGCGTTCGGCCGGGTCAACATAGAGGCGCTTCATTTCGCAGACGCCCTCGGAGAACGGGCGGACACCGACGCAGCCGGCCGGGCGGCCATCGATTTCGGCGAAGAACAGGCGGCCTTCGGGCAGCGAGGCCATTTCCTGGTCGAAGTTCTGGTACGACAGGTCGACGCCCAGCCAGGCCGCGTAATTGCGGAAATACTGGCGGACCTGCTCGATGGCTTCGGTATCGCTGGTGGTGAGGGTGCGAAGGGTAAGAGTCATGGCTGTCTTGCTCCTGTTGCCGGGCTCCCGTCCGGAGCCCGGCGGGAGCGTGTTATGCGGTTTCCGCGAAAAGTTCGCGACCAATCAGCATTCTACGGATTTCGGAAGTGCCGGCCCCGATCTCGTAAAGCTTGGCATCGCGCCACAAACGGCCGGTCGGATACTCGTTGGTGTAGCCGACGCCGCCCAGCGTCTGGATCGCTTCGCCGGCCATCCAGGTGGCCTTTTCGGCGGAGTAGAGGATGGCGCCGGCGGCGTCCTTTCTGAGCGTGCGCGAATGGTCGGTCGCATCGCAGGCGCGGCCGACGGCATAGACGTAGGCGCGGGTGGCCTGCCAGGTCGAGTACAGGTCGGCGACCTTGCCCTGCATCAGCTGAAATTCGCCGATCGCCTGGCCGAACTGCTTGCGCTCGTGCAGGAAGGGCACGACCACGTCCATGCAGGCGGCCATGATGCCGAGCGGCCCGCCGCAGAGCACGGCGCGCTCGTAGTCGAGGCCGGACATCAGCACCCGGGTGCCGTTGCCGACACCGCCGAGGACGTTTTCTTCCGGCACTTCGCAATCGTCGAAGAACAGCGGGAAGGTGTTGGAGCCGCGCATGCCCAGCTTGTCGAGGTGGGTGCCGTGGGAGAAGCCTTTCATTCCCTTCTCGACGATGAAGGCGGTCATGCCGCGGGCGCCGGCGGCCATGTCAGTCTTGGCGTAGACCACCAGGGTGTCGGCATCGCCGCCGTTGGTGATCCACATCTTCGAACCGTTCAGCACGTAGCGGTCGCCCTGCTTGTCGGCGCGCAGTTTCATCGACACGACATCGGAGCCGGCGCCCGGTTCGGACATCGCCAGGGCGCCGACGTGCTCGCCGGAAATCAGCTTGGGCAGGTACTTCTGGCGTTGGGCTTCCGTACCGTTTCGGCGGATCTGGTTCACGCACAGGTTCGAGTGGGCGCCGTAGGACAGGCCGACCGAGGCCGAGGCGCGGGAGATTTCTTCCAGCGCGACGATGTGCGCCAGATAGCCCATGTTGGTGCCGCCGAACTCCTCGCCGGCGGTCATGCCGAGCAGGCCCATGTCGCCGAACTTCTTCCACAGGTCGGCCGGGAATTCGTTGACGCGGTCGATCTCGGCGGCGCGCGGCGCGATTTCGGCGTCGGCAAAGGCTTTCACCGCATCGCGCAGCATGTTGATGTCGTCGCCGAGGCCGAAGTCGAGGCTGGGAATGTTCATGTTTGTCTCCGTCTAGTTGTTGGTTGCAAGTTCTCAGTTGCCAGCTTGCTGATGACTATTTTTCGCCCTTGCCTTGCATCACCATGATCGTCTGCTGCATCAGCGCGCACAGGCTTTCCCGGCCGTCCTTGACGGCGAACACTTCGCCCTGGGTGACGATCAGCGTACGGCCCGGACGTACGACCTTGCCGCGGGCGATCAGTTGCTCGCCGTCGGCCGGGGCGACCAGATTCATCTTGTATTCGACAGTCAGCACCGAGGCGCTGGCTGGCACAACGGTCATCGCCGCGTAGCCGGCGGCCGAGTCGGCGATCATGCCGACCACGCCGCCATGCACGAAGCCGTGCTGCTGTTCGACGCCGTCCCAGTGTGGCAAATGGATTTCGGTCCGCCCGGCTTCGACCACCGGCAGCGTGGCGCGGATCAGCACCATGGCGTGCTGCTTGGCAAAGCTGCTACGGACGCGCTCGGCAAAGTCGGAATCGGTGGGGCGGGTCATGGGCAGCTCTCCGGGAGAAGTCTGGTGATTGTATTTACGTTGACGTTAACGTCAACTGATTGGCGAAAAATTATTCGCCCGCGTCGCGACGGGCCAGTTCCTGTTGGCACTGCTGCTCGAACTGGGCGATTTCGGCGAGCATCGCCTCGATGTCCTCGCGCTGCTGCTGCAGGGCTTCCCGGCGTTTGGACATGACGCGCAGGCATTCGAGCAGTTGCGGCGTTTCGTCCTCGGTCGACGCGTACATGCCGATCAGGTCCTTGATCTCGGCCAGGCTCAAACCGAGGCGCTTGCCGCGCAGGGCCATCTTCAGGCGGGCGCGGTCGCGGCGGGTGAACACCCGCTTGCTGCCCTCGCGTTGCGGCGCCAGGATGCCCTGGTCTTCCCAGAAGCGGATGGTGCGCGGGGTGATGCCGAATTCGCGGGCGAGGTCGGAAATGGCGAAGATGGTGGCCTGCTGGTTCACTCGGCGATCCTTGAAAAGTTCGGGCAAGTAAATCAGAAGCAGGGGCATTTTTCAATCCGCTACCGTATGGTAACTTGCACCTCCCGAATCGAAGGTTCTCCCATGTCCCTGCGTTATCCCCATGCCCAGCCGCCTGCCGCCGGCGAGCGCATCGAAGTGGCTCCCGGTGTCTACTGGCTGCGCATGCCGCTGCCGTTCCAGCTCGACCACATCAACCTGTGGCTGCTGCGCGATGGCGACGGCTGGACCATCGTCGATACCGGCTTTCCCGACGATGCCGTGCGCGCCACCTGGCGCCAGGTCATTGCCGGCCTCGACGGTCCGGTGCGGCGCCTGATCGTCACCCACTTTCATCCCGATCACCTCGGGCTGGCCACCTGGTTGCTGGCCGAGACCGGCGCCGTGCTGTCGATGACCACCGGCGAATTCCTGACCGCCCACGCGGTGTGGCACGAGGTCGGCGGCCACGGCGCTCGTTTCATTGTCGAGCAGTTCCGCCAGCACGGGCTGGACGACGAGCGCCTGGCCAGGTTCGCCCAGCGCGGTTCCGGCTACCGCAAGGCGGTGCCGGCGCTGCCCGAGCACTACCACCGGCTGATGGCCGGCGACGTCACTGCCATCGACGGCAAGGGGTGGCGGGTGTTGATCGGCCACGGCCACGCGCCGGAACATATGGCGCTTTACTGCGCCGAACTCGGCGTGTTAATTTCAGGCGACATGCTTTTGCCGAAAATTTCCACGAATATCAGTGTTTTCGCGGCGACCCCGGATGCCGATGCCCTGCGCTGGTACCTCGATTCGCTGGACGAGATGGTTCGGGAAATTCCGGATGAAACTCTGGTACTGCCTTCGCACGGATTGCCCTTCTTCGGAGTGGCTTCCCGTGTTCAGGCCTTGCACGACCACCACGCCGAACGCCTGCGGGCGCTGGAGAATAGTTGTCAAGACGCGCCACAGAGCGCGGCCGGGTTGCTCGATGTGTTGTTTCAGCGAGCGCTCGATACGCATCAAACGATGTTCGCGATGGGCGAAGCGATCGCCCATCTGAACTATCTTGAACAAGCCGGACGGCTGTCGCGCAGTTGCGACGCCGACGGGGTGATTCGATATTTGCGGCTGCAGCAGCATGCCGCCGCGCACTGACAGAGGGAGTTTCACGTATGTCGCAGCAAACCGAAGAACAGGGCCTGAACCTGCCCGATCCGGCCGAAATGGCCAAGACCTACGCCGAAGTGGCGCAGCGTGCATCGCGAGTGATTACTCACTTCATGGAAAAGAAGGCAAAGGATGGCGTCAATGCCCCGAGCGATGAACTCGGCGTCGCTAAGGCCTTCATGGACCTGTCGTCCCGCCTGATGGCCAATCCGTACAAGATGGCCCAGACCCAGATGAACATGATGTGGGACTACTTCTCGCTGTGGCAGAACACCTCGATGAAGATGATGGGCGTCCCGGTGCAAGGGCCGGTGGCCACGCCGAAGAAGGGCGACAATCGTTTCAAGGACGAGGAATGGGAACAGCATTTCCTCTTCGACTTCGTCAAGCAGTCTTACCTGATCACCGCTCGCCACCTGCATGACACCGTCGCCGGTACCGAAGGCCTGGACGAAGCGACGCAGCAGAAGGTCAATTTCTTCACCCGCCAGTACATCGATGCGCTGTCGCCGTCGAACTTCGCCCTGACCAACCCGGAAGTTTTCCGCGAAACCGTCAAGAGCCACGGCCAGAACCTGATCAAGGGCCTCAACAACCTGCTGCACGACGTCGAATCCGGCGACGGCCAACTGCGCATCCGGATGACCGACACCTCGGCCTTCGAAATGGGCAAAAACGTCGCCACGACGCCGGGCAAGGTGATCTTCCAGAACGAACTGTTCCAGCTGATCCAGTACGATCCGAAGACGCCGGACCAGTACAAGAAGCCCTTCCTGATCGTGCCGCCGTGGATCAACAAGTACTACATCCTCGACCTGCGCGAGAAGAACTCCATGGTCAACTGGGCGACCAGCCAGGGCCACACGACCTTCATCATGTCCTGGGTCAATCCGGACGAGAAGCTGGCCCAGAAATCCTTCGAGAACTACCTGCTGGAAGGTTCGCTGGAAGCCATCAACCAAGTCTGCGCCCATACCGGCGAGGATAGCGTCAATCTGGCCGGCTACTGCCTGGGCGGCACGCTGACCATGACCACGCTGGCCTACATGGCCGCCAAGAAAGACAAGCGCGCCGCTTCGGCCACCTTCTTCACGACCATGCTCGATTTCTCCGAGCCGGGCGAACTGGGCATCTTCCTCGACGAAGGCGCTGTCACCGGGCTGGAAAAGCGGATGAACGAGCGCGGCTTCCTCGAAGGTTCGGAAATGGCCGGCACCTTCAACATGCTGCGCGCCAACGACCTGATCTGGTCCTTCGTGGTGAACAACTACCTGATGGGCAAGGATCCCTTCCCCTTCGACCTGCTCTACTGGAACTCCGATTCGACCCGCATGCCGGCCGCGATGCACAGCTTCTATCTGCGCAACATGTACCTGGCCAACAAGCTGAAGGAACCGGGCGGCATCACGCTGGGCGGCGTCAAGATCGACCTCGCCAAGGTCAAGACCCCGTGCTATTTCATCTCCACGATCGAAGACCACATTGCGCCGTGGAAGAGCACCTACATGGGTGCCCGTCTGCCGTCCGGCAACACCAAGTTCGTGTTGGGCGGTTCCGGTCACATTGCCGGCATCGTCAATCCGCCGGTCGCCAACAAGTACGGCTACTGGACCAACGACGCCACCGACGGCAACCTGCCGGAAAGCCCGGAAGACTTCCTGGCCGGCGCTACGCAGAACGCCGGTTCCTGGTGGACGCACTGGGATCAGTGGGTGACCAGCCTGCCGGGCGGTTCGGCCAAGGTCAAGGCACGCCAGCCGGAGGCCGGGACGCTGAAGGTGATCGAGGCTGCCCCTGGCAGCTACGTCAAGTTCCGCCTGGATACCCAGAAGAAGAGCTGATCGATAGGCTTTGTCGGGCAACACGGGAGGCCGCGGCCTCCCGTTTTTTTCGAACTCGTTTCGGGCCAGGCTGTCCTAAAAGCACTACCTGAAAGGAGGCGCATCATGCTCAGCGAAGCTCCGGTCGTCACGGTTCACATTCCGCACGCCTTGCGTCGCTATACGGCAGGCCACGAAGAAGTGATGGCCAGCGGGGAAACCGTAGGAGAGGTCTTGCAGGCCATCAGCCGCGAATACCCGGCTTTCGGGGCGCATCTGCTGCAGCGCGATGGCAGTCTGCGGCCAGGTCTGGCCGTCTATCTCGGGCCGAGCAGCGTGCGCGATTTGCAGGGACTGGCGACGCCGGTAGCGCTCGAGGAACTGGTCAGCATCGTGCCGACCGGCGAACTGCCGGAAGTCTCAGTGGCAGGTCAGAGGCAGGCGCGGCAGGCGGGGCCACTCGACCGCGTCGAGCATGTTCTTGACGATCAGGCCGAGCTCGGTGTCGCCGGTGATCTCCAGCTCGCGGTTGAAGAACAGCGTGTCGGGGTCCTCCTGGCGAGCCAGCAATTGCAGGTAGGCGGACAGGTTGGCAGCAAAGGCCAGGTCGGGCTCGCGGAGGGGCCGGAACACCGGTCGGAACATGCCATCTCGATAGGTGTATGAGGCTTCGCCACCGGTATCGTTGATCCGCACGCGGAATAGCTTGTCTTCCAGCAGCGCCAGTTCGCTTTCCGGCAGCAGCTTCATCTTCAGCGTCGCGTTGAGGCCGGCGACCAGCGCCAGCGTGTGCGGCCACTGCGGCAGCTTGTGGCCGAGGCTGGCGACAAAGCTTGGCAGGCGGAACTTGGGAATGGTGAAGTTGGCGTTCATGGTTAGGCTCCCATATCAGGTGCCCAGTTGGGCGAGGGCTTGCGTGTGGCGCTGGACGATGCCGGCATCGCCGAACCAGTAGCCATCCACCAGGCCGCTGGTGTTCCAGCCGGCAGTGTCGGGCGTTACCGCTTCGCCGCGGCGGGCCGCATCGAAGGCGGCGAGGATCGCCGCCATGTGTTGCTGCTGCGGGCTGAGGCGGACGATGTCGATGCCCATGGCCAGCATGTCGTGCATCTCGTGCAGCAGGTTGTAGCTTTGTGCCGACATCGTCTGGATGCCGTTGATGGTCAGGAAATCCTGGCCTTCGCGTGTCTTCAGCGTCAACCCCTCGCTGTGATCGAGGCACTTGAACTGGCAGTCGTCCTTGTTCAGGTCGTAGTGGCGGGCCGTGAAGCAGCGTGCCGAGAAGGCCAGGGCGATCTTGCCGAAGGCGAACACCTCGGTTTCGACGCCGGCTGGGCGACTCTTGTGCAGCGTCTCGATCAGCGTGCGCGACGCTTCCAGCGGCGGCACCCAGCGCTGCATGCCGTAGCGGGCGAAGGTGGCCAGCGTCGCTTCGTTGTAGATATTGATATGGGGCCCGGCGACGAAGGGCTTGCCGTGCATCAGGTTGACGGCGCCCAGGTCGTTGGCTTCGACCAGGCAGCCGGCCTCGTCGATCAGCCGGCGCAGCGCCTTCAGGTCGCTTTCCGATTCGAGCAGGGCCTGCGCCGAGACGACGACCTGCTTGCCGGCATCGGTCAGGTCGCGGGCCAGGCCGATCCAGTCGGCGGTGCGCAGCTGCTGGCGGCGCGAGCAGACGACCTCGCCGACGTAGATGATGTCGAGGGCCGGGTTCTGCGCCATCTCGGCATAGAACTCCATGACCTCGGCCTTGGGCCAGAAGTAGAGCAGGGGGCCTAACGAGAGTTTCATTGGGTGTCCTTCAGCGCCACGGCCGGTTGTAGGCGCCGAGCGTTGCCTGGCTGCCTTCGGAAACTTTGGCCAGTTCGGCCTGCCAGGCCGGTTTCACCTGGAAGCGTTCGACACCATCGCGTAGCGAGTCGAGGGCGGCGCGTAGCGTGCGCGTCACCTGGGTGACGTAGGCCGGGCTGCGCTGGCGGCCTTCGACCTTGATGGCGCGGACGCCGATCTTGACGATGTCCGGCAGGATCGGCAGCACGTTCAGGCTGGTCGGCTCCTCGAGTGCGTAATAGGTTTCGCCCTGGACTTCGAAGCGGCCCTTGCACAGCGTCGGGTAGCCGGCCGGTTCGTCGTCGCCGAAGCGGTCGATCAGGACGCCGTTCAGGCGCGTTTCCATGGCCCCCGGCTGCTTGTCCCATTTGACGTATTTGGCCGGCGAACAGGCGCCGACGGTATTCGGCGATTCGCCGCAGGCGTAGGACGACAGCCAGCAGCGGCCTTCGTTCATCACGCACAGGCTGCCGAAGCCGAACACCTCGATCTCGACCGTGGTGTTCTTGATCACGTGTTCGACCTGGGCCAGCGTCAGCACGCGCGGC
>PHCU01000023.1 GCA_002842345.1 Betaproteobacteria bacterium HGW-Betaproteobacteria-12 | reverse complement strand
GCGCTGTCGCAGGACGAGCGCAAGCAGGGCTACGGCCTGATGTGCATGGCCAAGCCGATTTCCGAAGAGCTGGTCATCGAATGGGGCACCCTCGATGCCAAGCCGAAGCTGTTCCCGCCGCGCGAGGACGCGCTGTTCGTCGTCACCGACAAGCGCGAGATCGCCGCTCGCGTCGTCGAGCTGCGCCTGCGCCCGGTCGGCCAGCCGATCCGCTACTGGCCCGGCCAGTACGTCACGCTGGGCAATCCGCGCGCCGACATTCCGGCCCGCGCCTACTCGATTTCCAACGCCCCGCGCCCGGACGGCGAACTGGTGCTCCAGGTCGCCCGCGCCGACGACGGCGTGACCAGCATCTGGGTGCACGACACGCTGGCCATCGGCGACAACGTCAAGATTTCCGGCGCCTACGGCACCTTCATCGGCGACCCCTCGGTCGACACCCCAGTGCTGTGCCTGGCCGCCGGCACCGGTCTGGCGCCGATCCTGGCGCTGGCCGAAGCGGCGCTGCGCCGCGGCTTCAAGAAGCCGGTGACGATGCTGTTCTCGGCGCGCACCCGGGAAGACGTCTACAGCCAGGGCATGATGGCCTGGTGGCGGACCAAGCACCGCACTTTCGACTACAAGATCACGCTCACCCGCGAGCAGGCCGACGGCTATCTGGCCGGCCGCGTAGACGTGGTGCTGCCGAAGCTGTTCCCCGATCTGTCCAAGCACACCATCTTCGCCGCCGGCAGCCCGGAGTTCGTCGATGCCTGCGTCGCCGTCGTCAAGCAACTCGGCGCCAAGGACGAACTGATCCACACCGAGGGCTTCTTCGCCCAGCAGCAGCCGGTCACGGCCGACGCCGACCACCTGCTGGCAATGTGATTTCACGGGCGCCGCTCTGTTCAGCACGGGGCGGAGTCGCTACCATGCGCGGATTGCCCGTCTCGCCCAATCCCGTGATCCAGCCCATTCAGACCCGCCTCGACGATTTTCGGCAACAGCGCCGCGTCCAGGCGGGTTCGCTCATTATTTCCGTCTTCGGTGACGCCATCCTGCCGCGCGGCGGCCGCGTCTGGCTGGGCAGCCTGATCCGCCTGCTCGAGCCGCTGGAGCTCAACGAGCGCCTGATCCGCACCTCGGTGTTCCGCCTGGCCAAGGAAGAGTGGCTGCGCACCGAGACCGTCGGCCGCCGCGCCGACTACGTGCTGACCCATTCCGGCCGCCGCCGTTTCGAGGAAGCCTCGCGCCACATCTACGCCTCGCATGCGCCACTGTGGGACCGCCGCTGGCGCCTGATCCTGGCCGTCGGCGAGTTCGATCCGAAGGAGCGCGAACGCCTGCGCCGGGCGCTGTTCTGGCAGGGCTTCGGCGTGCTTGGCGCCGACTGCTTCGTGCATCCCTCGGCCGACCTCACCGCCGCCTTCGACGCGCTGGTCGCCGAAGGCCTGTCCGCCCATCTCGACCGGCTGATGCCGCTGCTCGCCGCCGATTCGCGCTCCGGCCTGTCGGCCAACGATGCCGACCTGGTGCGCCGGGCCTGGAATCTCGACGAGCTGGCCGGCGCCTACGCCGCCTTCGTCACCACCTACCTGCCGATCCTGGCGGAGCTGCGCGGCGACCGCCAAGCCGAGGTCGGCGCGGAAGACGCCTTCCTGCTGCGCACGCTGCTGATCCACGATTACCGCCGCCTGCTGCTGCGCGACCCGGAACTGCCCGACGTGCTGCTGCCGGTCGACTGGCCGGGGCAGAAGGCACGGCTGCTGTGCAAGGAACTGTACCGCCGCCTGGCGCCGGCCTCCGAGCGCTATCTCGACCAGTTCCTGACCCTCGCCGACGGCAGCAATCCACCGCTCGACCCGGCCTACGCCGAACGCTTCCCGCAGGACGATCCGCTGGCCAGCATGGCGCTCTAGGGACGCGCTGAATAATTCGTCATCCCCGCTTTCGCGGGAATAACGAACCCGATTTAATCAGTGCTTCCCTAGGTAAGGAAACCTCACTCCCTCCCCTTTGGGTGCGGAATGCGTTGCTTTGACCACCCAATCGCATCAGCGTTGAACAGCAAATATCATCCCCTTGACCGGCCCTTGTCGAGCGGTAGCTGTGTGCCCGGAACGGTCTGATGCCATTTTCAAGTTGATTGTCAGCTTTTTGATTTTCGAGCTGCCACTATCTCCTTGATACTTATGATGCACACCACTTTTATTCAGGACAATGCTCAGCGCGGATAGCATCAAAAATCTCACGCGCCAATATCGGAAAGGCAGTGCGCTGGAAATCGCTGTCATCCATGTACCGAGTGACGATCTTGTCGTTCTCGGTCATCCGCTGAATCATCAAATCCTCGATCAGCTTGCGCACCCCCAACTGGAACTTGTCCAGCGGGTTGGCCATGGCAGTTTGAACCACTTGGCTGTTGCTGGTGGCCCGCGCCTTGATCTGGTCGAAGAACAACCGATCCTCTTCGGTGAAGGTGGTGCCAAAACGCTCGTTGAGCACCTGGATGATCTCGGACAGCGGCGCCTTTTCTTCCTTGGCCTTGCCGGTGCCGACATCGGTAGGGCTGTAGACGCCTTCCGGCTCGCCCAACTTGAGTTCAATCGGCCCGCTGGCTATGCGCTGCAACCGGTAGTACTGCAATTCCACTTCGTTGCCGATCTTGACCACGGTGTTGTCATGGTCCAGCGGCAGGTGCGGCAGCAGGAAGCGTCCGTAGCTGTAAAGCATTTCCAGATCCTGATCCGCGTAAGGCAGTATCTGGCTCAGGAACGAGTACATCCGCACATAGCCGCCCAGCTTGTCGCGGAAGCTGGAACGCACCTCGTCGTCCTCGATGGCCTTGAAGCGATCCACCGCCGGTTGCAGGTGACGTTGCATATGGGCGTGATCGGCCGGGTTTTGCCGATCCGGCTGGCGATAGAAAATGCGCGCAAAGGCCTCGACCTCGCTCCGGTGATAAATCTGCAGCTGATCCAGTTCGTGCTTGATGCTGGGCAGCATCTCGGGGATAGCGGATTCCTGCAGGCTGGTGGAATCGAAATACGGCTTGAACGCAGCGTAGATCTCTTCGGGCTTGTTGACGAAGTCGAGCACGAAGGGTTCGTCCTTGCCGGCGATCTTGCGGTTCAGGCGCGACAGGGTCTGCACCGCCTGCACGCCGTCCAGCCGTTTGTCTACGTACATCGCACACAGCAGCGGCTGGTCGAAGCCGGTCTGGTATTTGTTGGCTACCAGTAGCACCTGATAATCGCTGGAGCCAAAGCGCTCGGGCAACTGGCTTTCCGGGATGGGCTTGCCGGTGACGACATCGGGGTTCATGCCCGGCTCGGTGTACTCAACGCCGGTATCCGGGTCTTTCACCGTGCCGCTGAAGGCCACCAGCGAACGGATGTCGGCGTAACCCTGTTCCTGAATGTAGCGCTCGAAAGCCAGCTTGTAGCGCACCGCCTGAATGCGGCTGGCCGTCACAACCATCGCTTTGCCCCGGCCACCAAGCCGATGCCGCACATGCTCGCGGAAGTGTTCAACCATCACTTCGGTCTTCTGCTCAATGTTGTGCGGGTGCAACTCCTTGAACTTGGCCAGCGCCTTGGCACCCTTCTTCTTCGGGATGGCGGGATCGTCCTCCACCGTCTTCACGAACTTGAACCAGGTGCTGTAGGTGGTGTAGTTGCGCAGCACGTCGAGGATGAAACCTTCTTCGATGGCCTGGCGCATCGAATAGGTGTGGAAGGCCGCCGGTTTGCCACTACTGCCTTCACGCCCAAACAGTTCCAGCGTCTTGCCCTTGGGCGTAGCGGTAAAGGCAAAAAAGCTCAGATTTTTCTGTTGACCGCGCGAGGCCATGATCTGGTTGAGGCGATCTTCCCAATCCGCTTCTTCCTCGCCATTGCCGCCGCTGCCATTGTTTGCCGTCGCGCCCAGAATGCTTTTCAGCTCGCGGGCGGTTTCGCCGGTCTGGCTGGAATGCGCCTCGTCCACGATTACCGCATAGCGCCGCGCCGCAATCGCCGCTTGCCAAGCCTTGGCTTGTACCTTTTCTTCGTCGCTGGCTTTGTCCTGGTTCTCTGCGCCCGCCGCGTGCAGCAGGCCGCGCAGCACGAAGGGGAATTTCTGCAGCGTGGTGATGACGATCTTGGTGCCGTCGATCAGCGCATCGGCCAGTTGCTTGGCATCCTGGTCGATGGTTTTGACCACGCCCTGCGCGTGCTCGATCTGGTAGATCGCGTCCTGCAACTGCTTGTCCAGCACCTTGCGGTCGGTGATGACGATCACGCAGTCGAACACTTTCTGATCCTGCGCGTTGTGCAGGCTGGCCAAGCGGTGCGACAGCCACGAGATGCTGTTGGTCTTGCCGCTGCCGGCCGAGTGCTGGATCAGGTAATTGTGGCCGGCGCTCTCCATGCGTGCCGCAGCCACCAGGGCACGCACCGCGTCCAACTGGTGGTAACGCGGGAAGACCATTTTTTCGGTAGTGACCAGCTTCTTGCCGCCCCGGCCATCGTCCACCTTCTGCTCGTCTTTTTCGATGAACAGAAAATGCCCGAGGATGTCGAGAAAGCTATCGCGCTGCAGCGTTTCCTGCCAGAAGTAGCCGGTGCGGTAGCCGCTGGCGTGCTGCGGGTTGCCTGCGCCGCACTGAATCTGCCCCGGGTGGCTGCCGCGGTTGAAGGGCAGGAAGAAGGTCTTTTCCCTGGCCAGCCGAGTGGTCATCCACACTTCATCCGGGTCGGCGGCGAAATGCACCAGTGCACGCTTCTTGAAATCGAACAGCGGCACGCGCGGATCGCGGTCGCTCTGGTATTGCTTTACCGCGTGCCGCCAGATCTGGTGCGTGCCGGGATTCTTCAGCTCGATAGTCGCCACCGGCAGGCCGTTGACCGCCAACACCATGTCCACCGTGCTGTGGTCGCCGGGGTGGCAAGGCACCTGTCTTGTTACGGTCAACTGGTTTTGGGCATACAAATCCAGCACATCCGGCGACAGCGCGTGTGCCGGTTTGAAGTAAGCCAACCGGAACAGCTTGCCGTAAAACTTGAAGCCATGGCGCAGCACGTGCAGGCTGCCTTTAATGTCCAGTTCCTTGCCCAACGCATCCAGCAGCATGGCCTGCAAATTACCGCCGTGCTGCGCGGCCATCTCGGCCCACAATTTGGGCTGGGTGGCTTCGATGAAGGCGAACACCCGCGCCGGAAACAGCGCCCGCGCCTTGTCCCACTCGGCGTTGGTGCCGGGGTGCCAGCCGCTTTCGGCAAGCATCTGTTCCAGGTAGCTCTCGAAGGCTTTTTCGCTGGTCGTGCTCATGGTGTAGGCCACAGGATCAAATAGAGAACGAGTTGCAACGCAGACTTGCTTCTTTGATTTGTATGTGTTTTTTTCATTATCTCGCCTCTCGGCAGAGCATTCAGTCAAATAGCCGTCAAATAAGAAATCATCAAGCCCAGAACGGTAGGTACTTGGCGTGACGTCGCCCCTGGTCAGGATCAAAAGGCTTGACCAGACCTTCCGCGACAGCTTCCTTGATGACCCGTGTAACCATTGCACTGTTTTCCGGGGCAATGCCAAAACGCTCCCTCAGGCTGGCATTAGTCATTGGGTCGCGCTGCACATAACGCAAACAGGCATGCAGATAGCAAGCACGAACACGATCTCGACTATCCATGTCCTTGTATGCCATATGTGCAAACAGCACGGCACGGGTGGATGCTTCAGGTGTTTCAAAGCTCGGCGCGGGTAATTGATAAAACTCCGTCTCGAAAACAACCTTGTCCACACCGCTGCCACGTTCTTCGCAAATGCCGACGCGCCGCATGAACGAGGCCAATTGCTCATTACGTGACCGGGGCGGGCTATCCAGAAATCGTTGCGTATTAACCAAAGGCAAGCCGGGATTGGTGATCTCCATGCGGTCGCTGAAAATCTCGACCATCGGTCCCGTCCCGGTTACAGAAAAATCCTGGTGGATCAGTGCATTCGCAACCAGTTCGCGAACCGCCAGATCCGGGTACATCGGCACTTCACGGCGCAGGGCTTGACCGATGACTTCGTTACGCGGCAACAGGGCATTGATGTAATCCATCAGCCCGGAAAATCCGCTGGCATAGCCCTTTCGGCCCTCCTGCTCGCGCCGCGTGCGAATACGGCCCTTGCCTTCGTAAACCACTACGCGGATGGCCTTGCGAGCCAAACCACGAAAGCGATGCAGATCCTTGGCAAACAAAATCGCGCCAAGGTTGGTGATATCCCATGTCCCGGCTTCGTTATGAACCAGCAAACGGTCTTCCTCCAGCCGTGCCAGTAGCGCGGCCCTGTCCTCCGGCAAAGGTAGTTTGAGCAGGTCAAAATAGGCTGGGTAATCCAGCAGGGCCAACGCATCCGATCCGGGCAGATGTTCAGCGGCCAATTGAGCCTCAAAAGGCGTGCGGTCAAAGCGCCGCCAAAGTTCGCGCTCCAGTTCGGGATAATCTTTTAACGGCTTTTTATTGCTCCCCACCCGAACCCATTCCTTACCCGCAAACTGGGTAGGCTTACCCGAGGCATTCGGAATTTCGAGCAGCACCAAAGGCTGGCCGTCCATCGTCAGCGTCACGAACCGGAAATGCAAGCGGGGACTCAACATGCGCAGCAACCAGCTTTCCAGCTCTTCGCCGCCTTTGCGAGCCTTGGCCGGAACAAAGCTTGTGCCCAGCACAGCGTGAGAACTGTTTTCAATCCCCCAGATCAGATACGCATTGGCCTTGCCATCGAGTGCGGCCGCGTTGGACAAAGCTGACAGATATTCACCGATTGTGTCGGGGTCATCGTTGTTGTGCTTGAACTCCAGCCACGGCGTTTCGGCAGGTAATTTGCACAATTCACGGACCAAGCCAGCCCAATAATCCTGATCGCGGTCTACGGTCATGCGGCCTCCAATTCAGATTGCCAGTCGCGCACGTCGATCTTGCCGGTGACGACAGAGGTGATCAGGGCTTGGCGGTACTCGGTCAAACGGGAAACAGCAGCTTCGATCCTGGCACCGAGTTGGTCTAGTCGTTTGGTTTTACGGTGGAGGTAGGCCGTGATGGCTTGCTGTTCGGTAATAGGCGGAACCAATACAGGGAATTTCGCCAATATTGTCGCCTCGATTTTTTTTGTCCCGTGCGCGGATTCGTCCGCCAATGCCACTAGCGCCGAAGAAAAGCCGCAGAGCGCCCAATACAAATATTCGGGGCGGATCCGCCTGGAACAAACCAGAGCTTTCATGTCTTGGTTAATCGTCAACTCGCGCATCGACAAAGCAACAGGAAACGAATGTGCCAAGATCATTCCTCGCACCACGATCAAGAGTGATTCGTTCGGAATCAAGGAGAGCGGACTATTGCGAAGCCCTTCGTCGGATATGTGATCCTCCGCATCGAAGATACGAGGAACCTTCATATCCTTGGGTGAAACCCAAGGAATTTCGCCAGCCCAATATTCAGGTTTGCCTTTATCTGGTGTTGCGCCGCCTCGCATTTTTACGAGATAGCCCAGCGGCACTGGCGCCCAGAGATGAGGAATCCTGCCTAGCCACTCCACTCCCGAATCCTTCATCTCCGGATTCGGCTCCAGCCCCGCCGCCTTGGCGGCTTCGGGCGGCAAGCCACGGGTGACGGTGCGGGCGATCAGGGCGCTGCGCTTTTCCTTGAGCTTGGCGATGAGCTGCCGCTTCTGCGCCACCAGCGCATCGATCTGCGCGGTTTTGGCATCGAGGAAGCGGGCAATGGTTTGTTGTTCGAATATAGGTGGTAGCACGGCTGGTAGGTTTCCAAGAACCCCCATGCCAATGTTTGGCTGCGTTCCGAAACTCCAGGAAACCTGTATCAAGCGCTGAAAGTAATTGCTGCTCAGCGCATAGAAAACAAATTCTGGGCAGGCTTGACTCACATCGCATCTGACAGCAGCTAAAGGCGACCAGACATTGAAGTCATCGTCAAAATCGACGATGGCAATCTTTCCTGTGGTTGATCCTGACTTCACTATAAGAATGTCATCTTTTTTCGGGTGATATTTCTTGCCATATCGACGATGGTCATTTTCAGAGATGTATCCGCGCACTGACGAAAGATGCACCTTCCCATCCCATACGGCTTCAACAGACGCGAATGGCACGCCATCAGGTATGAACTCTGGCGTTTCGTGAGGGCCATCGGTGATCGGCATTTTGACAATCAATTTCAGTGGCTTAACGTTCCAGTGCGAGGGAACAGAATCCAGCCAATTTGAGCCACTAGATTTGTATTCGTTGTACGCGGCGTATTTCATGCCGCCTTCTCCCCAAAAAGCACCATGCGCCGCAGGTTTTTTTCGGCAAAGCCGCGCCGGCGCTCCAGTACCAATTGTCGCGACAGCGTCGCGACAATCTGGGCGCCATAGGCGGCGTGCTCGATTACTGAACGGATGTCCGTTAACAGATCGTCCACAGGCGGCTGT
This sequence comes from Betaproteobacteria bacterium HGW-Betaproteobacteria-12, assembly GCA_002842345.1. Taxonomy (GTDB): domain Bacteria; phylum Pseudomonadota; class Gammaproteobacteria; order Burkholderiales; family Rhodocyclaceae; genus Azonexus. The sequence continues at coordinate 28,232 of PHCU01000023.1, read as the reverse complement.
TTCCCATGTCCGGCTGCCATCGGGATGGGGTTGCCCTGTTTGCTCAGCTTCACGCCGTCACCTCACCCAGCAGGCGCACGATATCGGCTTCCAGGGCCTTGATCTCGGCCTCGATCACCGCCAGCTCACGCGGCGGCTCGTAGCGGTAGAAGTGGCGATTGAGCGGGATTTCGTAGCCGACCTTGGTCTTGCTGTGGTCGATCCAGGCATCGGGCACGTGGGGCAGCACTTCGCGCTCGAAATAGGCCTGGATGCCCTCTTTCAGCGGCACGTTTTCGGTATCGCGAAGTTCGGCGTCCGGCTCGGCTTCGCCATCGCGGTTGCGGCAGATTTCGGCATTTTCATCGCGCTCGCTCAGGGCGTTGACCACCGCCTTGAGTTCCGGGGCGGACAGCCGCACGTTCAATTCGCGGTCAACGGGCTTGAGGCTGTCCAGAAACACTTTGCGGTCGTTGATCTGCTCGGGATGGCGTTTGGCAAACTCGGCCAGCAGCTCGCGGATCTGTTGCTGACGTTTTTCACCGGCGGCAATGTCGAGCAGGCGCGCGGCTTTGTCCTTCTTGGTGCTGCTGGCCAGGTTTTTGAAGGCGGTTTCGTCTTCCAGGCGGGCCAGGCGCTCGGGCGTGGCGTGGAAGTTCAAGCGCAAGGGGCGCTCGACGGTGATCTTGTGGTAGCCGAAATCCTCGTTGTCGAACACCTTGCTGACCATGAGCTCTTTCCACTGCGGGCGATCCGGCGCGTCGTCTGCGGGTGCATTGGTAGTGACGGTGACGACCTTGCTATCCTTGTCGAACAGCATCCAGCGGCTGGCGCCTTCTTTATCAAATTGGCCGTGCAGGCTGGTGATGTCGCCAATGTAGTCCGGGTCTTTGGGCTTGTCGCTGGGGTCGCCTATGCGGCGGCGTTTGTTGCCTAGGCTTTTTTCCATCGGCACCCAGTGGTTGCGGGCATCGATAAGTTGCACCGCCCCCTTGCGACGCAGCTCCTTGCGGTTGGACAGCACCCAGATGTAGGTGCTGATGCCGGTGTTGTAGAACAATTGCTCGGGCAGCGCGACGACGGCTTCGAGCCAGTCGTTTTCGATGATCCAGCGGCGGATCTCTGATTCGCCACCGCCGGCATCGCCGGTAAACAGCGGCGAGCCATTGAATACGATGCCGATGCGGCTGCCGCCTTCTTCGGCTCGACGCATCTTGGCGATCATGTGCTGCAGGAACAGTAGCGCACCGTCGTTGATGCGCGGCGTGCCGGCACCAAAGCGGCCCTGGTAACCAAGGGTGTCGCGCTCGTTCTCGATGTGGCGTTGCTGCTGCTTCCACTCCACGCCAAACGGCGGGTTAGCCAGCATGTAATCGAAGCTGCGCTTCTGGCCTTGTTCGTCGCGGGCGTGGGCGTCCTTGGTGAAGGTGTCGCCCATGGCAATGTTGTCGGCATCTTCACCCTTGATGAGCATGTCGGAGCGGCAGACAGCCCAAGCCTCGTCGTTCCAGTCTTGCCCATACAGATGCGGCTTGGCATCGCTATTGAGGTCGCGAATGTATTTTTCGGCCACGGACAACATGCCGCCGGTGCCGCAGGCCGGGTCGTAGATCGTTTTGACGACGTGGCTGCGGCGCAAATCCTGCTCGGGTGACAACAGCAGGTTGACCATCAGCTTGATGACTTCGCGCGGGGTGAAGTGTTCCCCGGCTTCTTCGTTGGATTGTTCCGCGCCGATCCGGATCAGCTCTTCGAATACATAGCCCATCTGCATGGCGGCCTGGTCGGCCGACAAACCGGCGAAGCTCAGGTCGAAGGTGGCGAACTTCTGCACCACCTTGAACAGCAGGTTCTTCTCGCTCATGCGCTCGATCTGCTCGCCAAACTTGAAGCGCTCGAAGATGGCGCGGATGTTCGGCGAGTAGCCGTTGATGTAGCTGTTGAGATTGGGTGCGAGGTTACTGGGGTCGTCCAGCAGCGAATTAATGTCCTTCCCTGAAGGGCGCAGCTCTAGCTTGGACAGGTTGTAGAACGGATAACCGGTAGCTGACTGCATTACGCTGCGGATGATGCTTTCGGGTTTGCCTTTGTACTGGTTGAAGGTTTCCAGTGCTTTGGCCTTGGTCGGTGCAAGCAGGCAATCGAAGCGGCGCAGTACGGTGAGTGGCAGGATGACTTTGCGGTATTCGTTGCGCTTGTATGGGCCGCGCAGCAGGTTGCAGATGCTCCAGATGTCATTGGCAAGCTGGCGGTGGGTTTCTGTGCTCATTAAATTGTTTCGCAATCTGTAGTGGCCATCGGTATCGAAGCGCAGTATTGAGCTGGCAACGCGGCCGATTGTATCAACCTCAAAAAGCCAAGCATCATCTTGATAGGGGTTTCTGAACTCGTTTCTCGCGTTGGCTCAATGATCGCGAATTTCACGCTGACAGCAGCGTAGGCCAGACGCAGTTCCGGCTGTAATAGGGCATATGCCCATCCGAATCGAGCGACAGGCAACTGATCGCTTACCAGCCGTCCGCGTTACCCAAATTTTCTGTGTCCGTATGTCTCTTTATTGCCCGTTGCTGTCTGATGACGTGGGCGTGGTCAGGAATTCGATTTTTGGTGGTCAGGTGTGATGCGAAACGCTGGCCAACTGGAGCGATATTCCGCACTTTGGGTATGCGCTACGGGCCATGATGTTCGAGGGCAAAAGCCCAGGTCGTGCCCGCTGCTTAAGTGTCCGAGGAATAGACCAACTGGCGCTGGTGCTTCAGCGCCAACAGCACCACCTCGGTTGCCGAGTGGGCATAGAGCACGATGTGTTGGCCGACCACGTACTCCCGCAGGTCTGGCAGCCCAGCTTGTTCGGCCAGTTGCTGAATAGCGGCGGTTTTCAGTTTCCCTTGTGCCGATTTGGCAACCAGAAAGCGTGCCGGGCGGCCACCAGCAGGGGACCAGGACAGCACTGCCAGCATCTCGCGCAGGTCAGCCTTCAGTTTGGCGAACCGGGTATCGGCACTGTCGGCATCCTGAAGGAGGAAAAACTGCTGTGCGGCCGCCAGGTTGGCGATGAAGTTGGGAGTGGCTTCAACGCTTGCATTCAAAGGCAAGGCCATGGTTTCAGCTCAGAGCCTTCAGGAGGTCGGCGGTCGCGACACGATGGCCGGCCAGCACTTCACGCAAGCCGGTTTCCGCCTCCGTCAGCAGCACCAGGCTGGCGTGCTCCTGCTCGAGGGCATGGTAGTAGTCGAGCTTTTTGGCATCGACCAAAGCGACATAGGCGGCGCCATTTTTGGTCAGTAGCTTCTCCGCACCGCCCACCACCTCATCGGATAACTCGGTGAGTCGGGCACGTGCCTCGCTGATGGGCACAACATCTTGAGCGTTGAATGGCATGGTTGGGCCTTTAACAAATACGTTAACGTTTAGTGTAGCAGACAGGTCGAGGCCAGGCCGCTTCCCGTGATCCACCCTTGAACGATGACCGGGGGAGCCGGTCCAAAAAGCGAAGGAGGCGACGGATGTTCAAGGAAGCTACCAAACTCGACGAACTTGTCAGCCGGGAATACCAGCACGGGTTCCACACCGACCTGGAAACGGACACCGTGGCCCAGGGGTTGAGCGAAGCCGTGATCCGGTTGATTTCGGCCAAGAAGGAGGAGCCCGAGTTCATGCTTGAGTGGCGCCTGCGCGCCTACCGCCACTGGCTGACGATGGTCGAACCGGGCTGGTCGACCATCCACCATCCGCCGATCGACTACCAGGCGATCAGCTATTACTCGGCGCCGAAATCGCGCGGCGACGGGCCGCAGAGCCTGGCCGAGGTCGATCCGGAACTGCTGCGCACCTACGAAAAGCTCGGCGTGCCGCTACAGGAGCGCGAAATGCTCGCCGGCGTCGCCGTCGACGCGGTGTTCGACAGCGTTTCGGTGGCTACCACCTTCAAGGCCAAGCTGGGTGAACTGGGCATCATCTTCTGCTCCTTCTCGGACGCGGTGCGCGAGCATCCGGAGCTGGTGCGGCAATACCTCGGCTCGGTCGTGCCCTACACCGACAACTATTTCGCCAGCCTCAATTCGGCGGTCTTTTCCGACGGCTCGTTCTGCTACATCCCGCCCGGCGTGCATTGCCCGATGGAGCTGTCCACCTATTTCCGCATCAACGCCATCAACACCGGCCAGTTCGAGCGCACGCTGATCATCGCCGACCGCGGCAGCTACGTCAGCTACCTCGAAGGCTGCACGGCGCCGATGCGCGACGAGAACCAGTTGCATGCGGCGGTGGTCGAGCTGATTGCGCTGGAGGACGCCGAGATCCGCTACGCCACGGTGCAGAACTGGTATCCCGGCGACAAGGACGGCAAGGGCGGCATCTACAACTTCGTCACCAAGCGCGGCGAATGCCGTGGCGACAATTCGCGCATTTCCTGGACCCAGGTCGAGACCGGTTCGGCGATCACCTGGAAATACCCGAGCGTGATCCTGCGCGGCGACAACTCGCACGGCGAATTCCACTCGGTGGCGCTGACCAACAACTACCAGCAGGCCGACACCGGCACCAAGATGATCCACCTGGGTAAAAACACGCGCAGCAACATCGTTTCCAAGGGCATTTCGGCTGGCCACGGGCACAACGCCTATCGCGGTCTGGTCAAGGTCGCGGCGAGCGCGGTCGGCGCCCGCAATCACAGCCAGTGCGACTCGCTGCTGCTCGGCGACCGCTGCGCCGCCCACACCTTCCCCTACATCGAGGTCAAGCATCCGTCGGCCCGCGTCGAGCACGAGGCGACCACCTCGCGCATCGGCGAGGACCAGTTGTTCTATTGCCGCAGCCGCGGGCTGTCGGCCGAGGATGCGGTGTCGATGATCGTCAACGGCTTCTGCAAGGAAGTCTTCCAGGAACTGCCGATGGAGTTCGCCGTCGAAGCGCAGAAGCTGCTCGGCGTCAGCCTCGAGGGCAGCATCGGTTAAGGAGCAGGTCTATGCTCGAGATCCGCAATCTGCACGTCAGCGTCGATGGCAAGCCCATCCTCAAGGGCCTTGATCTCAACGTCCGCGCCGGCGAGGTGCATGCCATCATGGGGCCCAACGGTTCCGGCAAGAGCACGCTGGCCCATGTGCTGGCCGGCCGCGACGGCTATGTCGTGACGGCCGGCGAAGTGCTCTACCAGGGCGCCGATCTGCTTGCCCTGGCGGCCGAGGAGCGGGCGCGCCGGGGCATTTTCCTGGCCTTCCAGTATCCGGTCGAGATTCCCGGCGTCGCCAACGTCTATTTCCTCAAGGCGGCGTTGAATGCCCTGCGCCACCACCGCGGCCAGCCGGAACTCGATGCCATCGACTTCCTGGTCCTGGTGCGCGCCACGCTGAAGGCCATGGCGATGGACGAGAGCCTGCTCTACCGGCCGGTCAATGCCGGCTTCTCGGGTGGCGAGAAGAAGCGCAACGAGATTTTGCAATTGGCGCTGCTCGAACCGACGCTGGCGCTGCTCGACGAAAGCGATTCCGGCCTCGACATCGATGCGCTGAAAGTCGTCGCCGCCGGCATCAACGCGCTGCGCAGCCCGGCCCGCGCCATCGTGCTGGTCACCCATTACCAGCGCCTGCTCCAACATGTCGTGCCGGACCGCGTCCATGTCTTGAACGACGGCCGCATCGTCCGCTCCGGCGGCCGCGAGTTGGCCGTCGAACTGGAACGCACCGGCTACGGCCCGCTGCCGGAGGCGGCCTGATGAACGCCCGCCAGGTTGCCGGCGCCGTCGACTACCTCGCCGCCTTCGAGCAGTTCGGCCACGCCTTGCCCGGGCAGCATGTCGACTGGCTGGCCGAGGCGCGTGCCGAGGCGATCGGGCGCTTCGCCCAGCAGGGCTTCCCGAGCCAGCGCGACGAGGACTGGAAATACACCTCGGTCTCCGGCATCGAGAACGGCCATTTCGCCGTCAACATCCCGCCCGCCGCCGCCGAGCCCGCCCTGGCGGCGCTGGTCGCCGCCCAGACGCTGCCCGACAGCCATCTGCTGGTCTTCGTCGATGGCCGCCTGGCGCCGGAGTTGTGCCGCCCCGGCCGGCTGCCGGCCGGCGTCGTGCTCGGCAGTCTGGCGGCGCAGATCGAGGCCGGGGCGCCGGAACTCGAAGAGCATCTGGTCTGCTACCCGCCGCCCTCGGCTTTCGCCGACCTCAACCTGGCCTTCATGGCCGACGGTGCCTATCTCCGGCTGCCGCCGGGCGCCACCGTCAAGGCGCCGATCCAGTGGCTGTTCGTCGCCCGTACCGCGGCGTCCGCGGTGCAGCCGCGCAATCTGGTGCTGGCCGGCGAGGGCAGCGCCGCGGTCATTGTCGAACAGCACGTGGCGCTGACCGCGGACAGCTATTTCACCAATGTCGTCAGCGACTTGGTGCTCGCCGCCGGGGCCAGCCTCGAACACCACAAGCTGCAGCAGGAGAATGCGCGCGCCTTCCATATCGCCACGGTCAACGTGGCGCAGGCTGCCGGCAGCCATTTCGTTTCCGGCGCCTACGCCTTCGGCGGCCGGCTGGCGCGAACCGGCATCGCGGTGGCGCTGCAGGGCGAGGGCGCGGCATGCACGCTCGACGGTCTCTACGTCACCGACGGCCGTCAGCATGTCGATCACCACACCCGCATCGATCACCGCCAGCCTGGCTGCACCAGCCGCGAACTGTACAAGGGCGTGCTCGCCGGGGCGGCGCGCGCCGTCTTCAGCGGCCGCATCGTGGTCCATCCCGACGCCCAGGGCAGCGATGCCCGGCAGACCAACCACAACCTGCTGCTGTCGGAACAGGCCGAGATCGACAGCAAGCCGCAGCTGGAAATCTGGGCCGACGACGTGCAGTGCAGCCACGGCGCCACGGTCGGCCAGCTCGACGAGGACCAGGTCTTCTACCTGCGCGCCCGTGGCCTGGCCGAGGCGACGGCGCGGCTCATGCTGACCCGGGCCTTCGCCATGGAGGTCGTCGGCCGCGTCGGCCCCTTTGCCGTGCAGGAACGCCTCGATGCGGTGCTGCAGGACCGGCTGCCGCGGGCGTGAGGGGGCGGCATGCGCATTCATCCCGGTGAACTGAAGGAAGAGCCGGCCCTCGACGTGATCCGCCGGCGCCAGGATTTCCCCATCCTGCACCGCGAAGTGCACGGCCACCCGCTGGTCTATCTCGACAATGCCGCCACCAGCCAGAAGCCGTGGTCGGTGATCGAGGCCGAACGCCATTACTACGCCCATCTCAACGCCAACATCCACCGCGGCGTGCATTACCTGAGCCAGGAGGCGACGGCGGCTTTCGAAGCGGCGCGTGAGCGCGTACGTGCCTTCATCAACGCCGCCGCGCCCGAGGAAATCGTCTTTACCCGCGGCACCACCGAAGCCATCAATCTGGTCGCCGCCAGCTACGGCCAGCGCCTGCAGGCCGGCGACGAGATCCTGATCACCGAGATGGAGCACCACTCCAACATTGTGCCCTGGCAGCTGCTCTGTCAGCGCAGCGGCGCCGTGCTGCGCGTGGCGCCGTTCGATGCCGCCGGGCAGCTGATCGTCGACCAGTTCGCCGACCTGCTCGGGCCGCGCACCCGGCTGGTGGCGCTGAGCCACATGTCGAACGCGTTGGGCAGCATCAACCCGGTCAAGGCCCTGGTCGCCATGGCCCACCGGGTCGGCGCCGTGGTCCTGGTGGACGGGGCGCAGGCGGTGGCCCATCTGCCGGTCGACGTGGCCGACCTCGACTGCGATTTCTACGCCTTTTCCGGGCACAAGCTGTACGGCCCGACCGGCATCGGCGTGCTCTACGGCCGGCGCGCGCTGCTCGACGCGATGCCGCCGTGGCAGGGCGGCGGCGACATGATCCGCGAAGTGCGCTTCGCCGGCTCGAGCTGGAACGATCTGCCCTACAAGTTCGAGGCCGGCACGCCCAACATCGCTGGCGGCATCGGCCTGGGCGCCGCCATTGACTATGTGCGCGGCGTCGGGCTGGAGGCCATCGCCGCCCACGAGGCCGAGCTGCTCGCCTACGCCACGGCGCGGGCGCACGATTTTCCCGGCCTGACGCTGATCGGCAGCGCCGCCGAGAAAGGGGCGATCCTCTCCTTCACGCTGGCCGGCGTCCATCCGCACGACATTGGCACCATTCTCGATGCCCAGGGGGTGGCGGTGCGTACCGGGCATCATTGCGCCATGCCGGTGATGGAGCATTTCGCCGTGCCGGCCACGGTGCGCGCCTCCTTCGCGCTGTACAACACGCGGCACGAGGTCGATGCGCTGTTCGCTGGCCTGGCGCGGGTGCAGGAGGTGTTCGCATGAGCGACCTGCGCGACCTCTATCAGGAGGTGATCGTCGACCACGGCCGGCGGCCGCGCAATTTCGGCCCGCTGCCGACGGCCAGCCACCACGCCGAGGGCTTCAACCCGCTGTGCGGCGACCGGCTGACGTTGCACCTGCAGGTGGTCGACGGGGTGATCGCCGCGGCCCGTTTCGAAGGCGCCGGCTGCGCCATCTCCACGGCCTCCGCCTCGCTGATGACCGAAGCCCTGCCGGGGCGGCGGGTGGATGAGGCGGATGCGCTGTTCGCCGCCTTCCATAGCATGCTGACCGGCCCCGACCCGGTGCCGCCGGCCGGACTGGGCAAGCTCGAAGTGCTGGCCGGCGTGCGCGAGTTTCCGACCCGGATCAAGTGCGCGACGCTGGCCTGGCACACGCTGCAGGCGGCGCTGCATGGCGCCGGCGGGCCGGTGAAAACGGAGTAGCGAACATGGGATTCCGCCAATGGCTGTCCAAGGCCGAACGGGCCGAAGCCGAGCGCCTGCCGCCGAAGAGCGAACTGGAAGAGGACGTGATCTTCGTGCTGCGCAGCATTTTCGACCCGGAGCTGCCGGTCAATATCTACGATCTGGGCCTGATCTACGGGCTGCAGGTGAATCCGGACAGCGGCCGGGTGCATATCCGGATGACCCTGACCGCGCCGGGTTGCCCGGTGGCCCAGACGTTCCCGACGACAGTGGCCGACACCATCCGCGAGGTGCCCGGCGTCGAGGAGGTGGACGTCGAACTGGTCTGGGAACCGCGCTGGAACAAGAAAATGATGAGCGAAGCGGCGCGCCTGGAACTGGGGCTGCTGTGAAGGAGGTCTGAGATGAGCGCGTGGACCGATGTCGCCGCCGTCGCCGAATTGCCGCCCGGCGGCTGCCAGCGCCTGGATGTGGATGGCGTGGCAGTCGCCGTGTTCAATGTCGAGGGTCGCTACTACGCCATCGAGGATGTCTGCAGCCACGAGGCCGAAACGCTCTCCGGCGGTCCGGTGTACGGCCTGGAGATCACCTGCCCGCGCCATGAGGCGCGCTTTTCGCTGGTCACCGGCGAAGCCCTGTCGCCGCCGGCTTATGAGCCGATTGCGGTGTTTCCGGTACGCGTCGAGGCGGGCCGGGTGCAGGTTCGCGACGACCGTTTCGACTGAAGCCCTGTAATCCCCGTCGCTGCTGTCGCGTGATCGGCCCTTGGCGCGTTGACTGTAAGCTGTCGCCAGCCCGCTGCGGCCGGCCACGCGAAATTACATTTGTTATGAGCGCAGGTCCAACTACCGACAGGAGAATGCCGATGAATGATGCCGCCGTGGCCACCACCTCGCCGCCGGCCCGGCCCGCCCATCCGTCGTTCCGGGAGGCCTTCCTGTACTGGCTGAAGCTCGGCTTCATCAGCTTCGGCGGCCCGGCCGGGCAGATCGCCGTGATGCACCAGGAGCTGGTGGAGAAGCGCCGCTGGATCTCCGAGCGCCGGTTCCTGCATGCGCTGAACTACTGCATGGTGCTGCCCGGCCCGGAGGCCCAGCAGCTCGCCATCTACATCGGCTGGCTGCTGCACCGCACGCGGGGCGGCATCGTCGCCGGCACCTTGTTCGTGCTGCCCTCGCTGTTCATCCTGGCGGCACTGACCTATGTCTACCTGGCCTTCGGCGACCTCACTTTGGTCCAGGGCATCTTCAACGGCATTAAGCCGGCGGTGGTGGCCATCGTCGTCTTCGCCGCCTGGCGCATCGGTTCGCGGGCGCTGAAGAACAAGGTGCTGTGGGTCCTGGCGGCAGCATCCTTCATCGCCATCTTCGCCCTGAACATCCCGTTCCCCTACATCGTGCTGGCGGCCGGCGTGCTCGGTTTCATCGGCGGCAAAGTCTGGCCGGACAAGTTCATGGTGGGCGGCGGCCACGGCGCTGCCAGCAAGGCCTACGGCCCGGCCCTGATCGACGATGACACGCCGCCGCCGGCGCACGCGAAATTCCGGCCGGTCTATCTCGCGCTCCTCGTCGGCGCTGCCCTGGCCCTCTGGGGCGCGGTCATGCTGCTACTCGGCCACCCGGTGCTCAAGGACATGGGCGAATTCTTCACCAAGGCGGCGCTGGTCACCTTCGGCGGCGCCTACGCCGTGCTGCCCTACGTGTACCAGGGCGGCGTCGAAACCTACGGCTGGCTCACCGGCACCCAGATGATCGACGGCCTGGCGCTGGGCGAGACCACGCCGGGGCCGCTGATCATGGTGGTGTCCTTCGTCGGCTTCGTCGGCGCCTGGAGCAAGCAGATCTTCGGCCCCGACGCCTTGCTGCTGGCCGGGTGCGTGGGGGCGGCGGTGGCCACCTTCTTCACCTTCCTGCCCAGCTTCGTCTTCATCCTGGCCGGCGCGCCGCTGGTCGAGGCCACCCACGGCGACCTCAAGTTCACGGCGCCGCTGACCGGCATCACCGCCGCCGTGGTCGGCGTGATTCTCAACCTCGCCGTCTTTTTCGGCTGGCACGTGATTCTCCCGCGCGCCACCGAGGCCGCGCCGTTCTCCGGCGGCGTCGAATGGTTCTACGCCCTGATCTCGGCGGCCGCCTTCATCGCCCTGTGGAAGTACAAGCAGGACATCATGAAGGTCATCGCCGCCTGCGCCGCCATCGGCCTCGCCTACACCTACCTCGTCAAACCCTTCGCCTGACGGGAAGTGGCGCGGCTGACGCGCCGGGTCGCCGGCGCCGCCGGCGAACCAGTCGCCCGGTGGCGCGGTCCAATGGGAGTCGAGTGACGACGAGGGTGGCGCGATGCCTTGCGTTCTGCGGCTTCCTCCCGAGGTCCGTGGCGAACTTCAGGTCCAGGCGGCGGCCGGTTATCCGGCGGAAGCCTGTGGCCTGCTGCTCGGCGTGCTCGACGCGGCGCAGTGCCGGGTCGTCGCCCAGCGGCCGGCGCGCAATGTGAACCGCGAACGTGCCGGCGACCGCTTCGAGGTCGACCCGCTGGACTACATCGCTGCCGAGCAGGCCGCGAGCGCCGCCGGAATGGCGGTGGTCGGTGTCTGGCACAGCCATCCCGACCACCCGGCGCGGCCCAGCGAAACCGACCGGGCGCTGGCCTGGCCCGGCTGGTCCTACGTGATCCTCTCGGTGAGCGCCGGCCAGGTCGTCGATCTGCGTTCCTGGCGGCTGGCCGGCAAAGACTTTTACGAAGAGGAGGTCCGCCATGGTTGAACGACTGGACGACTTGGTCACCATCCGCATCCCGACGCCGCTGCGCAGCTATACCGATGGCGCGGCGCAGGTCGGCGTCGAGGCGACGACCGTCGGCGAGGCGCTGATGGTTCTCGGCGACATCCACCCCGGCATTCTCGAGCGCGTGCTGGCGCCGGACGGCAGCCTGCGGCCCTTCGTCAATGTCTATCTCGGCCCGGAAAACATCCGCGTGCTGCATGGTCTGGTCACGCCGCTGACGCCCGGAGCCGTGCTCTCCATCGTCCCCGCCGTCGCCGGCGGGGCCGGCGGCAAGGATCGGCGGCTGGCCGAACTGCGCCGGCGCATCGTCGAAGTGACGCCGGCCGAAGCCCTGGCCCGCCAGGCGGCGGGTGCCGCGCTGATCGACGTGCGCGAACCGGACGAGGTCGCCCAGGGCAGCCCGGCGGGGGCGCTGCGCCTGAACCGCGGCTTTCTCGAACTGAACGTCGAGGCGGCGCTGCCCGATTACCGGCAGCCGGTGATTACGCTGTGCGGCGGCGGCGTGCGCTCGCTGTTCGCCGCCGAAGCCCTGCAGCAACTCGGCTATCACCAGGTCGCCTCGGTGCTCGGCGGCTACGCCCGCTGGCAGGCCGAGGGCCTGCCCTGCGAAGTGCCGCAACAGCTGAGTAGCGAGGAGCGCGAGCGCTATCGCCGGCATCTGGCCATGCCGGAAGTCGGCGAGGCCGGCCAGGCCCGGCTGCTCGACAGCAAGGTGCTGCTGGTCGGCGCCGGCGGCCTCGGCTGCCCGGCGGCGCTGTACCTGGCGGCGGCCGGCGTCGGCACGCTCGGCCTCATCGACGACGACCGCGTCGAGCGCAGCAATCTGCAGCGCCAGGTGCTGCACACGCACGGCCGCATCGGCCAGCTGAAGGTCGATTCGGCGCGCGCCAGCCTGCTGGCGCTGAATCCCGGCGTGCATATCGAAACCTATGCCGAGCGCCTGAGCAGCGCCAACGTCGAGCACATCTTCGCCGGCTACGATCTGGTGGTCGATGGCTCGGACAATTTCCCGACCCGCTATCTGGTCAACGACGCCTGCGTCAAACTGGAAATTCCCAACATCCACGGCTCGGTCTATCGCTTCGAGGGCCAGGTCACCGTCTTCTGGCCGGCCTATGCCGGGCGCCGCGGCCCGTGCTACCGCTGCCTCTATCCCGAACCGCCGCCGCCCGATCTGGCCCCGTCCTGCGCCGAGGCCGGGGTGCTCGGCGTGCTGCCCGGCATCGTCGGCCTGCTCCAGGCCACCGAAGCACTGAAGATCCTGCTCGGCATCGGCGATCCGCTGGTCGGCCGGCTGCTCTGCTACGACGCGCTGCCCGGCCGCTTCAGCGAATTCACGCTACACCACGATCCGCTCTGCGCCTATTGCGGCGACCACGGCGCCTTCCCCGGCTACGTCGATTACGCCGCCTTCTGCCGGGCCGCAGCGTGAGCGCCGCGGCGTTGCTGGCCGCGGTCGGCAACACGCCGCTGGTCGAAATTCCCCTCGCCGATCTCGGGGCCTCCGGGGCGCGGCTGTTCGCCAAGCTGGAAAGCGGCAACCCCGGCGGCTCGATCAAGGACCGCCCGGTCGCCCGCATGCTGCTCGCCGCCCGCGCCGCCGGTCAGTTGGCCGGCGGGCGGCGCGTCCTCGACTCGTCCTCGGGCAATGCCGGCATCTCCTACGCCCTGTTCGGCGCCGCCCTCGGCATTCCGGTCACCCTGGTGGTGCCGGGCAACGCCAGCGCCGAGCGCCTGGCGCGCATCCGCGCCCACGGCGCCGAGCTGGTCATCACCGATCCGCTCGAAGGCTACGACCACGCGCTGCGCACCGCCCACCGGCTGGCCGGGGAACAGCCCGAGCGCTACTGGCTGTGCGATCAGTACGCCAATGAAGAGAACTGGCGGGCGCATTACGACGGCACCGGCGGCGAGATTCTCGCCCAGCTGGCCGAGCGCGGTCTTGGTCCGCCCGATGCGCTGGTCGCCGGCGTCGGCACCGGCGGCACGCTGACCGGCCTCGGCCGGCGGCTGCGGGAGGCCAATCCGCAACTGCTGATCGCCGCCGCCATCCCGGAAACCTTTCCCGGCATCGAAGGCCTGAAGCCGCTCGGCCACCCCGGCGACATCGTGCCGCCGCTGCTCGACCAGCGGCTGATCGACCGCCGCTATCCGGTGACGCTCGAACAGGCAGTGGCCATGTGCCGGCGCCTGGCCGGGCTCGGCCTCTACGTCGGCCTGTCGTCCGGCGCCTTCGTCGACGTCGCCCTGCGTCTCGCCGGCGCGGGCGCTCGCGGCCTGCTGGTCACGGTACTCAGCGATACCGGCGAGCGCTACGTGTCGACCGGGCTGTGGGGCTGAGGCGGCGCAGCGGGCGGCACCGCAGAAAAGCCCCCGCCGGCGCAGGGCCGGCGGGGGCGTTGGGTTGCGGGAGGGGGCTGACGCTGTCCGGCGATCAGTAAGCCTTTTTCGGCTCATCGGCGGCCGGGGCGGTCGCCGGGGCGGCGCTGTCCGCCGGTGCGGCGGCGGGCGGCATGGCCGATGTCGCGGCATCCGGGCTGGCCGGCATACCGGCGGCCGGCGGAGCACGATCCAGCATCTGGTCCTGCGAACTCGGTGTCATGACCTGCTTATCCGCCGCGGGCGCGGCCGTGGTCGGCGACTGGTCGGCCCGGTCGCAGGCCAGCAGCAACAACGGCAGGGCCAGCAGGGTTGCGAGGATGGATTGGTTGCGCATGATGGATACTCCTTGGTGATTGCTCACTCGGAACCGGCAACGCGCTGGCGCGCCGGCTCCACCGTTGTCGCCTCAGCTGGGCGACTTTGCCGTTGCCAGACGGCGATTCTTTTCCTGCAGGGCTTTCAGCAGTCCGGCGATACCGCCGCTGTTCACTTCGCTGGCGAAGCTGCTGCGGTAATTGGTGACCAGGCTGATGTCGGCGATGGCTACGTCGAACACCTTCCAGCCGCCATCAGCCTTGGCCAGGCTGTAGTCGAGCGAGATCGGCTGGCCGCCCGGCTGCTTGATCTGGCTGCGCACGACGACCTCGTTGCCGGCGGCCGGGCGCGGCGCCGGGGTGACGCTCACCGTCTGGTTCCGGTAGGCGGTCAGGGCGTTGGCGTAGGTGCGCACGAGCAAGGTGCGAAACTCGCCGGTCAGCGCCTGGCGCTGGGCCGCATCGGCCTGCTGCCAGCCGCGGCCGACGGCCAGGCTGGTCATTCGCGGGAAGTCGAAATGCGGGGCGACCTTGGTCTCGATCAGGGTGATCGCCCGTTGCCGATTGCCCGACTGGATGTCCTTGTCTTCGCGCAGGATGGTCAGGACTTCGCTGGTGACATTCTTGACCAGTTCGTCGGCGCTGCCGCTTTCGCTGCGGACGACGCCCGGTAGCAGGAAAAAGACGGGTAACAGCCAGATCAGATGTTTGTTCAGCATGGTGTCCTCCTAGTTCACGTCGCCGGCACCGCCGGTGGCTTGATTTCATCCTAGGGGCCGCCAGCGACGCCAACTGTCGGAGGCGGCCGATTGCCGTGTAGGAGCTGTCCGATAGCGGCGTCACGGCAGAACTCCGGCGGCCGGCCGCGGGTCACAGAGGAACACCATGGACAAATGGAGGGCGCCATGCTCCGCGTCGCCATCGTGGATGACCACGAAATCGTGCGTGCCGGTCTGCGCGAAATGCTCGCCGACGAAATCGGCATCGCCATCGCCTTCGAGGCCGGCTCCGGCGAGGCGGCCCTGGCCAGCCTGCAGGCGAGCGGCTGCGACGTGCTGCTGCTCGACCTGGCCCTGCCCGGCCTGAGCGGCATCGACCTGCTGCGCACCCTGCGCCAGCGCCATGCCGGCCTGCGCGTGCTGGTCCTGACCGGCTACCCCGAGGAGCGCTATGCGCTGGCGATGATCCGCAACGGCGCCGATGGCTACCTGTGCAAGGAATGCAGCCGCGACGAATTGCTGCAGGGCGTGCGCACGGTGGCCCAGGGCCGCCGCTATCTGTCGGCGCGCATGGCCGAACTGCTGGCCGACGAGGTGCTGGCCGGCGGCGTGCCGCCGCATCAGCAGCTGTCCGAGCGGGAATTGCAGGTCTTTCTCCGCCTCGCCCAGGGCCAGTCGGTCTCCGACATCGGCGAAATCCTGCATCTCAGCGTCAAGACGGTCAGCACCTATCGCACCCGGCTGCTGGAAAAACTCGGCGTCGCCAGCAATGCCGAGCTGGCCACCTACGCCCTGCGCAATGGCCTGCTGAGCGGCTGAATGGGGGCGTCATGGCTTATCCCGCTCCGCCTCCGCCGCTGAAGGTCGTCCTGATCGAGGATTCCCTGCTGGTGCGCCAGACCATGGGCGCCGTGCTCGGCGAGATGGTCGGGCTCGAGGTGGTGGGCGGGGCGGCCGACGAGGCGGCGGCGATCGAACTGCTGCTGCGCCAGCAGCCGGATCTGGCCATCGTCGACCTGCAATTGCGCAGCGGCAGCGGCCTTGGCGTGCTGCGCGCCCTGGCCCGCGAGCCGGAGCGCTTCGGCCGGCCGCGGGCCGTGGTCTTTTCCCATCACAACCATGCGCTGTTGCGCGAGCACTGCCAGGCCCTCGGCGCCGAACGCTTCTTCGACAAGGCGACCCAGCTCGCCGAGCTGCTGGCCTATGTCAGGCAGGCGCTGCCGTCCTGAACGGCCGGGCCGCGTCGTGGCGCCACGGCCGTCCGCGGGAAGCGGGCGGCGACGCGGGTGCCGGCGCCGGGCGTGCTGTCCAGGGTGAATTCCCCGGCGTACATCTGGACGCGGTGCTTCATGCCGGCCAGGCCGTGGTGCTGCCCGCGCACCCAGCCGCTACGGAAGCCCTTGCCGTCGTCGGCGATTTCCAGGTGCAGCCAGGCCGCGTCCGCGCGCAGGGCGAGCCGGATCTGCCGGGCGCCGGCATGGCGGCGGATGTTGGTCAGTGCTTCCTGGGCGATGCGGAAAATGGCCAGCGCCGGTTCCGGTGCGAGTTCGATGTCCTCGGCCGGCAGGTCCAGGCTGAGGGCTTCCCCGTTGCCCTTGACGAAGTCTTCGCCGAGGGCGCGCAGGGTGCTGACCAGGCCGAGCATTTCCAGCAGTGGCGGGCGCAGGTCGTCGATGATCCGGCGCTTCAGGGCGATGCCGCTGTCGAGCAGTTGTTCGAGCCGGGCCAGCCGCTCCCGGCAGGGGGCGAGCTCGCTGGCGTCGAGCTTGCGGGCGATCCAGCCGGTTTCCATCTTGGCCGCGGTCAGCAGGGCGCCCAGTTCGTCGTGCAGTTCCCGCGCCAGCCGCGCCTTCTCGGCTTCGCGGGCATTGGTCAGGTAGCTGGCGAGGTCGCTCAGCTCGTCGGTGCGCTCGCGGACCAGCGCATCGAGTTGCTGGTTTTCGCTCTGCAGCAGGTTGGCCAGCTGCTCGCGCAGGGTGAACTGGCGCTTGAGGACGAAGAACAGGAAGACCAGCAGCGCCAGCGCGCCGAAGGCCAGCGTGGCGACCACCCAGCGGGTGCGGGCGACGTGGTCCGTCGAGTGTTCGAACGAGTCGTCGCCGACCGCCGCCAGCCGCGTCTTCAGCCCGAGCACGCGACCGCGGATGCGGTCGGTGTAGCGCTTGCCCTGGTTCAGCTCGGCTTCGCCGGCGCGTCCCAGTTCGACGGCCTGCTGGAGGCTGCGCAACTTGATGGCCACCATGCCCGCCAGGTCGGCCAGGGCGTCGTCGTTCTCCGGGCTCTTCAGCGCCTGCTGAATCTTCTCGACGACGCCATCGACTGTCGCCAGGCTCTGTTCGTAGGGTTCGAGGTGCGCCCGGTTGCCGCTCAGCAGATAGCCGCGCACGGCATTCTCGGCATCCATCAACTGGATCAGCAGGCTGTCCAGATGCTCGACCCGCACCGCCTGCTGGCGCAGCTCGTCCAGCGCTCGCAGGCTGGCGCTCGCCTGCCATTGGCTCGAGCCGAGCAGGAGCAGCACGCACAGGCCGCCAAGGGCGAGCAGCAGATGGTGCCACTGGCGGGCGAAGCGTTCGTGGCGGCTGGGCGAAGTCGATGGGGGAACTGTTTGCATGATCCTGCCTCCTTCCCCGGCCAGGCCGAGGCCCGGCGTGCAGGGCTAGTCCTACAGGCGTTTCAGTCAGGTCTGACAGCAGGCGCCGGTCGGCGTTCATAGGATGGAAGTGCACCCGGCGGCCTCATTGCCGCGGTGTTTCACCGTTTCCATTCTGCAAGGAGAACAATCATGAAACGCTATCCGACACTTGCCACCCTAGTGCTTCTCGCCACCCTGCCGCTGGCTGCCAGCGCCGCTGATGCGCCGGCCGCGCCGGCCGACGCACCGGCCACCAAGAGCGCCCCGGCGACACCGCCAAGCGGCGCCGCCAAGGACGAAATGCCCCCGCTGTTCAGGGAGCTGGATAGCAACAAGGACGGTTCCGTCACCAAGGACGAGGCCAAGCGCTCGGCCGAAGTCACCGCCCGCTTCGCCGAACTCGATGCCAACCGCGACGGCAAGGTGGCCCTTGCCGAGTTCAAGAAGGGCCTGCCGGAGAAACAGTAAGTGCCGGCACCCGGCGCAATTCACGGTAAAGGAGAGATCATGCGCAAGACCAGCTACGGTTTGGCCGTGCTCTGCCTGAGCGCGCTGCTCGCTGCCTGCGGCGGCTCGCCGAGCAAGGAGAGTACCGGCGAATACATCGACGACTCGGTGATCACCACCAAGGTCAAGAGCGCCTTCGTTCAGGACAAGGTGGTCGATGCGGTCGAGGTCAAGGTCGATACCTTCAAGGGCAATGTCCAGCTGTCGGGCTTTGCCGATAGCCAGTCCGAGATCGAGCGGGCGGCGCAGATTGCCGCCAAGGTGCCCGGCGTCAAGTCGGTGCGCAACGACCTGCGGCTGAAACCTGCGGCGCAGTGACGGCGTCGCGCAACTGGCCCGGGCGGCCGGCTAAGCTGCCGCCCGGGCCAATTTTTGCAGATCGAGCCAGAGCAGCCCCAGCCATTCGTGCAAGGCATAGTACGAGTCCTGGAGCGCGCTGGCCTGCGGCAGCCAGTAGAGCAGGCTGCGCGGCTGGTCGTTGGCGCTGGCCAGATCGGTCGGCGCCGGCACCACTTCGAAGCCGGCCGCCTCGAACAGGCGGCGGGCGCGCGGCATGTGGAAGGCCTGGGTGACCAGCACGATGCGGCGGATGCCTTGCCGGTGCAGGATGGCCGCCGACATCGCCGCATTGTCGGCAGTGTCGAGCGAAGCGCTTTCGCGCCAGCGCACCGGCACCTTGAATTCGCCTTCGAGCAGGTCGCCGATGACGGCCGCCTCGGAGCGGCTGGCATTACGCGGCTGGCCGCCGGAAACCAGCACCGGCAGGGCGAAGCGGCGGGCGACGACGGCGCCGTAGCGGGCGCGGATCAGGCTGCGTTCGGTCACAGTGTCGCCGCCGTATTCGGGGGCGGCGAGATTGAGGCCGCTGCCCAGCACGACGATCGCCTGGGCCCCGTGCACCTCGGTTAGCACCGGCCCGGCCTGCTGTTCCAGGCTGCGCATCAGCCAGCCGGCGACCGGCGGCAGGCTCTGCGCCAGCAGCAGGCTGCCGCCCAGGAGGGCGACGACGAAGGCACCGCGCCGGCGGTGGAAGAGGGCGGCGAGCCCGAGCAACAGCAAGCCGTTGGCCGGCGGCAGCAGCAGGGTGCCGATCAGGGACTTGAGAAACCAGGCGGAGGACATGGGGCCAGGCAATCGCGGGCTCGAGGAAGGGGAGGAGTGTGGCTTTAGCGCGGGCCAGCGTCAATTCGCTGACGGCCGTTCGCCGCCGTCGCGCTATCGCGCTTTGAGCAAGCGATGGAAATCCGCCGGCGGCATCGGCCGGCCATGCAGATAGCCCTGGCCGACAGTGACCCCCAGCCGCGTCAGCAGTTCAGCCTGGCGCTCATTCTCGATACCTTCGGCAATCGTCGCCAGGCCCAGCGCGCCGGCCATGGAGACAATCGCCGTGACGATGGCCTGGGCATCCTGGCTGTCCGGCAAATCCCGGACGAAGGCGATGTCGATCTTCAGGGAATCGATCGGGAACTGGCGGAGGTAACTCAACGACGAGTAACCGGTGCCGAAATCGTCGAGCGAGATGCCGGCCCCGAGCGCCTTGATTTCCTGCAGTCGCGCCTTGACCAGCTGCACGTCCTGGGCGGCGACCGACTCGGTGAGCTCGACCACCAGGCGGGCGGGCGCCACCTCGGCCCGCGCCAGGGCCAGGCGGATGCGCTGCAGCAGGTCCGGCTGGTAGAAATCCAGGGCGGAAAAGTTGACGGCCATCGTCATCGCCGGATCGACGCAGCGGGCTACCTCGGCCAGAGCCTGATCGAGCACCCAGTCGGTGATGCCGCCGACCAGCCCAAGCCGCTCGGCGATGGGGACGAATTCGCTCGGCGGAATCGTGCCCAGCTCCGGATCGAACCAGCGCACCAAGGCTTCGGCGCCGACCAGGTGCCGGTCGACCAGGCGGACCTTGGGTTGCAGCATCAAGGCAATCCGGCCATGGCTAATGGCGTCGCGCAGACGGGTTTCGATCTGCAGCTCGCGCCGGGAGGAACGATGCAGATCGTCGGTGAATGCGTGAATGCCGCCCTTGCCCGAGAGGTTCGCCCGGTCGCAAGCCCATTGCGCACTGCGCAGCAGTTGCTCGAACTCGCCGCCGTCCTGGGAAATGCCGAAGGTGGCGGTCAGCGGGAAGCGCATCGCGCCCTGGGTGAAGGGTTGCCGCAGGTTTTGGGCGAGGGCGGCGACGCGGCCGGCGACATCGGTCGGCAGCACGATCGCGAAAGTATCCTCACGAACGCGGGCGGCGATTTCCGCAGGCGCCAGGAACTGCCCGAGGCGCCGGGCCAGTTCCTGCAGCGTCGAAGTACCCCAGGCCTCGCCGTAGATGATGGAAAAGCGGCGGAATTCCTCCAGGCGGAAGACGATGACCCGTGCCGGCCCCTCCAGCGGCCGGCGGCAGCATTCGGCCAGGCCCCGGTAGTTGAGCAGTCCGCTCTCGTTGTCGTGCGCGGCGAGGAAGCGCATCCGGTCCTCGGCGCGCTGGCGTTCGCTCATGTCGCGGACGAAGCCGGTGAAGTAGCGTTTGCCCTGCTGCACGAAGGCGGAGATTCCCACCTCCACCGGCAAGCGACTGCCGTCCTTGCGCTGGCCATCGAGCCGGCTGCCGCTGCCGAGCACGTGCTTGACGCCGCGATCGGGGCTGAAGGCCTTGAGGAAGCCGTCATGTTGTTCCTTGAGCGGCGAGGGAACGATCAGCGAGATGTTGGCCCCGAGAAACTCGCTCCTGGTCCACTGGAACATGTTTTCTGCCGCCGCATTGACATCGACGATGACCCCCTGTTCATCGATGGTGAACACGGCGTCAAGGCTGGTTCCCAGAATGGAAGCGATTGCCCGGCCATCGTAGGGGAACATGCCTTGCTCCTTGCTCCTTGCTCCTGCTGTCGCCTACGCCGCCGGCCTGCGCCGGCGCGGGCGCTCAGTAGCCATAGAAATCTTCACTGCGGATGGCGTCGTCGGCGACGCCGCTATCGGCCAACAGCTCCTGCATGGCCATGGTGAATTGCGGCGGCCCGGCAATGTAGTAGATCGGCGCCGGCTGCCCGGCGGCGATCGATGCCAGCAGGCCGCCATCGATCGGTCCGGTCAGGCCCGACCATGCGGCGTCGGCGCGATCGCTCCGGGTCATCGTCGCCAGCAGCCGGAAATCCGCCAGTTGCCCGGCCAGCCGCTGCAATTCGGCCAGGTAGGCGGCGTCGCGCGGGCGGCGGTTCGAGTAGATCAGGATAAAACGCTGCGCCACCTGCGCGTGGGCCGCCTGGCGCAGCATGCTGAGGAAGGGCGTAATGCCGATGCCACCGGCGATAAAGCAGGCCGGACGTCGGCGGTCGTCGTGCAAGGTCAGGTTGCCGAACGGTCCCTCCAGGTCAACGCCAGCCCCGGCGGGCAGTGACGCCAGGGCGCGCTTGAACGGGCTGTCGCGCATGCGGGTGGCGATCGTCAGCCGGCTTTCGGCGGGGGCGCTGACGAGCGAGAAGGTGTGGCGGGCCGCTGCCTCGGCCCTCGTGGCAGCAGCCGGCAGAACGAGATCGATCGCCTGGCCGGCCTGGAAAAGGAAGTCGGCCGGCTTTTCGAAATGAAAGGCCTGGGTACCTTCCGCGATCGTTTCGCTGCCCATGCAGCGTGACTTGTAGGTGCTCATCTGTATGCTCCTGGCCGTCGCTGATGTCGTTCTCCTACCGGCTGACGCCCCGCTCGGGGCGGCATTTCGCTGCCTGCCCGGCCTCGCTTAAATAGTAGATCAGGTCGTGACGTTCGCCAGCGTCCTTGATGCCGTCATAGCCCATCGACGTGCCCGGGACTGCAGCCAGTGGCGCGCGCAGGAAGCGATCGAGACTCGCCGCGGTCCACACGATGCCGGAGCGGCGCATGGCCGGCGAATAGGCAAAACCGGGCAGGCTGCCGGCGCGCCGACCGAGCAGGCCGCAGTGCCGCGGACCGGTTCGATCGAAGGCGATCGCATGGCAGGCGGCACAGCGCTCGTAGAGCTTTTCGCCGCGCGCATAGGCGGCCGGATCTGCCAGCGGTGGGTCGGCAAGGGCAAGCAGCGGCAGCATCGCGAGGCTGAGCAGCAGCGCCTGCCGCCACGGTCGGCGAGGGTGCATGGCCGGCTCAGTAAACGAAGGCGTCGGGAACCGGCGTCTCGCCGACTGCATGGCGCAGAATGGCCCAGTGCATCGCTTCGTCGCCGAGGATGCTGCCGGCGGCTTTCGCCAGATCGCGATTGGCGAATACCGGAATCGCCCCCAGATAGGCGCTGACGGCACCCTTTTCCAGCGCCGCGGCAAAGCGCAGGACGTCGGCCTGGTTGTTCAGGACGTCGACCGGAAAGCGGTAATGCTCCTTGGCCGAGTCCGGCTGGCCGCCGAGTTTGCGGATGGTTGTGGCGAGCAACTCGGCGTGCTGCTTGTGGTGCCCCTGAAAGGTCACGGCAAGATCGAACACCGGCTTTTGCAGCAAGCCGCTCTCGGCGCCGACCTGGTAGGCCGCTATTGCTTCCAGCTCTGCCGCGAGGGCCGTATTCAGGATGCGCAGGTCGGATTCGCCTGGCTTGCCGGCGCTGGCGGCCAGCGCCTCCCGGCCGGAGAGCAGGGCGACCGCGGTGCCCGAGAGGATCAGGCCGGAACGCGCCAGGAAGGAACGCCGGGGAGTGTCCAGTGGATTTTCTGGCGGGGTGATCAGTAAGTTCATGATGTTTCTCCTGGTAATGCGCGATGGCGCTTACGCGGTTTGTTGCTGCAGGCGATCGAGAACCACCGCGACGATCCGATCGCAACGACTGCCGGCGAAGGCGAAGGCATCGCCGACGGCAATATCGATGTCTTTGGCGAGACCGGCGCTGAGCAGGTGGCGCGCCCGGAAATAGCGTGTGCGCACGGTCGCTTCGGCAAGCTCGAGGGCCGCCGCCGTTTCTTCGACACTGAGTTCCTCAACCGCGCGCAGGACAAAGACTTCGCGATAGAGGTCGGGCAGGCGGTCGATATGCGACTCGAGCAAGCGCCGCAATTCGCTGTTCGCCGCCGCCGCTTCCGGCGTCCGTGAATGACTCCCGTCCATGTCGCCGACCTCCTCGTGGCTTGTCTCCGTGACGTCCGCAAAGAGCGCGCCGTCACGGTTCTGGCGATGCTTGCGGCGAATCGCCAGATTGACGACGATCCTGATCAGCCAGGTCGATAACTTGGCCTCGCCACGAAAGTCATGGAGCGAGCGGTAGGCCAGAAGATAGGCTTCCTGCACCACCTCTTCGGCGGCGAAGTCGTCGCGCAGGATGCTGCGTGCGGTGCGAAAGAGCGTCTGGTTGTGGCGCCGCATCAGCGTCTTCAGCGCTGCCTGGTCGCCGGCGGCAATGCGCTGGGCCAGAACGAGATCCGCTGACTGCGGTGGCGTCGCCAGGTGGCTGCTGGATGGCATGGCAATTCTCCGTTGTCGCCGTTGTTAACCCATTGGATGCAGGCTCGCTGCGCGGCGTTTCGCCTGCCGGCGAAAATCTTGTGTCAGCGGCGGCGCCGCCGGGTATGCCTGCCCGCCAGGTCGGCGGCAGCAGGAACGTCGCTACCGCCCGGTTGTCCCAGCTGATATGGAAAAGGCAGTCTCGCCGCGCGGCGCCGAGTGTCCTTCGGCTGCGCCAGTGGCCATGCGCCGCGGTGAGCCTGCATGGCGTAGGAAAGACGGCTATGAAGCGAAGGGTGTTCCTGATTTTGTCGGTATTGGTTTCGGACCTCGCCGCCGCGGGCAACTACAGCGATCAAGTACTGCAACAACAGCTCTACCAACAGCAGCAGCTACAGCAGCAACAACAACGGGAGTTGCAACGGTTGCAGTTGCAGATCCAGCAACAGAAGTTCGATCAGGATATGGAAATGATGCGGCAGCAACAGGCGCAACAGCTCCAGCTCTACCAGCAGCAACTTCAGTTGCAGTGGCAGTTGGCGCCGTTTCCGCCGCCCGCCCGGCGCTCACCGTAAGTGACCTCCCGGCATTGGCCGGATTCAGCCGCCGCGTTTCTTCATCTCGACCAGGGGAATCACCTCCGGCATGTGGATGCGCGGCCGCTCGGCCTCGACGGCGGCTAGGGGTGCGCATTCGACCATCGTCGCCAGGCTGCGCCGGGTCAGGTCCTGGTAGGTGCGGGTGCCGTCGCTCTTCCAGGCGATCTCCTCGTCCGACAATTCTCGGATGACCTTGGCCGGCATGCCGGCGGCCAGGCTGCGCGGCGGGATCTCGACGCCGGCCTTGACGAAGGCGCTGGCGGCGACGATCGCCGATTCGCCGATAATGGCGTTGTCCATGATCACCGCGTTCATGCCGACCAGCGCGTTCTTCTTTACCCGGCAGCCGTGCAGCACGGCGCCGTGGCCGATGTGGCCGTCTTCCTCGACGACGGTGTCGGTGCCGGGAAAGCCGTGCATGACGCAGGTGTCCTGCAGGTTGGCGCCGCGTTCCAGGATCAGTCGGCCGAAGTCGCCGCGCAGGCTGGCGCAGGGGCCGACGTAGCAGCCGGGGCCGACGATGACGTCGCCGATCAGCACGGCGCTGGGATGGACGTAGGCGGTCGGGTCGACGACCGGGACGATGCCGTCGATGGCGTAAACGCGCAGGGAAGTCATGCTTGATTGCTCCTGACAAAATGTTCCGGAATTCTATAAAATAAAAGTCGTTTCGACATGTGGAATTTTAGGGGGCAAGATGAGTGAAGAAACCGAAGGGCGCCCAGGCGAGGGGAAGCACGGCGTCCAGTCGCTGGAAATCGGCATGGGCATCCTGCGCGCCATGGTCAACGGCCAGCGCTCGATGATGTTGAAGGACATCGCCGCGGCCGCCGACATGCCGGCCTCGAAGGCGCACCGCTACCTGGTCAGCCTGATTCGCGCCGGCCTGGTCGAGCAGGATCCGCTGACCTCGCGCTACGACCTCGGCCCGTTTGCGCTCAATATCGGCCTGGTCGCCATCGACCGCC
The DNA here is from genome assembly GCA_002842345.1 of Betaproteobacteria bacterium HGW-Betaproteobacteria-12. Classification (GTDB taxonomy): domain Bacteria; phylum Pseudomonadota; class Gammaproteobacteria; order Burkholderiales; family Rhodocyclaceae; genus Azonexus. The sequence continues at coordinate 3,253 of PHCU01000023.1, read as the reverse complement.
TCGACCGCATCCGTCTCGGCCTCAGCGCTATCGCCGAACTGCGCGACCAGATCAACGAAACGACGGCGCTGGCCGTCTGGGGCGACGGCGGCCCGGTCATCGTGCGCTGGGAGCGGCCGCGCCGGCCGATCACCGTCAACGTCGTCACCGGCACCGCGCTCGATCCGCTGACCTCGGCCAGCGGCCGGGTGTTTACCGCCTGGCTGCCGAAGGACACGGCCAACCGCCTGATTGACCGCTACTTCAAGGCCGGCAAGCTGGCCCCCGACATGCAGACGCGCGCCGATGTCGATGGCGTGCTGGCCCGGGTGCGCACCGACGGCTACGCCAGCGTGATGGGCTATCACCTGATCGCCGGGGTGGAAGCGGTGGCGGCACCGGTGTTCAACTTCAAGAACGAAATCAGCATCGCCATGCTGGTGGTCGGCGTCAGCGGCATGTTCGACATGTCACCGGACGGGCCGGTGGTCGGGCCCTTGAAGGCGGCGGCGGCGGACTTGTCGCGGCGTCTGGGGCACGTGCCGAAGCCCTGAGCGGCGGCCGCAAAATGCTGAAGACCCGCCGTGCTGCGGGTCTTTTTTTGCCCTCAACGCAGGCAAATTACATAAAAATCAGCCACATAAATTGATACAAAAGATTAAGCGATAGATAAAATTTGTATCATTTACGGTTGACAGAAGTTGTTCTGTATTTCAGAATCAGTTACACAAATCGGAAGTGCGGCTTCCGCATACAGCTTCGGCTGATGACAACAGGAGAAGACATGAAACAGAGACAGTCAGTCCCTGGCCGGGCTGGAAACTTCGTGCAGGGAGGCCGCTGATGCTTGCCCAGTTCCTGCAATTCCTCTTTTCCGGCGTCACCGTCGGCGCCACCTATGCGCTGGCGGCGCTCGGCTTCACGCTGATCTACAACGCCAGCAACGTCATCAACTTCGCCCAGGGCGAATTCATCATGTTGGGCGGCATGCTGGCGGTGTTCTTCACCATGTCCGGTTTGCCGCTGCCGGTCGCGCTGGCGCTGGCCATCATCGTCCCGGCCATCGTCGGCGTGCTGGTCGAGAAACTGGCCATCGAGCCGGTCAAGGGCGCCGAGACGGTGACGCTGATCATCATCACCATCGGCGCCTCGCTGGTCATCCGCGGCCTCGTCCAGGTCTGGCTCGGCAAGAATACCCACAGCCTGCCGGCTTTCTCCGGCGACGAGCCGATCCACATCCTCGGCGCCACGCTGCTGCCGCAGAGCCTGTGGGTGCTCGGCGTCACCGCGCTGGTGGTCATTGCGCTGTGGTACTTCTTCAGCCGCACGCTGCAGGGCAAGGCCATGCTGGCCACCTCGTTCAACCGCACGGCCGCCGAACTGGTCGGCATCAACACCGGCTGGGTGCTGTTCATGAGCTTCGCCATGTCGGCGGCGCTCGGCGCGCTGGGCGGCATCCTGGTGACGCCAATCACGCTGACTTCCTACGATGTCGGCATCATGCTCGGTCTCAAGGGCTTCGTCGCGGCGGTCGTCGGCGGTCTCGGCAACGGCCTCGGGGCGGTGATCGGCGGCCTGCTGGGCGATCACAATTTCCGCGTAACTTGTCACATCCAGTTCGCGGCGTTTTCTGGAACGATTGGTGATGCGGATGCGTCTCAGCTCGATATCATCTTCCGGTGAAACGGCAATCTGGGTGTATGTGTTGATATCGTCATCACGCCTGCGAAACTCGACTTTTGAATCGGAGAAAATAGCCTCGTACCGGTCCGGCTGCTTCAGCGTGGGCTGATAGGCATTGGACCAGTATTCCCCTGTTGCAATATCGCGTATATAGCAGAACATGCCCCAGGGATCGCGTGTGGTGTCTTCCCGCCAGCGCGTCACGGCCAGATCCTTCCAGCGGCTGTATCCGCCGCCGGCCTGAGTCACCATCACATGGTATCTGCCGTTAGACAGCAATTGCACCTCCGGCAGCGGCGTATCGGGAGTTTTATAGATACGTGCCGGAATTTTCTGGGGGCCGGACGATTTCCGGATGTTAATACCCCCGGCAATCTGCTTGTAGAAGGAAACGGTTTTGGGAATGCGTTCCTGCAGTAAAAGCGCCGCCGACTGGAACATCGGTTCGGATTCGAAGCGTTTCTGCATCGGACAATTCAGCAGGAGATGGGCCATGGCCAACAAACTCATCCCCTGATGATGCGCCATGAACGATCGGACGGCAACGTTTGTCTGACCGCTTTGCAAACGCGAAGCTGTGTAATCCAGTGCTTCATAAAAGCCGTATGCCCCCATCATACCTTTTGCGTCAAGCCGCTGGAGATTTTCGCAGGCTTCCCGGGGTGCAATCATCAACGCCAGGGCTGACGCATAGGGCGCCACCACCAGATCGTCAGCCAGCCCCCGCTTGAGCCCCAGGCCGGGAACGCCGAAGGCACGGTACTGGTAATTCAGATGAACATCGATGTTGTTATAGCCGGATTCCGAAATGCCCCACGGAATACCCCTTTTTTCGCCATAAACGATCTGGCTTTTTACCGCCGCCTTATAGGTTTGATCCAGCAGTGTATTTTCATAATTCGGCATGACCAGAAGCGGCATCAGGTACTCAAACATCGATCCGTCCCAGGCCAGCAAAACCGGCTCGCCTCCCGGATTCGTAAGCATGCGCCCCAGGGCAAACCAGTTTTCTTTCGGCAGCTGCCCCTGTGCGATGGCGACAAAGCTGCAAAATCTGGCTTCGGATGCGAGCAGATCATAATAGCTTTTATCCCGGCGGCGCTCGCCGACGCTATACCCGATCGTCAGCAACTGACGTCCTTTATCATAGAGGAAGCTGTAATCCATGTCGGCAAGTTCCCCGGTTTTTCTAATCAGGTTATTGATAAGGGTCAGTCTTTCCCGCGCGCGGACGCTTCCTTCCGAAACCAGCCCGGAGAAGGCGGCGAACCACGTCCGCTCCTTGTCATCATCGTCAGGCCCTATTTTCTCTTCAAAAGCGGAAAGCCATCTGGCAGGCAGTTCTATTGTTTCCTGCAATGTGGGAATACCGATTTCTTCTATAATACGGCCGGCCCTGTCCGAAGGGATATCCAGCGTCACCCAGGGGCACAGCGTAATCAATTCGTCTGCAGCATCCCGGCATTGGCTGACGAGGGCCCGCGCCCACCGGTAAGCCTGGTTTTGCGGATCGCCCGCAAAGATTGAGGCAAGATCCGATGCTGATTTTGCAAGCCCGTCCAGAAGTCGCCACCATTCATTCGCCGTCATT
>PHCU01000173.1 GCA_002842345.1 Betaproteobacteria bacterium HGW-Betaproteobacteria-12 | reverse complement strand
CGAGAACGGGCTGTTGCCGGGTTCGGAAATCTTGCCGACCAGCAGGTGCACGTTGTAGATCATGTTGTTCACCCAGGTGCCGCGCACGTGCTGGTTGAAACCCATGGTCCAGAACGAGGTGACCTTTGTCTTCGGATCGGCGTAGGCCTTGGCCAGCGCTTCCAGGCGATCCTTCGGTACGCCGGAAATCTCGTGCGTCTTGTCGAGCGTGTATTCAGCGACGAACTGGGCAAATTCCTCGAAGCCGATGTCGCTGGCGGCCATCGGGTTGCCCTTGGGCTTGCCGTCCTCGCCGGGGTAGCCGTTGTTCATCGCCACCTTTTCCAGCGGGTGGTTGGGGCGCAGGCCGTAGCCGATGTCGGTGACCCCCTTCTTGAACTTGACGTGCTTGGCGACGAACTCCTTGTTCACCGCACCGTTCTGAATGATGTAGTTAGCGATGTAGTTGAGAATCGCCAGATCGGAATTGGGCTTGAAGACCAACTCGTTGTCGGCCAGCTCGCAAGTGCGGTGGGTGAAGGTCGACAGTACGTGGATCTTGACCTGCTTGGCGGTCAGCCGGCGGTCGGTGATGCGCGACCACAGGATCGGGTGCATCTCGGCCATGTTCGAGCCCCACAGCGCGAACACGTCGGCGTGCTCGATGTCGTCGTAGCAGCCCATCGGCTCGTCGATGCCGAAGGTGCGCATGAAGCCGACGACGGCCGATGCCATGCAGTGGCGGGCATTGGGGTCGAGGTTGTTGGAGCGGAAGCCGGCCTTGAACAGCTTGGCGGCGGCATAGCCTTCCCAGACCGTCCATTGGCCGGAGCCGAACATGCAGATGTTCTTGGGGCCGCCGTCCTTCAGGGCCGTCTTGCACTTCTCTTCCATGATGTCGAAAGCCTGTTTCCAGGAAATCGGCTGGAAGTCGCCATTCTTGTCGAATTTGCCGTCCTTCATGCGCAGCATCGGCGTCTTCAGGCGATCGTGGCCGTACTGGATCTTCGACAGGAAATAGCCCTTGATGCAATTGAGGCCGCGATTGACCGGCGCATCCGGGTCTCCCTGGGTGGCGACGATGCGCCCGTCGCGGGTGCCGACCAGCACGCCGCAGCCGGTACCGCAGTAGCGACAGACACCCTTGTCCCAGTTCACCCCATCGCTGCCCTTCTTCTGCTGCGCCGTGGCGGCGCCGGGCAGGCTGATGCCGGCCACCGTGGCGGCGGCGGCAACGGCATTGCTCTTGATGAAATCGCGCCGGGTCAGTTTCATGTCCATCATCTCAGGCCTCCTCGTCTGGATCGGTTTCGTACTGGTGATACACCAGCGATGCCGAGAGCACTCCCGGCAACTGGCGGATCGTTTCAAAATGGGAAAGAGTGGCGTCGTCGCCGGTGGATTCGATGCTGACGATCATCCGCCCGTCGTCGGCGACGGCATGCACCTCGACGCCGCTCAGCGCGGCCAGGGCACCCTGCACGTCGACCGCCTGCTCAGGCAGGGCGCCGACGATGACGCTGGAGATGTGAATGCCTGCCGAATCCTGGATGTCCATGCCATGCCCCCGAGTGTTATCTGCAGCAGGAGGCTACCCCTGTGCCGGGGCACTTCTTTAGCGTGGATCAAAGTCAGGAAATAACCCTACACTTTTTGGCGTTATGTTGACGCCAGTCAACAAAGGCCAGGCAACACCCGCCGGGCATTGGCCGCCGTCATGGCGCTCACCTCGGCCAGCGACAGGCCGCGCAGGGCGGCCAGTTCGCCGGCGATGCGCGGCAGTTCGCCCGGGGCGTTGCGGCCGCCGGCCAGCCAGGCCGGCGGGATATCGGGGGCATCGGTTTCGAGGACGATGGCGTCGTCGGGCAGGGTGGCTGCCAGTTGGCGAATGCGGGTCGAGCCGCTGAAGGTCAGCGCGCCGCCGAAGCCGAGGGCGAAACCCAGCTTCAAGAATTCATCGGCCTGCTGCCGGCTGCCGTTGAAGGCGTGGGCGATGCCGCCGGGCACGCGGATGCGGCGCAACTGCTTGAGCACGGCATCGACCGCCCGGCGCACGTGCAGCAAGACCGGCAGCTCGAACTCGCGGGCCAGTTTCAGTTGCTCGACGAAAAAGTATTCCTGGCGCTGCGGATCGACGTCAGCGACATAGTGGTCAAAGCCGATCTCGCCGACCGCCACCGGCCGCTCGGCGGCCAGCCAGCGCCGCAGCTCGGCCAGATCGCCTGGCTGCGCCGCGGTGACGAACAGCGGATGAATGCCGTAGGCGGCGAAGCAGCCGGGATAACGCGCCACGCAATCGCGCACCGCGGCGAAATTGCCGACTTCCACTGCCGGCACGACGATGCGCTCGACGCCACCGGCCAGCGCCGCTGCCCGCACTGCATCGCGATCGCTGGCGAACTCGCCGGCGTCGAGATGACAGTGCGTGTCGATCAGCATTTGAGGAAGGGAAACTCGACGTCCGGCCGGCGGCCGCCGATCAGTTCGGCCAGCGCCGCTGCCGAGCCGCAGGCCATGGTCCAGCCGAGGGTGCCGTGGCCGGTGTTGAGCCACAGGTTGTCGTAACGGGTGGCGCCGATCAGCGGCCGGTTGGACGGCGTCGCCGGACGCAGGCCGCACCAGAATTCCGGCGGCCCGGCGATCTCCAGGCGGGGAAACAGCTGGCGGGTGCGCTGGATCAGCGCCTGACAGCGCACCGCATTGAGTTCCAGGTTGTAGCCGTTGAACTCGGCGGTGCCGGCGATGCGCAGACGCTGGCCGAGACGGGAGAAGACCAGCTTGCGTTCGTCGTCGGTAATGCTCACCGTCGGCGCGCTGCTGGCGTCCGCCAGCGGCAGCGTCGCCGAATAGCCCTTGGCCGGATAGACCGGCACGCCGATGCCGAGCGGCTTCAACAGTAGCGGCGAGTAGCTGCCGAGGGCGACGACGTAGGCGTCGGCGGTCAGCAGTTCGGCTCCGCCGGCATGGCTGACGACGATGCCGGCCAGGCGACGGCCGCCGGGCGCCAGCTTGTCGATGCTCAGGCCGTAGCGGAAGCTGACGCCGGCCTCGGCGGCGCGGGCGGCCAGGGCCTGGGTGAAGCGGTGCGCATCGCCCGATTCGTCGGCACCGGTGTAGTCGCCGCCAACCAGCAGGTGGCGGGCATCGGCCAGTGCCGGCTCGATCTGCAGGCAGGCGTCGACATCGACGGTTTCGCGCTCGACGCCGAAAGCACGCATGCTGCGCGCCGCTTCGCTGGCGGCGGCGAATTCCTGGCGGTCGGTATAGATATGCAGGATGCCGCGCGTCAGCTGGTCGTACTGCAGCCCCAACTCGTCGCGCAGCAGGCCGAGCTGCTGCCGGCTGTACAGCGACAGAGCGACGATCGCCGCCATGTTGCGCCGAGTGGCGCCGGGCCGGCATTCGCCAAGGAAGCGCAGGCCCCAGGCCAGCTGCGCCGGATCGGCGCGCCAGCGCCAGAGCAGGGGCGCATCCTCACGCCCCAGCCATTGGCTCAGGCGGGAAAAGACATGCGGATTGGCCCAGGGTTCGGCATGTGAGACAGAAATCTGGCCGCCATTGGCATAGCTGGTTTCCATACCGGCCTGTGCCTGCCGGTCGACGACGGTGACTTCATGGCCGGCGCGGGCCAGATACCAGGCACTCGTCGTCCCGACGACGCCCGCCCCCAGCACGAGGATCTTCAAGCCGGCAACCTCGTTGTCGCAGGCCGGCCGAGGCGGCCGATCGGCACTGGTGGCCGCCTCATTCGCCGCCCCGTTCGCGGACGATGCGGGTGACCTCCGGGATGTGGCGCATGCCGCGCATCACGGCGGCCAGATGATTGCGGTGCGCCACCTGGATGGTGAAGCGGAGCAGGGTGAACAGCCGCTCCGGATCGGCATCCATCGACACGTATTCGATGTTCGAGCCGGCCTCGGCGATGGCGGCGGCAACCTGGCCGAGCACGCCGCGGGTGTTCTTGACCTCGACCTTGATACGGATATCGAACAACTTGCCCTCTTCCGGCTCCCATTCGACGTCGATCCACTTCTGCGGCTCGGCCGAGCGCGACTTGCGAATCGTCGGGCAGTCGTGGGTATGGATGACCAGGCCGCTGCCCTTCTTGATCGAGCCGATGATCGGATCGCCGGGAATCGGCTGGCAACACTTGGCCAGCTGGATGGCCATGCCCTCGGTGCCGTGGATGGCCAGAGTCATGTTGCTCGGCATGTCCGACGATAGATTCTCGCGCGCCAGCAGGCGGCGGGCGACGACCGAGGGCAGGCGCTTGCCGAGACCAATCTCGGTGTACACGTCCTCGATCGACTTCTGGCCGCCGGATCTGACCAACTGATCCCAGGCGTCGGCCGGAATCGAGATCGGCACGACGCCGAGCGATAGCAGTTCCTGGCGCAGCAGGCGCTCGCCGAGCCGGGCCGACTCCTCGTTCTGCATGGTGCGCAGAAAATGGCGGATCTTGCTGCGCGCCCGGCCGGTCTTGACGTAGGTCAGCCAGACCGGATTCGGGCTGGCCTGCGGCGAGGTGATGATTTCCACCAGGTCGCCATTGCGCAATTCGGTGCGCAGCGGCGCCAACTCGTGATTGATGCGCGCCGCCGAGCAGTGGTGACCGACGTCGGTATGCACGGAGTAGGCGAAATCGACGACCGTCGCGCCGCGCGGCATGGCCATGATCTTGCCCTTCGGCGTGAACACGTAGACCTCGTCGGGGAACAGGTCGATCTTGACGTTCTCGAAGAACTCGGCCGAGTCGCTGCCCTGCATCTCAAGCAGCGACTGCAGCCACTTGTGCGTCTTGACCTGCAGGTCGGCGCCGCTTTCCTCGCTGTCTTTGTACAGCCAGTGCGCGGCGACGCCCTCCTGGGCGACGTTGTGCATTTCGCGGGTGCGGATCTGCACCTCGACCGGCGTGCCGTAGGGGCCGATCAGCGTGGTGTGCAGCGACTGGTAGCCGTTGGCCTTAGGAATCGCGATGTAGTCCTTGAACTTGCCGGGCACCGGCTTGTACAAGCTGTGCAGGGCGCCGAGCGCCAGGTAACAGGTCGGCACGTTGTCGACGACGACGCGGAAGCCGTAGATGTCGAGCACCTGCGAGAAGGACAGCTGCTTGTCCTTCATCTTGCGGAAAATCGAGTACAGGCTCTTCTCGCGACCGAACACGTCGGCACGCAGACCAGCGCTTTCCAGCTTGCCCTCGATGCCGTCGAGGATCCGCGTCAGCAGTTCGCTGCGGTTGCCGCGCGCCGCCTGCAGGGCCTTGGCCAGCACCTCGGCGCGATGCGGATAGATCAGCCGGAACGACATGTCCTGCAATTCGCGGTAGAGCTTGTTGAGGCCCAGGCGCAAGGCGATCGGCGCATAGATCTCGAGCGTCTCGCGGGCGATCCGGGCGCGCTTGTCGGCGCGCATCGCCGACATCGTCTGCAGGTTGTGCTGGCGGTCGGCCAGCTTGATCAGCACGACGCGCAGATCGCGCGCCATGGCCATCAGCATCTTGCGGAAGTTTTCCGCCTGCGCCTCCTGGTAGGAGGCGAATTCCATCTTGTCGAGCTTGGACAGGCCGTCGACCAGTTCGGCGACTTCCTTGCCGAATTTTTCGACCAGTTCGCGCTTGGTCGCCCCGGTATCCTCCAGGACGTCGTGCAGCAACGCGGCGCAGATCGCATCGCCATCCATGCGCCATTCGACAACGGCACCGGCAACGGCCAACGGATGGGTGATATAGGGTTCGCCCGACATGCGCTTCTGCGCAGCATGGGCGCGGGCGGCAAAGGCGTAGGCCGCCTTGATCCGCTCTACATCGACCGGGGCGAGATAATCGAGACTATCGAGGAAGACCTTGTAGGCAGGTTCCTCGGGGGCGGGCGGCGGAGTCGACGGCAGGGAGTCCATCAGTCTTCACCGCCCCGGCTTTCAGGCCTGACCGCGATTGAGCACTTCCAGGCCGACCTTGCCGATGGCCATTTCACGCAGGGCGATAACGGTCGGTTTGTCCTTCTCGGGATCGACGAGCGGGGTGGCGCCGTTGGCCAATTGACGGGCGCGATGGGCGGCGGCCAGGGTCATCTGGAAGCGGTTGGGGATACGTTTCATGCAATCGTCGACGGTAACGCGGGCCATGTAAAACCTCTAATTCAGATCAAGCGGGCAAAAAGGGCAGCGTGCCGCGCACGCTGTGCCACCAGGCTCAGGCGGGAAGCGCGCACGACGGCGCGCAGATCATCCAGCGCCTGCGCCAACTGGTCGTTAATAATAACATAGTCGAATTCCCCGACATGGCGCATCTCCGCCTGTGCTGCGGCCAATCGGCGCGATATGACCTCGCTGCTGTCGGTACCGCGGCCGGTCAGGCGACGGGTCAGTTCGTCCATCGACGGCGGCAGGATGAACACCCCGATCGCCGCCGGGAACAGGGCGCGCACCTGCTGCGCTCCCTGCCAGTCGATTTCGAGCAGAACATCGGCACCGGCGGCCAGACGGTCAGCAATCCATTTTTTCGAGGTGCCGTAGAAATTGCCATGCACCTCGGCCCACTCGAGAAAGTCGTGGCGATCGATCATGGCGCGAAACTCGGCGGAATCGACAAAGTGGTATTCGCGCCCCTCCTGCTCCCCCGGACGCGGATCGCGGGTGGTGTAGGAAATGGACAGTTGCACCTCCGGCTCGTTTTCGAGCAGCAGGCGCACCAGCGTGGTCTTGCCGCCCCCCGAGGGGGCGGCGACGACGTAGAGATTTCCGGCCATGGCGTCTTTCTAAAGCGTGGAGTGGGTGCGGCGGCCGGAAGGCTATTCCAGGTTCTGAATTTGCTCGCGCATCTGCTCGATCAGCAGCTTGAGATCCATCGCGGCCTGCGAGACTTCGGTGACGGCCGATTTCGAACCGAGGGTATTGGCTTCGCGGTTGAGTTCCTGCATCAGGAAATCGAGGCGCTTGCCGCAGGCGCCGCCCTGTTTCAAGACGCGCTCGACCTCGTCGAGATGGGTGAGCAGGCGACCGAGTTCTTCGGCGACGTCGATGCGCGTGGCAAACACCGCCACTTCCTGCAGGATGCGGTCGTCGTTGGCATTGCCCAGTGCTTCGACGAGGCGCTGGCGCAGCTTGTCGGTGAACAGCGCCTGGGCCTCCGGAATACGCGGCGCCACCTGGGCGACGATGGTGCGCATGGCGCTCACGCGGTCGACGATCAGCGCCGCCAGCTTGTCGCCTTCGCGACCACGGCTGGCGGTGAAGTCGGCGAGCGCCTCGCGGGCCAGGGCCAGGGCTTCGCTGCCGACAGCGGCGAAGTCGATGCTCTGATCGCCGAACATGCCAGGCCAGCGCAGCACCTCGTTGACCGACAGCGGTGCGGCTTCGGGCATTTCGCTGCGGACCTGGCGACCGAGGCTCTTCAGGGTTTCCAGCAGCTCGGCGTTGAGTTGCAGTTGCTCGCCGCGGGCGGCAGTGGCACTGAACGCAAGGCGGCACTCAACCTTGCCGCGGGAGAGGTGCTTGGTGAGCAATTCGCGCAGCGGCAGTTCGATGAAGCGCAGTTCTTCGGCAATGCGGAAATGGAAATCGAGGTAGCGCGAATTGACGCTTTTCAGCTCAAGCTGCAGCGATCCGCGTTCGATATCTCGCGTCCGCGCTGCATAACCGGTCATACTGCAAATCATTGGGGGCTCTCCAGCTTTACAGGCCGGACGACACGCCCGAAAATGCCTGACTTTGCATCATAACCGCGAGAACGATGGCGCAACAAGCCAATCAGCCGCT
>PHCU01000172.1 GCA_002842345.1 Betaproteobacteria bacterium HGW-Betaproteobacteria-12 | reverse complement strand
CAAGTCGCCCAACATCTTCTTCGCCGACGTCATGGACAAGGATGACGGCTTCCTCGACAAGGCCATCGAAGGCATGGTGCTGTTCGCCTTCAACCAGGGCGAAGTGTGTACCTGCCCGTCGCGCGCCCTGATCCAGGAATCGATCTACGACCAGTTCATGGAACGTGCCCTGAAGCGCGTCGCCGCCATCAAGCAGGGTTCGCCGCTCGATACCGAGACGATGATGGGTGCCCAGTGCTCGCAGGAGCAGATGACCAAGATCCAGTCCTACCTCGAAGTCGGCAAGCAGGAAGGCGCTCAGTTGCTGATCGGCGGCGAACGCGCCCACTTCGGCGGTGACCTCGAAGGCGGCTTCTACATCAAGCCGACCCTGTTCAAGGGCCACAACAAGATGCGCATCTTCCAGGAAGAAATCTTCGGGCCGGTGCTCGCCGTGACCACCTTCAAGGACGAAGCCGACGCCCTGGCGATCGCCAACGACACCATCTACGGCCTCGGCGCCGGCGTCTGGAGCCGCAACGGCAACGTCGCCTACCGCATGGGTCGCGCCATCCAGGCCGGCCGCGTGTGGACCAACTGCTACCACGCCTACCCGGCGCACGCAGCCTTCGGCGGCTACAAGGAATCCGGCATCGGTCGCGAAACCCACAAGGTCATGCTGGATCATTATCAACAGACGAAGAACCTGCTGGTTTCCTACAGCGAAAGCAAGCTGGGCTTCTTCTAACCGGACGCTGGCGCGGCAGCTCTCTCCCTGCCGCGCCACCCCTGGCAATACCTCCGCTGGCCCAGATTTGCGGGCAACTTCGGGGGCGGGCAACCGCCCGCCCCCACCTTTTTTCAACCAGCTTCATTCGGGAGCACACCATGGTCGAACGCGTCATTGCCACACCGGCTACGCTGGACCTGATCGCCGTGCTCAAGCAGCGCCACGGCCCGGCCCTGATGTTTCATCAGTCCGGCGGCTGTTGCGACAACAGCGCCGCCAATTGCTACCTGCCCACCGACCTGACCATCGGCCCCTACGACGTGCATCTCGGCGACATAGGCGACGTCCCCTTCTACATCAGTGCCTCGCAGTACGAATATTGGAAGCATACGCAACTGATCATCGACGTCATCGACGGCTCGGGCGGCACCTTTTCGCTCGAAGGCAATACCGGCAAAGCCTTCCATACCCGCTCCCGACTCTTCACCGATGCCGAATGGACTGAACTTAAAGCCGCCGGCCTCGTCTGACACCGAAAGGAATGATTATGAAACAGAACCTCACCGCCCTCGCCCTGCCGCTGCTGGCAGCCTCCCTGCTCGCCGTCGCCAAGCCGGCGCTGGCCAGCGAAGACATCGTCAAGAAAGCCCGCTGCGTCGCCTGCCATGCAGTCGACCAGAAGCGCGTCGGCCCCCCTTACAAGGAAGTTGCCGCCAAGTACAAGGGCGACGCCAAGGCGCCGGCCATGCTGTTCGAGAAAGTGCGCCACGGCGGCTCCGGCAACTGGGGCACCGTGCCCATGCTGCCGCACCCGGCCGACAAGATCAGCGACGATGACCTGAAGGCGGCCATCAGCTGGATTCTGGCGCTCCAATAAGCGCCGTTGCTGCGGCCGGCATTGACGCCGGCCACAGCAGCCCGAGTCCTCAGTCCGTCGGCAGGCCGCCGCCCCAACGCGCGAAAACCGCCTGCAACTGGTCATAGGCGATCGGCTTCGGCAGGAAATCGTCCATCCCCGCCGCCAGGCAGCGCGCCCGGTCCTCGGGAAAGGCATCGGCGGTCAGGGCGATGACCGGCACACGGGGCCGGCCGTTGGCTGCCTCCCAATCGCGGATCGCCCGCGTCGCGGCAAAGCCATCGAGGACCGGCATCTGGCAATCCATCAGCACGATGCGCGGCGTCGCTCCGCCGGTGACCGCATTCAGCGCCTCCTCGCCGTTGCCGACGCACTCGTAGGCGACGCCGAGCTTCTTCAATAGCGCCTCGATGACTTTGCGGTTGGTCAGGTTGTCCTCGACCACCAGCGCATAACCCGAGCGCGTCGATGACGCTGCCCGCGGGGTGCCGTCCGCTACCGCCGGACGGTCGACGACGCGCCGCTCCTCGCCGGCATCGACCACCCCGGCCGGCAGGCGGAACCAGAAGCGCGAGCCGGCGCCCGGCTTGCTGCTGACGCCCACCTCGCCGCCCATCAGTTGAACCAGCGAGCGGACGATGGACAGGCCCAGGCCGGTGCCGCCGTACTCCCGGGTGATCGATGAATCGACCTGGGAGAAGGGCTTGAACAGCAGGGCCAGCTTGTCTTCGGCGATGCCGATGCCGGCATCGCTGACGGCGAATTCCAGTTCCACTTCGCTGGCCGAAAGCTTCACCGGATGCGCCTCGAGGCGGACGACACCGTGCGTCGAGAACTTGATCGCATTGCTCGCCAGATTGGCCAGCATCTGCCGCAGGCGCAGCGGATCGGCGCGGTAATGCGCGTCCGCCGGGCCGTGCCAGACGGCCTCCATCACCAGCCCTTTGGCCTGCGCCTGATCGGCGAACAGCGCGGCGACCTCATGAATGGTCTGCTCCGGGCTGAAGACGAGGTGTTCCAGTTCGACCCGCCCGGCCTCCACCTTGGACAGGTCGAGAATGTCATTAAGCAGGTTGAGCAGGGTCTCCCCGGAACTCAGAATGATCCGCGCGTACTCCTGGCGCTCGCCCTCCTTCAGTTCCCTGGCCATCATCAACTGGGCCATGCCCAGGATGCCGTTCATCGGCGTCCGGATCTCGTGCGACATCGTCGCCAGGAACTTGCTCTTCGCCAGGTTCGCCGCATCGGCCTTCTCCCGGGCACTCTCCAGCTCGCGGCGCACCTTGTCGAGCGTGGCCAGCGACTGGAGCAGGCCAAAGAACAGGAAGCCGGCAAATACGCTGACAAACAGCGCGACGCCGAGCACCGTGTCGCGGTAGGCATGGTACGGCGCCAGGACACTGTCGACCGGCTCGCCGATGACGAAGAGCATCCCGTGCGCCGGTACTTTGTAGTAACCATAGAGGCGCTCGGTGCCATCGATTGCCGCCACCCGGCGGTCATTGCCGGCGATCGGCGCCTCGGCCTGCAGATAGTGCCTGTCGGTCAACACCTGCCCGTAGCTCGATTCGAGCACCGGGTAGCGGGCCATCATCTCGCCGCTGTCGCGGAGCACGGCGATGATGCTGCCCGCGGGAATCTGCAGTTTGGTGGCGAAATTCGAGAACAGCTCGGGACTGACCGAGACGACCAGCACACCGACGAACTTGCCGTTCCGGTAGATCGGCCGGGTGAACTGGATGGTCCACTTGCCGGACACCTTGCCCTTGAGGGCCTTGCTGATGAACAGGCGATCCATCCCCGGCGACTCCTTGTGCACCCGGAAGTGCTCGCGCTGGCTGAGGTCGGTCCGGTTGTCGGCAGGGGCCAGGTTGGAAAAGGCGAGCAGCCCGTCGCGGTCGATCACCGCCACCTGGAAGGCGATGTCCTGGATGATTTCCTGGCGGCGCTGGATCAGCTCGGCGAACTTGCGCCAATCGCCGGTCCAGTAGCCGCGCAGATCGAGCGTCAGTTCGTTGAGGCGCTTGATCGTCGATTCGGAATACTCGGCGAACACCTGCGACTGGGCCGCCGTCCGCACATTGGCCTCATGCAGCACATCGCGCTTGCTGCGGGCGATCTCGTAGGCGGCGACGACCCAGACCAGCGTCAGGATGACCAGTCCGATGAGGGCGATACGAAGTCTGAGGCGCGATCCGGTACGTTTCATGAACGATGTTCGTCTGGGCTGGCAGCACCTGCCCGTGGGAAAACATGGCGCGCTCTAAACGGGGGCCCCCGAGTTTACCGCACTCGCGGCGGCCCAAGGCCGCCGCATGGCCCCAACCAGTGCTTTCCGCCGAGCCGTACGGAGCGGGTCCTGTGGATCAGAAGCTGTGTGCGAAACGAACGCCGACGCTTTCGGCGCCGTCATTGGCCTTGTTCAGGTCGCCGTTCGACATGTGCCCCAGGTTCAGGCTGAGGTCGTAGTTGCCGAAGTCGTAGCCGATCCCCAGGCGTTGGCCGAACAGCCAGTGGCTACCCAGATCATGATTGGAGCGCCAGTGGGTATTCGAGACATAGAGCACGCCGATGCCGGCCTCGAAGAACAAGCCGGTCGCCGCCCCCTGGTAGCGGAGCAGCGGCATGGCCAGTCCCTGATAGGAGCCGCCGTTCCGGGTGTCGCTGTAACCGGCGGAAAATTCGAGTTTGCTGGCCAGCCGGCCATCTTGCCAGCGCCAAGGCAGTGCCACGGCGACGCCGGCATCGACCAGACCCAGTGCTTGTCCGTCCGAAGGCCGCGCCGAGTGGCCAGCCTGGATGAAAAACTGCGTCTCAGCCTGCGCCAGCCCCGCCGCGCCAAGCATTACGCCCGCCAAAATCCCAATTGCTGTTTTTTTCATGACCGGATCAATCAATAGTTGGATGTTTTATTCGCTTCTGACTTGGCGCCGAAGTGCGCCAGGTACAGCTTGCCATCATGCCCAAAAGAGGTAAAAAGAAGCAAGCAGCACGCTGGTGGTCACCATCGAGCCGCCGCCAATTCAGCCGCCTGACGCACCGACTCCTGCCAGGCGGCAGGTCAACCAGTCCCGTCAGTTCCCGGGAAGTGGCTCCACCCGCAGCAGTTTCCCGTCCGGCGCATCGGTCAGCAGGTAGAGCAGTCCGTCCGGGCCCTGGCGGACGTCGCGGATGCGGCCTTCGCGGCCGGTCAGCAGGCGCTCTTCGCGGACCACGCGCTCGCCGTCGAGCTCCAGGCGGACCAGCATCTGGAATTTGAGGGCGCCGACGAACAGGTTGCCGCGCCAGCCGGGGAAGCGCTCGCCGGTGTAGAAGGCCATGCCGGACGGGGCGATGGATGGCGTCCATTGGTGCAGCGGCTGCTCCAGGCCGTCCTGGTGGGTACCGACGCCAATCTTGGTGCCAATGCCGTAATTGACGCCGTAGGTGATCAGCGGCCAGCCGTAATTGCGGCCGCGGCGGGCGATGTTGATCTCGTCGCCGCCCTGCGGGCCGTGTTCATGCGTCCATAACTCGCCAGTGCCTGGGTGCAGCACTGCGCCCTGCATGCTGCGGTGGCCAAGGCTGTAGATTTCCGGGCGGGCGCCGGCCTGGCCCTGCCACGGATTGTCGGCCGGGATGCGGCCGTCGTCATGCAGGCGCACCAGCTTGCCGGCCAGGTCGTCGAGGCGCTGGGCGCGCTCCATGCTGCCGCGGTCGCCCTGGGTGATGTAGAGCAGGCCGGCCCGGTCGAACACCAGGCGCGAACCGAAATGCACGCGACCATTCGCTTTCGGCTGCTGGCGGTAGATCACCTGCAGGTCCTCGAGGCGGGCGCCAGCGCCAGCGTTGACCAGGCGGCCACGCGCCACCTCGGTGCCGACACCACCCGGACCGGCGCCGGCATAGCTGAGATAGACCCAGCCGTTGTCGGCGAACTTCGGATGCAGCGCGACATCGAGCAGGCCGCCCTGGCCGAGCTCGGCGACCGGCGGCACGCCGGCCACCGGCTGCGGCTCGAGGCGGCCGTCGGCGGCGATCAGGCGCAACCGCCCGGGACGCTCGGTGACCAGATAGCGGCCGTCGGGCAGGAAGGCCAGCGCCCATGGATGCTCCAGGCCATCGGTGACGACGCTGACGCGAAATGTCGCCTTGTCGCTGCGGATCGGCTGCTCCGCCGCACCGGCGAAACCGGCCAGGGCAATGGCCAGCAGGCCGGCGGCAATCAATCCCTTGCGCATGCTTTTCTCCTTGTCAGCGACTGCGGCCCAGCCACAGGCGTTGCTCCCCCGGTGCCGGCGGCCGGTCCCAGTAGGGTTCCTCGCCGAAACGCTGCTGCAGGAAGTCGATAAAGGCACGCACCTTCAGCGGCAGATGCCGGTTAGGTAGATGGACAGCATAGATAAAACGCTCGACCGGCACGTAGCCGGGCAACACTTCGACCAGCCGCCCGGCCTGCAGTTCGCTGCCGACAATGAAAGTCGGCAGCAGAGCCAGGCCGAGGCCGCCAAGCACCGCCTGCGACAGCGCCTCGTCGTCGTTGATGCGCAGGCTGCCGGCGACCGGCACGGCCACCTCGCCCTCCGGCCCGTGCAGGTGCCACAGGCCCTGGGCGTTCTGGTAGGTGTAGTCGAGACAGTTGTGCGCGGCGAGATCGGCCGGTGCCTGCGGCACGCCGCAGCGGGCGAGGTAGGCCGGGCTGCCGCAGATCTTGCGGCGGATCGGCGCCAGGCGCCGGGCAACCAGGTTCTGCCCGGGCTCCGCGGTGATGCGCAGGGCCAGGTCGTAGCCCTCCTCGACCAGGTCGACCAGGCGGTCGCTGATCGTCATGTCCACCGCCAGGTCGGGATACTGGGCCATGAAATCGGCCAGCGCCGGCGCCACGTGCAGCGTGCTGAAGGCCACCGGGGCGCTGAACTTGAGCTTGCCGCGCGGCTCGCGGTGCAGGCTGCCGATGGTGTTGTCGGCCTGGGCCAGCTCGTCGAGGATGCGGTCGCAATGCTCGAAATAGGCCTCGCCGACTTCGGTCAGGCTGAGCCGCCGGGTACTGCGCTGCAGCAGGCGCACGCCGAGGTCCGCTTCCAGCCGTGCCACCGACTTGCTGACCCGCGATTTGGAAATCCCCAGGCGGACGGCCGCCCCGGAAAAGCTGCGCGCCTTGACCACATGGGCGAACAGCAGCATGTCGTTGATGTTCTGCATGACGAGGCCGATTGTTACTCAAATGGAAACAGTTTTATTCAAACTCGCCGGCTTATCAAGCGAGCACTGCCCCACTACCATCCGCTGTCTTGACAACCATCTTGGACAGACAATCCAAAACACAGAAAAAACATCGTAAATGCAACAGACTAATTTGATCATCAGCGAATCGGATTTCATTCGCCTGATGGCTACCCAGCCGCCGCCCGACTTGCGCGCCGAACTCGAGCGCGCCATTGTTGCTCCCAACGATTTAATGCCAGCCGGCATTGTCACCATGGGTTCGCGCGTGCGCTATGCCGAGAGCACCACCGGCCACAGCCGCGAAGTCGAGATCGTTTTCCCAGAAGAAGCCGACCCGGCCCAGGGCAAGGTCTCGGTCTTCGCGCCCGTCGGCGCCGCG
The DNA here is from genome assembly GCA_002842345.1 of Betaproteobacteria bacterium HGW-Betaproteobacteria-12. Lineage (GTDB taxonomy): Bacteria > Pseudomonadota > Gammaproteobacteria > Burkholderiales > Rhodocyclaceae > Azonexus. Next base: position 742 of record PHCU01000172.1, on the reverse strand, counting down.
CTGATCGGCCTTTCCGTCGGCCAGGAAATCGACTGGGACTTTCCCGGCAGCAGCCGCCGCCTAACCGTCGTCGAGGTCATCCAGCCGGTGGCCGGCGCGACGGATTACAAGACACCACAACACTGATCAGCACCGGGAGACCCGTTTCGTGCGCTACACCTCATTCGAACAATTCATCACCCAGGTAGCCGCCCGAAACCCCGGCCAACCCGAGTTCCTGCAGGCCGTCACTGAGGTCATCGAAAGCCTCTGGCCGTATATCGAGCAGCACCCGAAACTGGCTGAGCACGGCCTGCTCGACCGCCTGGTCGAGCCGGAGCGCATCATCATGTTCCGCGTCTGCTGGGTGGACGACCACGGCGAGGTGCAGGTCAATCGCGGCTACCGCATTCAGCATTCATCGGCTATCGGGCCGTACAAGGGCGGCATCCGCTTCCACCCGTCGGTCAATCTGTCGATCCTCAAGTTCCTGGCCTTCGAGCAGACCTTCAAGAATGCCCTGACCACGCTACCGATGGGCGGCAGCAAGGGGGGTTCCGACTTTGATCCAAAGGGCCGTAGCCCGGGCGAAGTGATGCGCTTCTGCCAGGCCTTCGTCAGCGAACTGTTCCGCCACATCGGCAGCGACACCGACGTGCCGGCTGGCGACATCGGTGTCGGCGGCCGCGAGGTCGGCTTCATGGCCGGCATGATGAAGAAGCTGTCGAACCGCGCCGACTGCGTGTTCACCGGCAAGGGCCTG
>PHCU01000171.1 GCA_002842345.1 Betaproteobacteria bacterium HGW-Betaproteobacteria-12 | reverse complement strand
GTCAGCGCATGATAGGAAAGGCTGTAGGTCAGGCTGCCGGCAGCGACCGTCTGGTCGAGCCAGTACCAGCGCTCGCGGGTCATCTCGTAATCGACGACGAAATAGAGCACGACGCCACGCGCCACCGCCTCTTCCAGGCGCGGCTTGAGTTCGAAGCGGAAATCGGCGGACAGCACATAGCCATCGTCGCCGACCTCAAGCCGCGGATTGCTGACCTGAATTTCCGCCGCCCAGACGATCGCCGGCCCCAGCAAGAGCAGCAGCAGCCAGCGATGCAGTCGCTCAGGCAGATTTTTCGAGCAGGCAGTAATAGAAGCCATCGTGTTCGGCGGTCGGCAGAAGCTGTTCCTCGTGGCGGCGGCTGGCTTGCGGCTGGCGCTCGAGAAAGCGCGCCACCTGCTCGCCGTTTTCCGCCGGAAAGACCGAGCAGGTCGCGTAGAGCAGTTTACCTCCCGGACGAACGACCTGCCACAACGCATCGAGGATCCGCGCCTGGGTCGTGGCGAAACTGCCAATATCCTCCGCCCGGCGCAACCACTTGCTGTCCGGATGGCGGCGGACGACGCCACTGGCCGTACACGGTACGTCGGCGAGGACCGCATCGAAGGCTCGCCCGTCCCACCAGGTGTCGAGGCGGGCGCAATCGGCCGCCCGCACCGCCGCCCGCAGGCCGAGGCGCTCAAGATTGCTGGTCACGCGCCGGCAGCGCGACGGCTTGAGATCCATGGCCAGCAGGTCAAGCTCTGCCCGTTCGAGCAGATGCGCCGTCTTGCCACCCGGTGCGGCGCAAGCATCGAGCACGCGGCTGCCCGGTCGCGGATCGAGCAGTCCAGCGGCGCGCTGGGCGCCCGGATCCTGCACCGACACCAGACCGGCAGCAAAACCGGGCAGGCGTTCCACCGGCAGTGGCCGGGCCAGCATCAGGCCGGCCTCGTCGACCGGGTCGGCGACGATGCCCTCGGCCGCCAGCCGATCCCGATATTCGCCACGCGTGCCGCGCCGCAGATTGACGCGCAGTGCCATCGGCGGCGGCGCGTTGCCGGCGGCGACGATGGCCGGCCAGGCCTCGGGATGGGCCCGCTGCAACTCGGCCAGCCACCAGTCCGGATGCTGGCTGCTGGCCAGCGGATCGGCGGCCAGCGCCGCCAGCAGTTCGGCCTCGCGGCGCAGGAAATTGCGCAGCACGCCATTGACCAGGCCGCTGAACCGCCCTTCGGCCAGTTCGCCGGCCGCCCTGACCGCCTGGTCGACGACGGTATGGGCGGCATCGGGCCGCGTTTCCAGGCGGTACAGCGTGACCAGCAGCAGACAGCGCACTTCCTCGGCGGTCAGCGGATGGCTGAGCAGACGGCCGAGCAGGAAATCGCCGCGCCCGTAGCGGCGCAGACTGCCATAGACGAGATCCTGCACGGCCGGCCGGGCGCCGGCGTCGACCCGGGCCAGCTGGCCGTCGGCCAGACTTTGCCCGGCGGCGACGGCGGCGTGAATATGGGCTGCCTGGAGCAGCGCGTAGGCAAGGGAATCGGGGGGCAAACGAGACATAGGCCGCGATTATCGCACGCGGCATAATGCGCCCATGCAGCGTTTCCTGATCGCCCTCTGTTGTTTGCTGTGCAGCCTGCCGGCCGCCGCCTGGAACGGGGCCGGCCATCGTCTGGTCGCAGTCATTGCCTGGCAACAGCTGTCGGCGCCGACACGGGCCTTCGTCAGCGCCGCGCTGGCCGACCATCCCGACCACAGCCGTTGGGTCGAACGCGCCGGCGGCCACGGCGCCGCGGCCATCTTCGCCGAGGCCGCCACCTGGGCCGACAGCATCCGCAACGACCCGCGCTACTACGATGCCGGGCGCGGCGAACCGACGCCGCCGATCGGCGGCCGCTTCGACTCGCGCCGCCAGCGCCACTGGCACTATGTCGATCTCGATGCCACCGGCCGCCCGGTCAAGGGCGAACTCGACCGTCAGGTCGAGCGCCTGAGCCGCCTGCTCGGCACCGCCGACGCCCCGGATGAAATCACCTACGCCCTGCCCTGGCTCGCCCATCTCGTCGCCGACCTGCATCAGCCATTGCACGTCGGCCGTAGCGACGACGACGGCGGCACGCGCTTCACGGTCGAGAACCCGTTCAGCAAACGCCTACCCTTCCTGTCGCTGCACGCCTACTGGGATGAATTGCCCGGTCCGTCGTCGCTGCGCGGCCGCCGCCTGCAGCGCGAGGCCGCCCGCCTGCTGAGCGAACACCGGCCGCCGGCCCAGGGCGATGTCGACCTGTGGCGCGAGGAAAGCCGACACCTGCACGCCAGCGCCTATCCGCACCAGGCCGGCAGCCTGCTGCCCATCGTCGACGAGGCTTTCCAACGCCAGGCCCGCGCCACCGCCGAGCGCCGCCTGAGCGAAGCCGGCTACCGTCTCGGCCGCCTGCTCGAGGCCCGACTGCGCCATCGGGTTTCACGTGAAACGCCATAAAATCGCCGGATGAACGGATTGCACCTGCTCGCCGACCTGCACGACTGCCGCTGCCCGGCCAGCTGGCTGCTCGACGCGCCAGCGCTTGAAGCCTTCTGTGTCAATGCCTGTTGCCGCCACGGCCTGACCGTCGTCGGCCGGCTGTTTCATGCTTTTTGCGATGCCACCGGCGCCGCGGCCGGCGTTACCGGCACCGTGGTCCTCGCCGAATCCCACCTCGCCATTCATACCTGGCCGGAGCTCGGCAGCGTCACGCTCGATGTTTACGTGTGCAATTTCAGCGGCGACAACAGCGCCCGGGCCGAAGCCCTGTTTGCCGAAGTCGTCGGCAGCTTCGCCCCGACCCGCCTGGAGCGCCAGGCCGTCGCCCGCGGCAGCCTGGCAACGGCCTGAATCGGCCGATCAAGCGACTCAGTTCAGGGCGTCAAAACGGTCGCCAACCTGCAGCGGATGGCCGGCAAGAAATTGCTGGACCGCCAGGCGCTTGCCGCCGGCCTTCTGCAACTCGCTAACGGCCAGCGCGCCTTCCCCGCAGGCAACGACGATGCACTGACGATCGATCGCCAGGATGCTGCCCGGCGTACCGCTGCTGGCGACCGGGCTGGCGCGCCATAGTTTGACCACCTGCCCGGCAAAACGGGCTTGGGCGCCGGGAAAGGGATTGAAGGCGCGGAGATGGCGATCGAGTTCCACCGCCGGACGCGTCCAGTCGATCGCCGCCTCCGCCTTCTCGATCTTGTGCGCATAAGTGACACCGGCTGCCGGCTGCGGCTCGGCCGGCAGCGGCAGCCGTGCCAGGGCAGCGACAACCAGCCGGGCACCGAGCGCCGCCAGCTTGTCGTGCAACGTCGCCGCCGTGTCCTCGGCATCTATCGCCAGCGCCTCACGCAATAACACCGGACCAGTATCCAGCCCGGCCTCCATCTGCATGATGCAGACGCCGGTCTCATCGTCGCCGGCCAGCAGCGCCCGCTGGATCGGCGCCGCGCCGCGCCAGCGCGGCAGCAGCGAGGCATGGATGTTCAAACAACCGCAGCGCGGCAGGTCGAGCACCGCCTGCGGCAGGATCAGACCGTACGCGGCAACGACCATGACTTCGGCCCCGACGGCAGCGACCCGCGCTTGGGCCGCGGCGTCCTTCAGGCTCGCTGGCTGGAACACCTCGATCCCGTGTGCCAACGCCACCTGCTTGACCGCTGACGGCTGCAAGGCCATGCCGCGCCCCGCCGGACGATCCGGCTGGGTGAGCACCAGCGCCACCGCATGCCCGGCGCCGATGATCGTCTGCAGCGCCTGTGCGGCGAATTCCGGCGTCCCGGCGAAAATCAGCCTCATGCGGTGACCCGCGCCTGCTTGGCCAGCTTGGCCTTGATCCTCGCCTGCTTGAGTTGCGAAAGATGATCGACGAAGACCTTGCCGTCGAGATGATCGATCTCGTGCTGGATGCAGACGGCCAACAAACCATCGGCAGTCAGCGACTGCGGCTGGCCGTCGAGATCGAGATAGTCGACGGTGATGCGCTCGGCACGCTCGACCTTGTCGTAGATCCCGGGCACCGACAGGCAGCCCTCTTCACCGCTCTGCAGCCCCTCGCAGCGGCCGAGCTGCGGATTGATGAAGACGCGCAGATGATTGCGCTCCTCCGAGGTATCGATCACCACCAGTCGCTTGTGCACGTCGACCTGGGTCGCCGCCAGACCGATTCCGGAAGCCTCGTACATCGTTTCCGCCATGTCGGCGACCAGCTTCCGGATGGAATCGTCGATCCGGACGACGGGCGCCGCAATTTTTTTCAGACGTAAATCAGGGAAACGCAAAATGGGTAGAAGGGCCATATGTAAAACGGAATAAAAGCTTGCTCGCTTAGGTTATTACGTGCAGAATCTAAAGCAATTCCCGAGATGTGGGAGCCTTGCCGCCAGATGCAATTGTGACAGCATCCGGGGTACTGCGTTCCACCGGCACGTGAGGTTACGACTATGGTTCGCATTATATCCGCGCTCATCCTGGCCGTGACGGCCGCCTGCGCATCCGCCGCCGAGCCCCTCGAGCTCGTCGATAACCCTCCCGACCGCCATATCGTCGTCAAGGGCGACACCCTCTGGGACATTTCCGGCAAGTTCCTGAAGAAGCCTTGGCGCTGGCCGGAAATCTGGCGCATGAACCGCGACCAGATCAAGAATCCGCACCTGATCTACCCCGGCGATGTCATCGTGCTCGACATGTCCGACGGCACGCCGCGTCTGCGCAGGGGCAAGTCTGTCGGCCCCGGCAAGTTGCAGCCGCAGGTCTATAGCGAAGCGCTCCAGCAGGTCATTCCGAGCATTCCGCCCAACATCATCGAACCCTTCATCTCCAAGCCGCTGGTCATCGAACCGGGTGCCCACGACGGCGCGGCCGTCATCGTGGCCACCGCCGAAGACCGCATGCTGGTCGGCAACGGAGACGAAGCCTTCGTCTCCGGCATTCCCGATGCCAGCATCGAGAAATGGCATGTCTTCCGCCCCGGCAAACCCTTGAAGGATCCGGAAACCGGTGCCGTCATTGCCCATGAAGCCTTCTTCCTCGGTCACGCCCGTCTGGTCAAACCGGGTGAGCCGGCGACCATCCGCATCGTTCAGGCCAAGCAGGAAATCGCCCGCGGCGACCGTCTGCTGCCCTCGCCGCCGCCGGAAATCATTTCCTATGTGCCGCACCGCCCCGAACAGGATGTCGCCGCCAAGGTCGTTTCCATCTACGGCGGCGTCGACGAGGGTGGTGCCAATTCGGTCGTCGCCCTCAACCGTGGCCGTACTGCCGGGCTGGAAATCGGCCATGTGCTGGCCCTGTTCCGCAACCGTGTCTCGGTCGCCGTCGATGAAGATGGCCGGCGCAGCTTCACGCCGATCCCGGAAGAACGCTATGCCCTGGCCTTCGTCTTCCGCGTCTTCGACGGCATTGCCTACGCATTGGTCGTTGAAGCCTCCAAATCGGTCATCGTCGGTGATTCGGCCCGCAATCCGTGATTGAACCCATGGGTCTGGCCGCCTGGTTGCGGCTGACCCTGATCCCCGGCATCGGCGGCGAGTCTCAGCGAAAGCTGCTCGCCGCTTTCGGTTTACCCGAAGCCGTTTTTGCCGCCGGCCGGCTGGCCACCCGCAGCGTCATCGGCGACCGTGCCGATTTGTTGTTCGACCATGACAGCAGCGCTCTGCTCGAACGCAGCCTGGCCTGGAGCGGGCAACCCGGCCACGCCATCGTCACGCTGGCCGACGCCGACTACCCGCCGGCTTTGCTCGAAACGGCAGATCCACCGACATTGTTATATGTACGCGGTAATCCGGCGCTGCTCCGGCAGCGTGGTCTCGCCATCGTCGGCAGCCGCAACGCCACGCCGCAGGGCCGACAGACGGCGGAAAATTTCGCCCGGACACTGGCCGGCAAGGGCTACAGCATCATCAGCGGCCTGGCCCTCGGCATCGATGCCGCCGCCCATCGCGGCGCCCTGGCGGCCGGCGGCCCGACCGTCGCCGTCATCGGCACCGGCGCCGACCGACTGTATCCGGCCAGCAATCGCGAACTGGCCTTGGCCATCGTCGAGCATGGTGCCATCGTTTCCGAGTTTCCGCTCGGCACCCCGCCGCTGGCCGCCAACTTCCCCCGGCGCAACCGCATTATCTCCGGCCTGGCGCGCGGCGTCCTGGTGGTCGAGGCGGCGCCGCAGAGCGGCTCGCTGATCACCGCCCGGCTGGCGGCCGACCAGGGGCGAGACGTGTTTGCCATCCCCGGCTCGATCCATTCGCCGGTCGCCCGTGGCTGCCATCAGTTGATCAAGCAGGGGGCGAAACTGGTCGAGACGGCCAGCGACATCCTGGAAGAGTTCTCGGCCGCGGCGCTCGCAGCGCCGAGCGAACCGGGCATAGCCGCGGCGATGGCCGATGACCATCCGATTGTCGTCGCCCTCGGGCACGATCCCTGCACTCTCGACGACCTAGCCGAGCGCACCGCGCTGGGGGCCGACCAGCTGCTCGGCGAACTGTTGACGCTGGAACTTTCAGGCCGGATAGCCATCCTGCCCGGCAATCGATACCAGCGTCTGGCCTGATCCGCTCCGGCGACGAAGCATATCTTGCCAAGCCGATCACCGGGCACTTATCATGCGCCGGCACCCAACAGGCAGAATCCATGACCAAAAAGCTGATAATCGCCGAAAAACCGTCCGTCGCCGCTGACATTGCCAAGGCGCTCGGCGGCTTCACCAAGCACGATGACTACTTCGAGAGCGAGACGCTCGTGCTGTCGTCGGCGGTCGGCCATCTGCTGGAACTGTCCTGCCCGGAAGAATTCGAGGTCAAGCGTGGCAAGTGGTCGTTCGCCCATCTGCCGGTGATCCCGCCGCATTTCGCGCTGTCACCGATCGAAAAGACCGAATCGCGGCTCAAGGTGCTGACCAAGCTGATCAAGCGCAAGGACGTCAGCGGCCTGATCAACGCCTGTGACGCGGGACGCGAGGGCGAACTGATCTTCAACTACATCGCCCAGCACACCAAATCGGGCAAGCCGGTGCAGCGCCTGTGGCTGCAGTCGATGACCCAGGGCGCCATCCGCGACGGTTTCGCGCATCTGCGCGCCGGCCACGAACTGCAGGGCCTCGGCGATGCCGCCGTGTGCCGCTCCGAATCGGACTGGCTGGTCGGCATCAACGGCACGCGGGCAATGACCGCCTTCAATTCGAAGACCGGCGGCTTCCACCTGACCACGGTCGGTCGCGTACAGACACCGACGCTGGCCATCGTCGTCGAACGCGAACGCAAGATCCGCGAATTCAAGCCGCGCTCCTACTGGGAAGTCGAGGCCGATTTCGCCGCCCGCGCCGGCAATTACACCGGCAAGTGGTTCGACGAGGGCTACAAGGGCAAGGAAGACGACGAACACGCCCGCGCCGACCGCCTGTGGGATGAAAAACGGGCCGATGCCATCCGCGCCGCCACCTCCGGCAAGCCCGGCCTGGTCAGCGAGGAAGCCAAGCCGGAAACCCGCCTGTCGCCGCTGCTGTTCGACCTGACCAGCCTGCAGCGCGAAGCCAACGGCCGCTTTGGCTTCTCGGCCAAGACCACGCTGTCGCTGGCCCAGGCGCTCTATGAAAAGCACAAGGTCCTGACCTACCCGCGAACCGATTCGCGCTGCCTGCCGGAAGACTACCTGCCGACGGTCAAGGAAACCCTGGCCGTACTGACCGGCGAAGGTGCCGGCAAAGGCCACGACGAAGTGCTGCTCGCCCGCTACTCGCCCTTTGCTCACCAGATCCTGGCGCGCAACTGGGTGCTGCCGAACAAGCGCATTTTCAACAATGCCAAGATCAGCGACCACTTCGCCATCATCCCGACGCCGCAGGCGCCCAAGCACCTGAACGAGATGGAACAGAAGCTGTACGACTTCGTCGTCCGCCGC
>PHCU01000022.1 GCA_002842345.1 Betaproteobacteria bacterium HGW-Betaproteobacteria-12 | reverse complement strand
GGTCAATCGCCTGCTGGGTGGCCGATACGAAAAGCCCTATGTCGTCGATGATGGGTATTCACGCTCGCTCTATTTTTCATTTGCGTTCGTGCAAAGCGCTATGCGGGTGAGCAAGCCAAACTCGCTGGAACTGGCTTATACGCGGAAAATGATGAGTTTTCTGCTCTTTCAGCCGCATCCCAAAAGCATCCTGATGCTTGGCTTGGGCGGTGGGTCGCTGGCCAAGTTTTGCTACCAGCAATTGCCGGAGACAAAAATCACCGTCATTGAAATCAATCCGCATGTTCTGGCCTTCAGGAATGAATTCAAAATTCCTGAAAATAGTGAGCGTTTTCAGGTGATGCTAGGCGACGCAGCCGAATATGTAGCTTCTTGCCATTCAAACTACGATGTGATCGCCACCGATGCATTCGATAAGTATGGTTTTGCAAGCTCGGTTTGCAACCGGGAGTTCTACGAGAACTTGCGCCGTTTACTTGCCGACAATGGGCTGATCGTCTCGAACATGGCTGGGCTGAGGGAAGAAAGGATGGCCCATCTGAAAATGCTTAGTGACATTTTCGGTGAACGAACGCTTGCCATACCGGTTGCCTGTGATGGCAATCACGTTGCGCTTGCCTTCAGCGAAGCGGATTTTGAACCTTGTTGGCAAACTGTCCATGAACGAGCCAAATCATTGAGTAAAAGCATCGGTCTCGATTTTGAAAAATTTGCCCGGAAATTCGAGCGGAGCAAAAAGCTGGATTACGTCAAACGATCATTTCTGTCGTCGATCGGGTTCCAGTGATGCATGAGTATGCTTGCCCTGACGATTTGGAAACCTCACCAGAATCAATGGTATGACCCGTAATAGCCAGAAAATCCGTTTTCTTCGGCGGCATATCCCCGACTTTGAGTGCGAGCCAGGTTGCCATGATTGCTGTGGACCTGTAACCGCTTCCAGTGAAGAGATGGCCAGACTTCCGATGGTCAGCGAGGAAAAGCGATCAACTGCCTTCGATGCACTGAATTGCACATATCTGGGTGAAACGGGTTGCACAACCTACGCAGAACGCCCGCTGATATGTCGATTGTTTGGAACAACTCCGAGACTGGCATGCCCGAATGGTAAGCGCCCTGACGAGATGATTGACGCTCGTATTGAACAGCAGGTGCATGGATATTTCACAGAAGCGCGGCATGTCCTGCTCTGACCGGATGCTATCTGGGGGCATACGGACAGTGAAATAGCGATGATGGAAGATGGAACTCGCTGTCAAGGATTTATTGAGGGCTGTAAATTGGAATGGAGGTCTGGGTTGAGGGTACACCTCAACGGCCGCATATTATTGGACAGCTGTCGTTGAGGCGAGCTGGCGTTACCGGCGGCTCTGGCTGAGTAGTTCGCGTAGGCCCTACGGCAGAGTTCAGCGGTCGTTCAGGCGGCGGCTATCAGGAGAAGCGCTTTGACCGCAGTTGGCCGGGTTGCGGCAGTGAGGTCATTGATTAGCTCGCCGAATACCGGCCACTCGACTCGATCACCGGGCGCCCCACCAGCAGAAATTGAAACGTAACCCCGACCGGCTGGTCATGGCCGACAGCCCGCGTAGGCCATCCTACCCGACAGCAGACATTCCGGTGCAGACCGAACATATGACTCCGATCAACAACCAAGGAGTCAAAGATGGAAACCATCAACAAACGCGAAGCCTGGAACAAGGGAAAGCTCGTCGGCCAAAAGCCACCGCTGAAACCCAAGGACATCTGGGCCATTCGCATCCACCTCCAGAACGCTCATGCAGTCCGCGACCTTGCCATGTTCAATCTGGCCATCGACAGCAAACTACGAGGCTGCGATCTCGTCAGTTTGCGGGTGCGCGACATCACCCACGGGAATCAGGTGCTATCCCGTGCCATGGTAATCCAGAGGAAAACGCAGCGGCCAGTGCAGTTCGAACTGACTGAGCCCACGAGAGCAGCGGTGTCTGCTTGGCTGGAAAAATCTCATCTGCGAGGCGATCAGTTCCTGTTTCCGAGCAGGGTTGCAAAGTCCCCCCATGTTTCGACGCGCCAATATGCACGGATCGTGCATCACTGGGCCGAGTCTGCCGGCTTGGACTCATCGGCCTATGGGACGCATTCCATGCGGAGAACGAAGGCCACCTTGATCTACAAGCGCACGAAGAACCTGCGGGCCGTTCAGTTACTACTTGGCCATTCCAAGCTGGAGAGCACCGTTCGCTACCTCGGCATCGAGGTGGACGATGCGCTGGAGATTTCGGAGCAGACTGAAATCTAGCCTGGCATTGCGGCTGCCCGAGCTGATACCCGTGCGGCCGCTTTCTGGCGTCATCTTGTACGCGGGCTGTCGGCCATGAGCCGCCGGTCGAGGCCGTCATTCAATTTAAATAGCCTGGGCCTCTCCCGCCCCAACTCAATGTCCGCTTTCCGGCGGGTAAGTTGCTGGTGGCACTGCCTCAACTCGGCCAGGAGCGGAAGTTCGTCCTCGGCAGATAACCGGCCGTCCAAGGGCCGCTCCATTCTGAAAGCTGCCGGATGGCCAACGGAAGGACGTCGGCCAATCCGGCCGGTCGGTTTCCTTCTCTCTTCGGACAGGAATGTGTGGGTTACCCGCCGTTCGGTCAGAGGATGCTGGGAACGACAGCTTTTCGATCCAACGAACGCACACTACGTGCCCTCAACGGCCTGATGATGTTTTCATGGGCAACGGCAGGTTACTGATCCTAAACCTGCCGGTCGAATTTTGATGCTGGCCGTCTCTGCTTCGGCCATTGCCGCCGTTGGGTAGTCGACCCGTATCAGTCAGGAACGGGCAGGAAACTTGCCGTTCAGAGCACGTCGCACTCAGTGACGACTGGCTGCTTTCGGGGATTGAAGTATCACCGACCGCTTTCAGGCGATGAATCTGAAGAGAGGATAGTCGCTTCGGTGCCCAAATCTACCCTAGCCTGCTTTGGAAAGCGGACGCTCAGGAAGTGTCCGACATAACCGGCACCAGCGGCTTTGTCGCTAGCGACCGTGGTGATAATTGGGTTAGAAGATTTTTTTATCTAATTATTTGTTAAAACTATCTCAACCAAATCGCTTTGATTTGGAGATTGAATAAAACCAAGCTTGCCGTACCAAGCCCTTAGCTTTTCTTCCGATCCACCGGATTCGATAGGTCTCGGTATCAGACACATCTTTTTGAAACAGCCTTGAGCTGCCAAAGAATGACATTTATGTATGATCGCCGTTCCGAAACCACAACGGCGATGCTGTGGATCAACAAGTAGCTCATAGACGCAGAAATAGTCTTTGTGCTTTGGGATGTCGAGCGCAACAAAGGCTACCAAGCTACCAATTGCTAGATTGAAAAAATTACGATCACTTATAGCGATGTCTATCTGTCTTTGTAATACCGCCTGCCTCTTGCCATCCAAAGGTGATGGGTTTTCTTTTAGCTTCAATTCCTCAACCGCGATGGTATTGCCGAACAGCAGCGCATTTGACACCGAAAGCGTTTAGCTATGTCGAGTCAAGACAAGCAAGGATGGAAGATGTAGGTGTCTCAATGGGTGGAAGCATCTTGGCCGACCAGCGAGTGGCGAATACGCCGAACACCGAACCAAACTGTAACGATGACGACGGGGATGGCGATCCCAGAAGCAATATCGACATTGACCGGAAACCCGAGTTTGTCGAGCGATTTGAACAGGTAGTTGCTCAGACCCAGCAGGTAGTAGGAAATGGCAACCGTCGAAAACCCCTCGACCGTCTGCTGAAGACGGAGCTGGACGGCCGCGCGCTGATTGAGTGATACGAGGATCTCCGCATTGTTGCGCTCCTGCGTCATCGTGACCCGCGTCCGCAACAAGGAGTCGGCGCGCGACAAGCGCTCAACCAATTCTCCCTGGCGACGGCGCACAGAAGCGCAAAAGTCAATGGCGGGCACGAGCCGACGATCCATGAATTCACCGAAGGTCGGCGCCCCCTCGATTCGCTCTTCGCGCAATTCCTGCAAACGCGCCCGGACGATGTTGAAATAGGCATCAGCTGCACTGAAGCGATAGTTGTTATTCTCCACCATAGCTTCAATGCTTGCCGATAGCCGGGTCAGCCGTTCGAGCAACGACTGCTCCTCATCCGGCGAAGCGACCCCAGCCAATTCACGCGAAATTACTGCAAGGTCGGCTTCAGCGATGCTGATCGCAGGCTGACATTGCTGGGCGACCGGCAATGCGAGCAAAGCCATCATTCGATAAGTGTCTATTTCCAGAACACGTTGGGTCAGGCGCCCAGCCTGGAATTCGCGAAGGCTGACATCACGTAGCAAAAAGCGGCCAACACCATCGGGCTGTACGAGAAAATCAGACCATGCCTCGGCACCGGCCATCACCCGCGCACCTGCCACCACGGTACCGACAAAACAATCGTGGACGGCCGAATCATTTGCATAACTCGGCTCAACAGGCCCTTTGATGAAGGAAAGCTGGGTGGCCGAAATAACGTAGCCCTTCAACGCGGACAGCCAGGACTGTGGCAAACCAGCCAGCGGCGACTCCGCGAAAACTGGACCATCGGAATCACGTAGCACGAAGGTGTAAGTTGAAAATTCGGCGTGATTTTCCCACTTCAACCGATACGGTCCAAAATCGTGAGAGAAATAACGCGCCCCAGAGACCGGCGGCGTCACGCCGAAACACTCACACAAGATGGCAAGCCAGGCCGGGTGTTGTGTCAGTGATTCGCCGTCGAATAGTGCCAAATGCAGCACCCGAGCCGGCGGATCGATGCGCATGAATGGACGGGCGTGAAGTTCACCAGCCAGGGCAATGCGCTGGGGGTGGTCGAGTGATTCGCTCGAATGGTTCATGATCTCGTTGGCAACTGGCCGCATATTGCGTGCTTGTGACTCATCGTCTGTCAAATGCAGACCGGTAAAATCTTATACGATATGTTGATGGTGGCTTACCTCACCGAGTTCTCTCAAGAAGAACTTGATGCCGTTGCCCGACAGCTCAATACCCGAGCGCACAAAAGCCTCAACTTTAGGCGCTCCGCCTAATTGTTTATGCCAGACGCCTTTGACTTTGTGAAGCATCATCAACTTGCTGCGCATCGGACTTGAAACCACCCTCTTGATTTCCGAGGGCATCCAATGCCCTCGGAACTGCTTGGCGAGTTAAAGGCCACCAAGGCACAGGTACTTGATCGTCAGGTATTCATCGATTCCGTAATGCGATCCTTCACGACCGATACCGGATTCCTTCACTCCGCCGAAGGGGGCAACCTCATTGGAAATGATTCCTTCATTGATACCGACCATGCCGTATTCGAGTTGCTCGGCAACTCGCCAGATGCGGCCGATATCGCGCGAGTAGAAATACGAAGCAAGGCCATAGCAGGTATCGTTGGCCATTTGCACGGCTTCGTCATCAGTCTTGAACCGGAATAGTGGCGCCACCGGGCCGAAGATTTCCTCACGGGCCATCGCCATCTCCGGGGTGACGTCTGTGAGTACAGTCGGCGCATAAAAATTGCCTCCGCGTGCATGGCGAGAGCCACCGAGAACCACTTTAGCGCCTTTGGTCACTGCATCGGCAACCAGTCCCTCAACCTTCTTCACTGCTGCCTCGTTGATTAGCGGACCGATTTGAGTACCAGCTTCGAGTCCGTCATCGACTTTCATCTGCGCAACTGCTTCGCTCAGCTTGGCTGCAAAAGCATCGTACACGCCATCCTGAACCAGTAGGCGGTTGGCGCAAACGCAGGTTTGCCCTGCGTTCCGGTATTTCGAAGCGAGCGCGCCGCGTACTGCGGCATCGAGGTCGGCGTCGTCGAAAACAATAAAGGGCGCGTTGCCGCCGAGTTCCAGGGAAACACGCTTCACGGTATCGGCACACGCGGCCATAAGGCGTTTGCCAACCGGTGTCGAGCCAGTGAAGGAAAGTTTTCTGACGATGGGGCTGGCAGTCAGCACCCCGCCAACCACGGCTGGCCGGGCGGTGGTGATGATGTTCAGGACGCCGGACGGAATGCCAGCGCGAACCGCCAGTTCGGCCAGCGCCAGAGCGGACAGCGGAGTTGCCTCGGCCGGCTTGACCACCGAGGTACAGCCGGCGGCGAGCGCCGGCGCGACCTTGCGGGTGATCATGGCGATCGGGAAATTCCACGGCGTGATCGCCGCAGTGACGCCTACCGGCTGTTTGATAACCAACAGACGCTTGTCGCCAGTCGGTGCCGGAATGACCTCGCCGTAGACACGTTTGCCTTCCTCCGCGAACCATTCAATAAAAGAGGCGCCGTAGGCAACTTCACCGCGCGCTTCAACAAGCGGCTTACCCTGCTCGAGCGTCATCAGCACGGCGAGGTCTTCCTGGTTGGCCAGGATCAGGTCGTACCAGCGGCGCAGCAGGATGCCGCGCTCCTTGGCCGTTTTCGCGCGCCAGGCGGGCAACGCGGCCGCCGCAGCGGCAATCGCGCGTTCGGTTTCGGCGGCGCCGAGATCGGGTACCTGGGCAATTTCGGCACCCGTTGAGGGATTCCAAATGGCATGGGTGGCGCCGCTATCGGCCGCGATCCAGGCGCCATCGATGAAAGCCAGTGTTTTCAGAAGCGAAGTGTCTTTGAGCAACATTTGTTGTCCTTTAGTTGAGCTTGATTCAGACTTGGATGGCGGCCAAAGCCGCGCGTGTAGCATTGGGTACCGGCACCGGCTTGCCGCTAGCGCGGTCGACATAGACATGCACGAAGTGCCCGGCCGCGGCGATCTCCTGATCATCGTTGCGGAACAGGCCGACCTCGTAGCGGATGCTGGAACTGCCGATGCGGGCGACACGAATACCGGCGGCGACCGCATCGGGAAAGGCCAGCGGCTGGAAGTAACTGCATGAGGTCTCGACGACGAAGCCGACGATATCGCCGTTGTGGATGTCGAGAACGCCGCGTTCGATCAGGTACTGGTTCACCGCAGTATCGAAGTAGCTGTAGTAATTGACGTTATTGACGTGGCCATAGATGTCGTTGTCCATCCAGCGCGTCGGAATGGTTTGAAAATGCCGATAGTCGCTACGGCTCTGGTCACGCAGGGTCTTGGCTGGGATCATGGCGCTGTTCCTCAGAAGGCGGCACGATAAATTGCCAGCGCATCGTCGTAAGCGACATCACGCGGGTTATTGACCAGCAGTCGCTGCACGTTCATGGCATCCGTCGCCAGCATCGGCAGATCTGCTTCCTTGACGCCGGCTTCATGCAGCGTCTGGGCATAGGGCATGGTAGCAACAAGCTGCCGGATCGCCTTGACAAAGATAGTCGCCGCCACCTCGTCGCTGGCGCTTACCGTGCCCGGGGCAATAGCGCGCCCCAATTCTGCATACAGGGTTTGCGCTGCCGGCAGGTTGAACTCCAGCACCGGTCCGAGGACCAGCGAATTCGACAGCCCGTGCGGCAAGTGGTAGTGACCGCCCAGCGGATAGGCCAGCGCGTGCACGGCGCCGACCGGGGCGTTAGCGAAGGCCATGCCTGCGAACAGCGAACCGAGAAGCATGTTCTCGCGCACCGTTGCGTCCTTGCCATCACTGAAGGCGGCTGGCAGATTCGCGTAGAGTAGTTGCAGTGCCTTGACCGCCAGAGCGTCGGAGAGCGGGTTTTTCTTCAACCTGGTCGTATACGCTTCGATCGCATGGACCATCGCATCGACACCGGTCATCGCCGTCACGGCCGGCGGCAGGCCAAGGGTCAGGCGACTGTCGAGCAATGCCACATCGGGATAGAGGAGCGGCGAAACAACGCCCTTCTTTTCGTGCGATGGGGTTGTCAGAATGGAAATCGGCGTCACTTCCGATCCGGTCCCGGCGGTCGTCGGTACCTGAATCAGCGGCAGACGCGGACCGCGGGCCAAACCAATGCCGTAGATCTCCGGCAGCACCTGCGGCGTGCGCGCCAACAGTGCGACCAGTTTGGCGGTATCGAGCGAACTGCCGCCCCCAAAGCCGATCACGCCGTCAACGCCAGCCGCGTGGGCTGCATCGACGGCAGCCTGGACGCTGACTTCCGGCGGATCGGCCAGCACATCTGAGAAAACTGTCGTGGCCACACCGGCAGCATTCAGCGAAGCGAGCGCTCCGTCGATCAGCTTGGCTTTGATCAGACCGGCGTCGGTGACCAGAAAGAGGCGGGTAATACCAAGGCTACGGGCGATCTCGCCGAGACGGTCGGCACCACCCTGTTCGCAGATGATCTTCGGCGTGGTTTCAAAGGTAAATTGCGACATCATGATTCCTTTTCAGTGAGGAGATAGGTTTAGCCGGCGGTAACGACGCCGCGCTCGATGCGATAGACGAGATCAACCAGATCGGCGCTGTGCGTGTCGTCCGACTCGGAAAGAATGATCGACAGGCCTTCCTGGCGCAGGCCGGCAATCACTTCGGTGAGACGGCGCGAGAGCACCGGTGCGACACCTTCGAAAGGCTCGTCGAGCAACAGCAATTTGTGACCTGGCATCAGCGCGCGCGCCAGGGCGACCAACTTCTGCTGTCCGCCGGACAACTGAAGGGCGCGCCGCTCGCGGAATTCGCGCACTTCCGGCATCAGGCCGTAGATCCACTCGAGGCGTTTGGCCGCTTCGCCAATGCCGTTCGCCCAGGCCGGCAACAGGATGTTTTCCTCAACGGTCAGCGCCGGAATCAGGCGACGGTCTTCCGGCAGGTAACTGATGCCGAGGCGGGCCAGGGCGTAGGGTGGCAATTTCTGGAGATCGCTGCCGGACGCCGCCATGCACCCAGCCTGAAAGGGCATCAGTCCCATGATGGCGCGCATCAGCGTGGTTTTGCCGGCGCCGTTGCGGCCGATCAGGCCGACCATCTTGCCGGCCGGAACGGCCAGCGACACGTCGCGCAGGATCGGAATGCGGTCGATCGCCACATTGAGTGAGCGGACTTCGAGTGCGGCATTCATGCGGCTTCTCCCAGGGCGTTGATGTCGAGGTGATGACCAATCACCAGTTCCTGGACCCGGGCGTCGCCGAGCACTTCGCGCGGAGGTCCATCGGCGATGATTTCGCCACTGTAGAAGGCCATCAGGCGGGTCACGTAACGCGCCACAATTTCCATGTCATGCTCGACGAAAAGGACGGTGACACCGTGCTGGCGCACCACAGACATCACCGTATCCATCAGGGCGAACTTTTCTTCGATACTGACGCCGCTGGTTGGCTCGTCGAGGAGCAGCATGCGCGGCTGGCTGACCAGCGCCATGGCGATGTCGACCAGCTTGCGCACGCCCTGCGGCACGGTGCTGACCAGGGCGTCGCGATACCGCGAGACACCAAACTCGGCGAAGATCGCATCGGCCTGCGCGCGGCGTTCCGGCGTGTCGAGCGGACGCAGGAAGGACGGGCGCGGGCCTTCGGCGGCGACCAGCGAGACCAGCGCGTTTTCGAGCACGGTCAGCTTGGGGAAGAGCTGCGCGACCTGGAAGGAACGCGCCATGCCGAGGCGGGTGATGGCGCGCGGCTGGCGGCCGAGCACCGACTGGCCGTCAAACAGGATCTCGCCGCTGGACGGCGGTAGATAGCCGGTGACCATGTTGATGAAGGTCGTCTTGCCGGCGCCGTTGGAGCCGATGACGCCGACGATCTCGCCTGGCTCGATGCGGACGTTGATATCCTTGGCAGCCACCACGGCCCCGAAGGTCCGGGTCAGGCCACGAGTTTCGAGAATGGCGCTCATGCTGCGACCTCCCGCTTGCTGCGTGTGACGAGGCTCCAAAGGCCTTTGGGCAGGAAGAGTATCAAGGCGAGCAGGACGATGCCTAAGGTCATTTGCCACAGGTGCGGTGCCTCCTGGATGGCGAAGGTGCGGATCACCGCGAAGACAATGGCGCCGATGAAGGGCGCGGCCACATGGCCGGTACCGCCGAGGATGGCGATGAAAACAAACTCTCCGGAGGTTGTCCAGATCGCCATGTCGGGATCGATATGACCGCTAGCCAGTGCGGTCAACCCGCCGCCCAGTGCCGAAACGCCGGCAGCAACGACGTAGTTGAAGAACAGCACGCTCTGTGGCGAGAGACCGAGGTATTCGACACGGATCTCGTTCTCCCGCACCGCTTCAGTAACCCGGCCCAGGCTGGAAACCATGAAACGGTGAAAACCGATCGCGACCAGTGCGGCAACAAAGACAGTGAGCAGGTACATCGCACGCTTCCTGGCATCTCCTTCGGGCACCCAGCCCAGAAAGCTTGGCGGCGCGACATTGAAGCCATCCGTCGAACCCAAGGCAGAGGATTTGACCAGCACGCCATAGAGGATCATCGACAAAGCCAATGTCAGCATGGCGTAGAAGATCTCCCGGTAACGCGTCAGCAACCAGCCGCAAGCCAGCGCGAGCAGGACGCCGGCGATGGAACCGATGGCCAGCAAGGCAAATGCGTCGCCGATACCAAGATACTGTGCGGCAAGTCCGACGCCATAGCCACCGATGCAAAAGAAAAGCGCTTGGCCGAAGGAGACCAGCCCGGCACGCATCTGGATGACGACGCCGAGTACCACCAGTGCCTTGGCGAAAGCTAGGGTGAGGAGAAAACTCATCCAGGCCGGTATCACCCAGGCACCGGCTGCCAACAGGGCCGCTGCCAATAACAGTGCTGGTTCGGTTTGCACGGAAAATTTTTTGCGAATAGACATTCAGATTCTCCTGACGAGAGTCTGACCAAACAGCCCTTGCGGACGGATGGCCAACACTAGAAACATCACGCCGTAGATGACGAATAACTCGATCTCCGGAGCAACATGGACCGCGAATGAACGCGACAGCCCGACCAGTACGGCGCCAGCAGCTGCGCCGCCGATGCTGCCGAGGCCGCCGACAACGACCACGGCAAAGGCTAGAACGATGACTTCGACGCCGATGCCCGGCGTCACCGAAATTGCCGGTGCAGTCAGCGCGCCGGCCAAGGCCCCCAGCACCGAACCGATCGCAAAGGTGGCGGCAAACATGGCATTAACGTTGACGCCCATGGCGATCGCGATCTCCCGGTCGTGAATGACGGCGCGCAACAGGCGTCCCTTGTTGGTTCTGTTGAGTACGAACCAGGCAGCAAGGCCGACGAGGATCGAGACAGCAATCAGCGCCAGGTCATAGTTCGAGAACTGCAGCCCCCCGCCGACCGCCGTTTGCCCAAGCAGGCGGTAGGGCTGCCAGGCAAAGTACGGATCGACGCCCCAGATCAGCTTGGTGGCGTCTTCGAAGATAAGCAGCAGCGCGTAAGTTACGATGACCATCAAGATCTCGTCGCGGCCGATTAGAAAGCGCAGCAGGCCCTGCTCAATGACGATGCCGACAATGGCACCGGCAACCAGCGCACAGACGATCAGCAACAGGTAGCTCCAGTAGGGATCACCGTGTTCGCCGGAGAAATACCAGCCGACGACCGAAGCTGCGGAGTAGGCACCAAAGGCGTAGAGGCTGCCGTGCGCCATGTTGAGCACGCGCATCACCCCGTAAATGACGGTCAGCCCGGCCGCCACAAGAAAAAGCCAGGAGGCGTAGATGCCTCCATCGATCAGAATTGCAAGAAAATTGGTCATGAGAGTCCCTTCGGGGCGAGGCTGACGCCTCGCCCTCGCACACGGATGAAGATCGGTGGGTGTTGCGCGCTTAGTTACACTTGGCGCCGGGGAAGCCTGCCTTGATCCAGTCAGCGGCATTGCTGCCATCCGGCGGCATCAGGCATTCACCGGAATAGGTCTTGACCTTGGCGATGCTGGCCTTGCCGCTCTTGGCATCGAACTGATATTCGCCAAAGGAGACGCTCTGCACCGCCTGATGGCCCTTGGCGCGCGACATATTGACGGTGCCGCTGGGCGCCTCGAAACTCAACCCGGCGAGACCCTGGACGATATTGTCGGCGGTCGGCATGGTGCCAGGCTTGGCGGTCTTCTCGGCGGCAGCTTTGAGGCCTAGGATGGCCTGCACCATCTTGTAAGCCGGGTAGGTCGGAGCTTCCTTGAACTGCGCTGCGAAGGCCGGCCGGAACCAGTCGTTGAGGGTATTCTTTGGGGCGAAGGCACCGAATGGACCGCGACCGCCAATGATCGTGCCGTTGGGTACGTTGCCCTTGAAGTGCTCGATACCGGTTTCTCCGGCGGTCAGTACCGCGGTGCGCTTGTCGAACAGGCCGCGGGCCCCGCCCTGCAGCATCAGCGCTTCCATGTCGCCACCCCAGAAACTGGAATGGATGATTTCCGGATTGCTCACCGAGACGGCTGAGATTTCGGCGCCGTACTGCCCCTGTCCTAGCTTCGGCCATTGTTCCGAAACAACCTTGACCTCGGGCTTGAGCGATTTGAGGGTGAGAATGAAATCGTTCCAGGAATCCTGGCCCCAGGCGTAGTTCTGCTGGATGCTGGCAATGTTCTTGATGTCGGCCCGGGTTTCCGCGACGTAGCGGGCAGCGGCGACGTTGTCCACCACGGCATCGAGGCCTGTGCGGAACAGATACTTGGGATTCTTGACTGTATCGAAGACCTTGGAGGTGCCACAGTCGAAGAAAATGGTCGGCACACCGAGTTCCTCGGCTGCCGGAGCAATAGCCAGACAATCGCCGGAGGAGATGTAGCCGATCACCGCATCGACTTTCTGGCGCTGGATCAGGTTGCGGAACTCTTCCGCCTGCTTGGTAGCGCCGCCTGCCTCGTCGATGATGACGGTTTCGATCTCGACACCGTTGATGCCTTTTTTTCCGTAGGGCGCCGGCAACTTGCCGTTATTCAGGGCATCAACCGTCAGTTTGGCTGCATTCGCCGCCGGGACGCCAAATGGGCCGGCGGCAGCGCCTGACAGGAAGGTGACGATACCGATGCGGAACTTGCCGTTGTCGGCAGCCACGGCGGAGGTCGACGCCCCGACCGCTAGAGCGAGGGCGATGGCCGAAAGGTTGAAGCGGCGACGCAAAAGGCGCGGTGTGGTTTGCATGAATGACTCCTATTGGGTAGGTATGGGTGGTGAAGGTGTTGCGGTGGAACGGGTAAAGTCACTACGATCAGTGTGCGCACGGCCGCGGCGGGAGCGAACGAGGTCGAGCGGCGGCTGTAGTTCTTCGGCGCGATAGACAACCCAATGTCCGAGCATGGCCTTGGCTGGTGGATAGGCTGTGTTCGGTATCACTTCGCCAATGGCTTGCGCCTGGACGATCTGGTGCGTTTCTGGATCGATATGCGAGACGTAGCCCTCGGGATCCTCAGGCAGCGACATATGCAACCCTTCCAGCGTCATGATCAGCTTCTCGTTGCTGGCATGCCGCCCCGCTAACTGCATGGCCCGGCCGATAGCCATGATTCCTGCATAGGCACCTTCTGCAGCGTAGGTCGGAAAACGCCCTTCGAGCCGATGAAAATCTTCGACAAATTTGCGGTTACGGGCGGTATCCGGCCAGTTGTTGTGATGTCTTGCCGAGAGAATTAGTCCCGTTGGCAGTTGATCGCCCAGCGAAGCCAGCACATCGAAATTGCCGCCTGTATCGAAATTGGCGAGGCGGGTTTTTTCGAGTAGCCCGGAAGACATTGCGTGCTTGAGAAAAGCGATGAAGTCGCCGCCCCACAGGGCCGTAACCACCACGTCTGGCTTGGCCGCCAGTAGCTCGGCAATGTAAGGCGTGTAATCGGGTTCGTAGAGACGTGGCCAAAGCTGGCCAACCATTTCGTAGTGGACGCCGGCGCGGTTTAGCGAATCTTCGAAGTCACGCCAGGCGATATGGCCGTAATCGTAATCCGGTCCGATGAAGGCTAGCCGCCGCCATTTATTTTTCTTCTGCAGGTCGGCCAGGTAACGTGCCCCTGCAGCCATCGACGTGTAGGTATCGTTGGATACGCGGAAGTAGTAGCGGTGGAAATCCTCAATGGTGAGGCGCGACGAGGCATGGTCGGTGCCGACCATGATTACCTGACGGTCGCGCGCTACCCTGCTTACGGCTTGCGCAACACCGGAGCTGACGACACCGCAAAGAAAACGGGCCTTGTCGCGGATGATGAAACTTTCAGCGATACGCGTCGCCACCGAGGCTTTGGAGCGATCATCCTCAACCAGTATGCGAAGCTTGGGCGCCTTTTCCGGCTGCGCTTCAGCGGCCAACTCGGTGAGCGCCAGCTTCATACCGGCGATGCTGTCGCGGCCGTAAATAGCCGCCCGGCCCGCCAGTGGAAACAGGCAGCCAACTGTGGCATCGGCCTGGCCGGGCAGTGCACCGAATTCAACCCGCGCCTGGCTGGCAAGCGGCCAGGCAAGCAGCACCAACCAGCAGCAGCGCAAGGCAGCAGCCATCAGGCGGGCAGTAAACGTCACAACAGCGTGAAATGAATGGAACATCTTCTCCTCCAAGGGCAGGTACATGACATCGCCTATTTTGATCGCGAATGGCAAAGTTCAGGCACCTGCGGAGGATGTATGGCAAGGGCTGTGCCAGCACCGGCGCTCACGCCGAAAACTCTTGCTGGACGGGGCTTTCGCGGGGAGTGAGGTTTGACTGGAGAGGTCGGGCGCGACCAGTTGAGGGCTTGCCTGAGCGGAAAGCGCTCAATGATGAGCGCGCCATCGGGTAGGTGAGCGGATCCCGCTCGCTAAGTTCATGCGATCAAACCGAATGGAGCGGTTTGACTTGCGTGATTGATCGTAGTTGCCGAGAGGACGAGCCGTCCCCAGCCGAATGTGTAGCGCTGTACGGAGCAGTGAGTGCCTGATACCCAGTTTTAGATCGGCCGGGATGCAGCCATGTCTCTGTGAGGCGTTTGCGGCACAGCCCTTTACTGAATGCCCAGCCGCTGCAGGCGCCGCTTGAAGGCATGCCGCGAAATACCCAGAGTATCGGCGGCGTGGCCTTTGTGGCCGCCGTTTTCGCGTAGCGCGGCAAGTAGCAATTCGCGTTCAGTGCAGGCTAGTGCATCGCCGATTGACGCCGGCTCACCTGAGAGCGAAGTTGGTACGGCAGTGGCAGGCGACAAGACGGCGATGGGTGCGCGGGCGATCTCTGGGGGAAGTTCGGTGGTGCCGATTTCACGCCCCGGGTAGAGAATGGTCAGGCGTTCGATCAGGTTTTTCAGCTCGCGCACATTGCCCGGCCAGCGATAGGCCGCCAGCAGCGCTTTGATCGGCGCAGCGAGCCGGATCGGCTGCACGCCTTCCTCGTGGGCGAACCGGTGGGCGAAGTGCTCAGCCAGGTGGGCGGCATCCTCGCCACGACTGCGCAAAGCGGGAATATTCAGGCAGATGACATTGATGCGGTAGTAGAGATCTTCACGAAAACGCCCGGCTGCCACTTCGCCGGCCAGATCGCGGTTGGTGGCAGCGACGACGCGGACATCGGCCTGCAGCGAGCGAGACGCGCCGATCGCCCGGTATTGACCGTTCTCGAGAAAATGCAGCAGCTTGGCTTGCAGCGCTAACGGCATTTCGCCGATCTCGTCGAGGAAAAGCGTGCCCTTGTCGGCCAAGGTAACCAATCCCGCCCGGCGTTGATGCGCACCTGTATATGCCCCCTTTTCGGCGCCGAACAGTTCGGCCTCGATCAATTGTTCAGGCAGCGAGGCGCAGTTGATCTCGATGAAGGGGCCGCCGGCCCGCGCGCTGCCGGCGTGAATGGCTCTGGCGACCAGTGCCTTGCCGGTGCCGGATTCGCCAAGCACCAGAATGCGGGTGGTACTGCTCGCGGCAATGCGGGTGACGGTCGCAGACAGGTCGCGCATGGCGCTGCTCTCGCCGATCAATCCATCATGGCGCAGCGCGGCACGCCGATGAAATTTAATTTCGCTGGCCATCCGGCCACGTTCGAGGGTCGTTCGCATGGTATGCAGCAGGTCGTCGAGGTCAAAAGGCTTGGTCAGATAGTCGGCTGCTCCCATTTTTACCGCCTTGACTGCTGCCCGCGTATCGCCGTGAGCGGAGATCATGATGACTTGTGGCTCGCCGCCTTCTCGTGGCATAACTTCGAGCACATCGAGCCCACTGCGGTCCGGGAGCCGCAAATCCAGCAGCACCAGATCAGGGTGCAGGTCAGCAATCGCCTGCAGTCCGCTTTCTCCGGTTGCCGCGCTATAAACCTTGTAGCCTTCTTCTTCGAGCGCAAAGGTCAACGAGCTAACGAGCCCGGTTTCGTCGTCAATGATCAGGATGGTCGGCATTGCTTGCATGGCTAGCTCTTGCTGCGGGAAGAAGGAGGTAGATCACGGTACCGCGACCCGGCGAACTGTCAATATGCAGGCGGCCACCATTCAACTCGCACAACTGGCGCGAAATACTCAGGCCGAGGCCGACACCTTTGGTCTTGGTAGTAAAGAAGGGGTCACTGACTCGCTCCAGGAGCTCGGCCGGAATGCCGCTGCCGGTGTCGCTGACTTCGACGGCAACCTGACCATTGGCGGCGGAAGCGCGCAACTGCACGGCTCCACCAGGTGGTGTCGCTTGCACGGCGTTAAGCGCCAGATTGAGAACGATCTGTAACAGATGATCCGGGTCGAACCATAATTCGAGGTTGGGATTGCCCTGGCAGCTAAAATCCAGCCCGCGCGCCAAGGCTTCCGGCTCGATGATTGCCGCGACATGGCTGAACAACTCGCTAACTGGCACTGTGCCGGGCGATGGTGCACGCGGCCGGCCAAAATCGACAAGATCGCTGACCACCCGCGCCAGACGGTCGATCTCTCCCGCCATTTCGCTCAGCAACTGCGTGCGTCTGGGGTCTTGTTCGCGCCGCGCCAGTGCCTGGACGCTGGTCTTGATGGCCGCCAGCGGATTGCGTATCTCATGAGCAATGCCAGTCGCGAATTCACCGAGCACCGCCAGTTTCTCCATGCGAACGGCGCGCCCGAGGTATTCCTTGAGCTTGCCGGACATGGTGTTGAAGGCGTGCGAAACAGTCGCAATTTCATCGCCCCCGGACTCGGCAATCTGGTGGTCGAGATCCCCCGAAGAAATCGCTTCAGCGCCGCTTAGAAGGAGGCCGATTCGCTTGCGCAGAACCCGCGAGAGGCGATAAAAGAGAAATGTGATGAGTGCAGCACTGACCAGCATCGCGACAAAAAGCGCGCGACGTTCGAGGGCAAAGGTCTTGAGCAGGCCAGTTGACTCGACCTCAAGGAGCGGTTGCCAATTTGGCAGTATTTCTGGTCCGGCGATTAGTTGGCCTTTGGGGACGACCGACCTGCCGACTGTGTTGAAATCACCGGCCGGCGTACGCAGCAATGGATGCAGCGTACCAACCGCAGCGGTTGAGCCAAGTTGTTCCGTAAGCGAGGCAAGGCGAAGATGCAGAGCGATGTAACCGATCACCTGATCAGCTTGGCGCCCATATAGGGGATGGCGCAGCAGCATCCAGCCGGAATCGCCATCGCTGGCTGGCATCGGACCAATAATCTGGATCTCTCCAAGATTCGTGATCGGCAACCGTGCTGTTTCGAAAGTTCGATCATTCCAGTAAGGTGGGCCGGATGCTGCCTGTCCAGGCACGACACGTTGTAAGCGACCGTCGGCGTCGAAGAAAAGTATTCCGTAAAGATCCGGCAGATCGGATTCGATTTGCAGCAGTTCCCCGATTGCGTCGTTTTTCTCGTCGCCGGCCTCATGGTTGCCAGCATTGGCAAATGCCGAGATCCCTGGGTAGTTGGCCAACGTCTCAAGTTGATAGCGACGCGCTTCGACATAGGCTCCCAGTCGGTTCGCAGTTGCTGTCAGGTGCGTCGAAAGTTTCTCACCGAGCAATTGTTCAAGTGCATTGCTGGTGAATCGGTCATAGAGCAGCCCAATCGCTAATACCGGGAGCGTTGCGGCGAGCACCGAGAGAATCAAGTAACGTTGGACGATGCTCTTTTTTATGCTCATGACTCTTTTCATCGCGTTGCGCAGAATGGAATATTTAGAGTCTAAAGCAAACTCCTTGCCCGCGATTCTATGAATTAATAGTGAGACGTGGGGGCAAGCAAGCATCAATTACCGACCACGATTTTCGTGCTTAAGCATGTCTGGGCTGACTACCGATTTAGTATCGGAATCTACAAATCAGAAGTGGTGAGAGCGCGAGCCAATCTGTTGGCGATGTGGCATTTTCCACCGATCAATGGCATCCGTGGTGAGTTGGGCAACACCGACTCCGAAGGCACGCCACACGACGTCACTCCTGGCCGCTTCCAGCCGGATGACCAATTGCTGGCGTTCCTCAAGGAACTTTAAGGGCCGAAGCTCTGGACTATGCCGAGATGCCGGCGTGCGTTCGCCCCAGAACCACCGCTGGCAGCTTGCTCTCGAGCGCGCATGCGGTCACGCTCGGCATAGTTCGGAACTCGGAATAGCGGCGCAGCGCATGCGCGCTGAAATGTATCAGGCCAATTCGGCGGCCGGCTCGTTTGATCACCTTCTGGATCGCCATCGACGAAATCGGTTGATCGCGCTCTCCCTGGCAACGGATGAAGATCCCCGGATTGCTGGTGTGTGGGCGTTCATGTTGCAGATAATCAGCCAACGCCTGCCCAGTCTCTATCGGCAACGGCAGGATGTAGTGACGCAACGATTTCGTGCCACGCAGCATCACCGTGCCTACATGCCAGTCGACGTCGCTGATCATGAGACGGGCAATTTCGCCGGCACGGAGCCCCAAATCCAGTGCACAGCGGACGATGGCGTACCCGCGCTTTGGCCACCGCCGGGCGGTGGCAAAGGACTTCAGCAAGCGATCAGCCTCATCAGGTCTTCAGCCCCTAATCCTTATGAAGAATATCCAATCTGATTTAGACAGCGGTCCAGCCACCATCAAGCATCAAGGCACTGCCCGTTACGAGACTTGAAGCATCGCTTGCTAGAAATACAATAGCCCCCATGGTCTCGTCTGTACGCCCCACACGACCCAATGCAATACGACTTGTCACCCAATCACGAAATATTTCATCTTTGAACATACCTTCGGTCAAAGCAGTTTCAATGAACGTCGGACAGACTGTATTTACTCGTATTCCATAACGACCAGTTTCCCAAGCCAAAGCTTTGGTCATGCCTTCGACGGCATGTTTGCTCGCGCAATATAGGGTTCGTCGGGGACTACCAACGAGTCCCATCTGCGATGAAACATTGATAATTGATCCTGGCAAGCCCGCCGAAATGAGCCCCTTGACGACTGAACGTGCCACGTAGAACCCAGCTTTAACGTTGAGAGCCAATATGGCGTCGATATCTTCGTCCGTAACCTCGACAAGCTCTTTCGGGCGATTCATACCAGCACAATTGACCAATATCTGAAAAGGCCCCTTCGCTTCAACCTGCCGACTGACCTCTTCCGAATTGGTAACATCCAGCACAAGATAGTCAGCGTTACCACCGATACCACTAATGGCTTCGCATGCTGCCTTGAGTTCGTTTTCAGAACGCGCGACAAGGGTAACGCTTGCGCCCGACTCAGCAAGCGCTACCGCAGCGGCCAACCCAATACCCCTACCTGCCCCGGTGACCAAAGCCTTGCGACCATCCAGCCGGAAAGACGGAGTACGCGGCAACGCCTCTTCCGCGCTCACCGGATAAACGCTGTGTTTCGATGCGGTCATTCCGCCTCCAGCCACTTGCGGCGATCACGAGCGAACGCCATAAGTATTTTGTCGCGCCAATCGCGGCGAACTGCTAAATCTTTAACTTTCAATTTTTGCCGGCGCTGAGTCTCGACCTGACGAATCAAATCGTCCTGCCACGGTGACTCGTGGGTGCGCGAAGCAGCAATAGACTGATACAGCGGCCCTAATCGGATAGCATAGTCTGCCACGCCGCCTGGTGCGTTTAGATCGATAGTTTCGAACGGCCCCATAAATGCCCAGCGCCACCCCAAGCCATCCCGGACCGTCTTGTCGATATCTTCACAACTTGCCACCCCATCCTGAACTAGGCTCCAGGCTTCGCGTAGCAAGACGCCTTGAAGGCGATTCAGAACGAAACCTTCAACTTCTTTATTCACGAGAACTACGGACTGGCCTACAGATGCGATGATTTCCTTTGCGAAATTCAATGCTGCTTCAGAAGTTGCTGGTGAAGGCACAAGCTCAACCACCGGAACCAAGTGCGGTGGATTCACCGGATGAACGACCAACACCTGCGGTGCGATTGGCATGCCATCAGTAAAGCGAGAAGCACCAATCCCCGAAGTCGAACTACCAATGACCACATCACGAGCCACAACACTTTGCAACTGGCTCATTACGTCACGTTTAATTTCAACGCGCTCAAGTACCGACTCTTGTATGTAAATCGCACCTTGCACGGCATGAGCAAGTGAAGGCGAAACGCTAAGGCGCTTGAGCACAGAAGATGGGTCATCAATAAGATCGTATTGCTCCATCTCAACAAGCTGCATTTGAATGAATGACATTACCCCTGCAGCAATTTTTTCGTTTGAATCAAAAATCCGCACCTCTAGGCCAGCCCGCGCAAATACGATGGCCCAACCCGCGCCGACGAGGCCGGCGCCAACGACAGCAACATGTCTGCCGTTGGCGACTTCTGATGCGCGCTTATTCATAGCATCCTCGCATTTTCTGCCGCGACTTTATGTCCCGCGCAAAAGTGGTTATCGAAACCGCAGAACTCGAGCCATTCATAGCCGATAGACTTGACGCCGAGACAGAAAAAAGGGAATTTAATGAGTTGTCGCGCATGATTACCTCTGGCTCTCGTAGTTACTCGGCCACGCCCGCGTAAGGCACGTCACGGTGACCATATCGACGGACACGAATATTGGCTTGCTCACCGTGTGCGATCATTCCTTCGATTGCACAAAGGCGTGAGCAATAGGAGCCAATCAACGCACTTGCCTCATCCGTTGTGACGCGTTGATAGGTGCAGGTCTTAATAAACTTGCCAACCCAAAGACCACCGGTGTAACGAGCTGCCTTGCCCGTGGGCAAGGTG
This sequence comes from Betaproteobacteria bacterium HGW-Betaproteobacteria-12, assembly GCA_002842345.1. Taxonomy (GTDB): domain Bacteria; phylum Pseudomonadota; class Gammaproteobacteria; order Burkholderiales; family Rhodocyclaceae; genus Azonexus. The sequence continues at coordinate 16,678 of PHCU01000022.1, read as the reverse complement.
TGATTCGTGCCGATCACCTTGTCACCATATGCAACGTTGGTGCGGGCGCCGAGGAACAGAGCACCGTAGTTGCGCATGTTCTTCAGGAAATAATCGGGATCACGCGTCATCACCTGTACGTGTTCCGATGCGATCTGATCTGCAACCTGAACCATTTCATCGATCGTGTCGCAAACGATAACTTCGCCGTAATCACGCCACGACACACCCGCAGTATTGGCAGTTGGCAGGATCTTGAGCAGGCGCTCAATTTCCTTGATCGTGTCTTCTGCGAGCTTCCTGGAATTGGTCAGCAGGACTGCTGGAGTATTGAATCCGTGTTCTGCTTGGCCCAGCAGGTCCGTTGCACACAACTCTGCATCCACGCTGTCATCAGCGATAACCAACGTTTCAGACGGGCCAGCAATCAGGTCAATACCGATTCGGCCAAACAGTTGACGCTTTGCTTCAGCCACGAACGCGTTACCCGGTCCAACGACCATGGAAACTGGCTCGATAGTTTGGGTACCAAGTGCCATCGCTGCGATAGCCTGAACACCACCAAAAGTGTAAATCTCATCAGCGCCGCCAAGATGCATTGCGGCAACAACCGCAGGATTCGGCTTGCCCTGAACAGGAGGGGAGGCCGTAATGATTCGCGGCACGCCGGCTACCTTTGCGGTAACGACCCCCATATGCGCCGAAGCAACCAGTGGGAACTTGCCGCCCGGGACGTAGCAGGCAACACTGGCAACGGGCATATTGGTGTGCCCGAGAACAACACCAGGAATCGTTTCAATTTCGACATCGTGCATCGAGTCGCGTTGAGCTTGTGCAAAACGGCGCACTTGAGCCTGTGCAAATTCGATATCCGAGCGCTGTCCAGTAGAAAGCGAATTAACGCATGCAGCGATTTCGTCCTGCGTGAGACGAAAGCTCGCAGGCTCCCAATTGTCAAACTTTTTGGATAGCTCTGCTACAGCAGCATCGCCACGGGCTTGAACGTCGGCAAGAATTCCGGTGACGGTTTCCCGGACCTTACTTTCGTCGTCGGTCTTCAGTTCGTCGCTACGGCCATGCTTGAGATAAGTGATCACTTGTCTTCTCCTAACGAAGGTGGCGGTTGTGCCTGGCTCAGGGTTGCCAGTGCAATGCGCCTATGGTTGATAAAGGCGTGAAACCAGACTCAATGTAGCGCAACAATTAGTGCAATACAAGTGCAACTTACTAACTTTTTTTGCACGCTTCTATTTGTATATCCAACAACCGCCGCATGCAAATACAAAATTAACAAACCATCTATTTTGCGCAAAACATAGCGAGCGATTTGTCACAACTCGACTTGTGCCAACAAAGTTCAGTACAAGCACGCGACCGGGTGGTCGGACGCATACCGGGGCACATGAATGTGCCGGCATGCCATACGACAAGATCTTCTATCTCGACGAGACCAAATAGCGAGTTCAGCCAGGCCGATGTGGCCCTGATCATGTGGGCCAACGATGTGGTGAATACGTCGGCCGGAACCGACAAGGTGAGCCCCATCTACGGCATGCCGATCCTCAATGCGACCTGGCGCACAGCCGGAAATTTCCAGTTAAGACTGGTACGAAACCGGTACAGCCTCAACTTTTATGGCAGCGTGCCGAAAAACAGGGGGTTGTTCAGAGATTCCTTAATCGAATTTCACAACAACACTCGGAATGCTTTTTCACCTAGTTGGACATAACAACCGGGACTGTCATGGTTTTCAGGATGTGTCTTGTTCCAGCTCCTTGGGTGAAGAACGGGAATCCAAGATGTCCATGCCCCCCCATAACCAGCAAATCGGACTGGCAGTCAGAGACCTTGTTCAACAAGGCATCCATTGTTCCAATATCTACAATTTGAAGGGTATCCGTCGTCGATTTAACACCGTGCAGGTAAAGATGCTCAGCAATGGCTAAGCACGAACTATTTGCCTCGTCAATTCGGGTATCCAAGGAAACAATAACTGCCTCGTCAGAGCCTTGCAGCAACGGTAGGGCATCACGAATGGCATGCACAGCCTCCCTTGAGTTGTTCCAGGCAATCAATGGGCGCTTGAAAGCAGAAGTGAATTCACCGACATAGGGAATGACCAGTACAGGTGTTCCAGAATTAATGACAACCTGCTCAATTAACTCGCTTGGCACATAGTCTTCGGAACGGGTGTTGCTCTGCCCCAGAATGACGAGATCAGCATATCGGGCAAATTCTGTGACCCCTGTAACAATGGCCGCATCACTACCCCGATTGAGATCATTCCACTCCGCACGAACTCGCCCAGCAATCGCTTCGTTAAACATTATGCGGCAGATGTTTTCTGCTGACACATATTCAGCGCTCGGCCATTTCGAGACCAAACCAACGTTTTCGGATTTCGCCTTTTGTGCAAAAAGACCGATCAATCTTGCGTTGTGTCTTTGGGCCAACTCAATTGCAATTTGCAGGCGCACTTTCGAGCGCTCACCCTGATCCAAATGGACCAGAATATCCTTTATCGACATTTCTATTCTCCGATTTGATTTGTGTATTAAATCAGTTTGATTTTGCGGGCAACCTGTGAATGATTTCCCCCATCACACCTCGCCTAAACAACAGCACACAAACAATGAAGATCAATCCCGTCACCGTTGTAACCGACTCACCCAAGACGTTAAACATATCAATCCCAGTCGCAGTGGCCATTACAGTACCGATGTCTCCGAGCTTATTTTCCAGGGCAATTATGATTACGGCACCGACAAACGGCCCAATGAACGTCCCCAATCCGCCAACAAGGGTCATTAGAATCACCAAGCCAGACATGGACCAGTGCACGTCGGTCAGTGTTTCAAAACCCATCACCAAGACTTTCAAGGCACCAGCAAGGCCGGTCAGTGCTGCCGACAATACAAACGCAGTAAGTTTGAATCGCTGTGTGTCATATCCCAGTGATGTTGCTCTGGACTCTGATTCTTTGATCGCACGAAGAATCTGCCCAAACGGAGAATGCACAATTCGTACAAGTAACCAAAATGCCACCGCGATTACGGCCAGCACAAAGAAATAGATCACACGATCATTTTCTAGACTGATAAACCCGAACAAATTGCCTCGAGGAATTCCTTGCAAACCATCCTCGCCGCCCGTCCATGGCGACTGTAGAAAGTAGAAAAAAATTAATTGTGAGGTTGCGAGCGTGATCATCGAAAAATAGATACCTTCACGCTTAATTGCAACCATCGCCATGCAGAGTCCGACAAAGGCTGCAAATAGCGTTCCGGCTATGACCCCAATCTCTGGGCTAAACCCATAGGCTTTAATGAAGTAGCCACAAACGTAGCCAGCACCACCAAAGAAGGCAGCGTGACCAAAGGAAACCAATCCAGAAAAACCAATAAGGAGATTAAAGGCACAGGCAAACAAACCAAAGCAAAGTAACTTAAGAATGAAAACGGGATACACGCCTGCGAACGGTGCTGCGCAAAGGCCAATAGCTAGTAGGCCATATAGGATTTTGTTGTTTCTCATTGGACGAATTCTCTCAACGAACTTTGCCAAACAGGCCGGCCGGCCGGATCATCAGAACAACTACCATGATTACAAACACGGTCGTGGCTGATGCTTCCGGATAAATCACTTTGGTTATGCCTTCAATGACACCCAGTGCTAAACCTGTCACGACAGAACCAAAGATCGACCCCATCCCGCCAATTACGACGACAGCAAACACCACGATGATGAGGTTTTGCCCCATTAGCGGCGACACCTGCATGACCGGAGCAGCCAGGACCCCAGCGAATCCTGCGAGTGCAACTCCAAACCCATAAGTTAGTGTCACCATTAACGGAACGTTCACGCCAAACGCTTCAACCAGCCTCGGATTTTCAGTTCCTGCACGCAAATAGGCACCGATTTTGGTTCGCTCGATTACGAACCAAGTACCCACACAAGTGAGCAACGAAACAACCACTACAAATGCGCGGTAAATCGGAAGGGTCATGAACCCAACGTCGATTCCGCCCAGCAGTTGATCTGGAGAAGAATAAGGCAAACCGGAGCCACCAAACCTTGACCGGAATGCCCCCTCAATGAAGAGTGTTATTCCCAAAGTCAGCAAGAGCCCATAGATATGGTCCAACTTGTAAATCCACTGTAAAAGTGTTCGTTCAATCAGTATCCCGATTGCTCCCACCGTAAGTGGTGATAGAACCAGCATCCACCAATAATTCAGCCCAAGTGACTCAAGCCCCAACCATGCCAGCATTGCTCCCAGCATAAACAGGGCGCCATGGGCAAAGTTGATTACATTCAGCAAGCCAAAGATTACGGCTAGGCCAAGGCTCAATACCGCATAAAACGAACCATTTACGAGCCCTAATAGGAGTTGGCTTAATAGAGCTTGCAAAGATATGCCTAAAATTTCCATGGTGATTTTTCCGCATTACCAGCGAGTGACCCCCCCCAAGGAGGAGGTAGCACATCACCCGACTGATCTTTGTTGGCCTTGCGGCAGACGTGGTTGATTCAAATCTTTAGCAGCGAACATTTGGATTCCGATACCGGTAGGAATGCCTCGTCGCCTGGAACAGTGTCCACAACCTTCATCAGATCCCAAGGGCCCTTGGATTCTTCTGGAGTCTTCGCCTGCATTAGATACATGTCATGGATATAACGGCCATCTTTGCGAATCACCCCTTTTCCATAAAAATCGTTAATCGGGGTCTTCTTCAAATACGCGATAACCTTGTCTGCATCATCGGATCCCGAGGCCTTTACCGCATTCAGATAGTTTGCAGTCGCTGAATAGTCGGCAGCTTGCAAGGCAGTCGGCATTTTCTTGGTGCGCTCGAAAAAGCGCTTCGCAAACTTTCTGGTTTCATCATTCTGGTCCCAGTAAAAGCTGTCTGCAAACAAAAGTCCGCCGGCATTTTTCAGACCCAAACTATAGATATCGGTCATCTGAACGAGCAGGCCAACAACTTTCATCGACTTGTTGATGCCAAATTCACGCGCCGATTTGACGGTATTCGAGAAGTCAGCACCTGCATTTGCCAAGCCCAAAACTTGCGCTTTCGAACCTTGGGCCTGAATCAGAAATGACGAGAAATCTGAAGTGTTCAAGGGATGGCGGACCGCGCCGAGTACAGTGCCCCCTTTTGCTTTTACAACTGTGCTTGCATCTGCCTCAAGCGAATGGCCAAAGACATAGTCAGCCGTCAGGAAAAACCAGCTTTTCCCATCCCGCTTTAAAATGGCGGAGCCAGTTACCTTGGATAGGGCAACCGTGTCATGGGCATAGTGAATCGTGTAAGGAGAACAATCTTCGTTGGTCAGCTTATTGGATGCTGCACCAACATTGATGTAAACTCTTTTCTTGTCTTTGGCGATGCCTGATACTGCAAGTGCGGTGCCGGAATTAGTACCTCCAAGGATAAAATCGACGCCATTCTGATCTATCCACTCTCGGGCTTTCGAGGCAGCAATGTCTGCCTTATTTTGATGATCAGCAGTTACCAGTTCAATCGGCTTACCGAGGACCTTTCCACCAAAATCTTCAATTGCCATTCGAACTGCTTCTGCACCATTTTTACCGTCTTGGTCGGCATAGACACTGGACATATCGGTAACGAAACCGATCTTCACGGCGTCACCAGAAATCTGTGCATTAGCAGCGCCAAAATAGATAGACAAAGCCGAAACAATAATGGCCTGTTTTGCTTTTTTCATGAAATTATCTCCTCAGTATTATTAAGCTGCTACAAGGTTCGCGCTTCCTGTAATGGAAATGCGAGGTAAATTGATTTCCAGCCGATCAAACGCCGAGCAATTCATTCAGCACAGGTAGCTTTTCCTCCAATTGCTTTGCATCGAAGCGCTCAACAATCGTGCCGTGTTCCATCACATAGAATCGATCAGCAAGCGGAGCAGCAAAACGGAAGTTCTGCTCAACCATCACGATCGTGTATCCCTTGGCGCGTAGGGCTCGAATCATTCCGGCGAGCGCCTGAACGATTACAGGGGCCAGACCTTCGGATATTTCGTCCAGCAACAGGATGTCAGCGCCAGTACGTAGAATCCGTCCAACAGCGAGCATTTGCTGTTCGCCGCCCGATAGACGTGTGCCCTGGCTATTTCGCCGCTCCGCAAGATTGGGGAACATCGCGTAAATTTCTTCGATTGACATACCCTCTGACCTGCCCTTTAAGCGAGGCGGAAGAAGCAGGTTTTCCTCACAGGACAGGCTAGAAAAAATACCCCGCTCTTCGGGGCAGTAGCCAAGTCCAAGATGCGCGATATTGTGGGTACGCATATTGATGGACTCAGTACCATGAACTTTGATCGACCCTTTGCGGGTCCCAACCAAGCCCATGATTGCCCGAAGGGTGGTCGTACGTCCTGAACCATTGCGCCCAAGAAGCGTGACAACCTCCCCCTTTTTTACCGATATTTCGACCCCGTGCAGTATGTGCGACTCACCATACCATGCCTGCAAGTCCTTAATTTCAATTGCCGCCACGGCTGGAACGTTGTTGACCGGAGTGCTCATTAGTGCGCCCCCTGCAACGACTCATCGGCAACACCCATATATGCCTCGATTACGCGAGGGTCGCTTGAGACCTCTTGATAATTACCTTCAGCCAAAATAGAACCTCGCTGAAGAACCGTAATCTTGTCCGCAATAGATGAAATGACGCTCATATTGTGTTCGACCATCAGAATCGTTCGACCAGTGCGAACCTTTGCAATAAGCTGCGTGACGCGATCAACGTCTTCATGGCCCATACCTTGTGTCGGCTCGTCCAACAGCATCAGCATTGGATCCATCGCGAGAGTGGTAGCAATCTCAAGCGCACGCTTCCGACCATAGGGCAACTCAACAGCCAGAAGACTTGCATAGGGCGCCAAGTCAACCTCTTCCAGCAACTCCATTGCACGAGGATTCAGCGCATCCAAAGTTTTCTCGTCACGCCAAAAATACATCGCCGTACCAAGCTTCCGCTGCAAAGCAATACGAACGTTTTCAAGGACAGTGAGGTGCGGAAACACTGCAGAAATCTGAAAGGAACGAACCACCCCTCTACGTGCAATTTGCGCAGGTTTTTCACTGGTAATGTCAATTCCATTGAAAACAATCGTTCCAGCAGTAGGCTCGAGGAATTTAGTTAGCAGGTTGAAGCAAGTTGTCTTGCCTGCGCCGTTAGGCCCTATCAACGCATGGATAGCACCACACTCAACGTTCAAGCTAACGTTACTGACTGCAGTGAAGCCTTTGAACTCCTTCGTCAAACCATGAACTGCAAGGACGTGCTGGCCAGTCATTTCAGGTATCCCCGAGCACAACAAGCAAGGAAAATTCCGATTTCGATCATCACGACACCCACTCCTTTCTTGACGGCGCTAGCTAGCGCCAGATTGGTTTTCAAACATTCGCAGGACCTCATCAGGCTTCAGACTTCAACTCAAAACCTGGTCAGCACCTATGTCGTAACGCCTTCTCAGTTGTGCCTCAACGCACAATTTAGTGCAACGATTTGCACCAATGGTAATTCGGTGCAAAAAATAATGCAACATCAGTGCAATATTTTACGGAAATTTTTGTAAGCACAGCATGCTGCGACGCTGGCATCTACATGTGCAGTCGTCAAAACTGGGAACAGGGCGACCCTTTGCACAAACATCACAGATGTCAGCAAATTTGGTGGGGCAGGAACTGCTTTGCTCTAATGGATCAGCGGAAGCTTTGTAGTGGATTCGACTCTTCGGAATTTATTGCCAATGCCGCCAATTCTTATGGGGGAGAATTCCTACCTACTGACTTAGACGTGACCCAATGGGGGCATTTCATGCAAGGCCAAAGAAAGGACATAGCGTTGACCACTAGAGCATGTTATGTACGATGTTGAGTGCATCGCTGAGATGAGAAAGCGCAGGCAAAAGCGATGTAGTACAAGCCGGCGAAGGTTTCGGGCAAACGCTCGTAGTCCCGCGCCAAGCGGCGGAAGCGAGCCATCCAGGCAATACTGCGCTCGACCACCCAGCGCAGGTGCAGGAGGACAAAGCCGCACTTGGCCTCGGGCAGTTTGATGACCTCCAGGCCCCCCCCCTGGGCCCGGGCGGCCACCGCCGGGGTTTTGGCGGTGTAGCCTTGATCGACGTAAGTAAGCGAGTTCGACTTGCTCATGGGTGACGGCCTGCACGGCTTCGGCCAGTTGACCGACCTAATCCCGGTCCTGGGCGTCAGCCGGCGTGACATGCAAGGCCAGCAAGTGGCAAAGCGTATCGACCGCCAGATGAACTTTGGACCCCCGCTTTCGCTTGGCTCCGTCGTAGCCCGCGTGCGCCGCTGGTCGGTGTCGATTGCGGTCCGGCTGTCCTGGATGGCGGCCGACGGGGTCCGGAGCACGGCCCTCGGCCGGTCGGTGCAGGCAGCGCAGGTCATGGACCATGGCCTCAAAACAGCCCCCCTGAATCCAACGCTGTGTCTGCTGATAAAACCAGGGCCCAGGGCGGGAAATCATGCGGGATGAGCCGCCAGGGGGCGCCGGTACGGATCATCCAGCGCAAGGCATTGAAGACATCACGCAGATCATGCCGGCGTTGGCCGGCATCCAGGGGAAACAGCGTCAGATAGGGCGCAACAAAGCCCCATTCCTCATCGCTGACATCGGTAGGGCAAGGTTTGCTCTGGAATTTGTGCAAACTCGCTTTGATTTTAGCAACTCTTCACGCGTATACTGTGCTAATGAGTGTAACCAACCCTCCGCCCCCCACTGAATCGTCCCCTGTACGACTAGAGGACATTGCGACCGAATTGAAGGTGTCTGTTGCCACAGTCTCCCGTGCTCTCTCGGGAAACCCTAGGATCAGCACCAAGACTAGAAACGCTGTTCAGGCGACCGCAGCCAAACTTGGGTATCGTGTCCAAAACCAAATCGTCAAAGCAAACCCGAAAGCAACAGGTCTTATCGGAGTCGTAGTCGGGGCGCTGCACAATCGATTCATGACCCAACTTTTGACGCACCTACACGATGCACTTCAAGAATACGGCTATCACATCACGCTACTAATCGACTCATTGGATGACACTGATAACCTTTTGGCATTCAAACCATTGATCGATGGTCATCTTGATGGATTGATTTTTGCAACGGCAACACTTGAATCACCTGTAGTAGGCGAGATGCAGCGCCTTGGAATACCAACTGTTCTAGTAGTCAGGTCAGTCAATAACGTCGCGATTGACACAGTTGAGGTCGATAATTTCCATGCGGGGATGGTCGCTGCTCAACATTTGCACGAGCTCGGCCATCGTCGTATTGCGTTGGTAATGGGACCACAGAACACATCCACCAGTTGGCACCGAGCCGCCGGCGCACTCAAATGGCTTGCCGAACACGGGATACCAGCGGAGTTTGTGCAGTTACTTTGGGGCGACTACACAAATGAAAGCGGTTATTCTGGACTTGTAAGCCTCTTGGCCGGAACACAGCCCATGCCTACCGGTATCATCGCCGGTAATGACACGATCGCGTTAGGCATTCTCGAAGCTGCGAAATTACGTGGAATCGACGTACCTGGACAACTATCAGTTGTCGGTTTCGACGACATGCCGTTAGCTGGCTCGCCATTGATAAACCTGACATCAATCCGCCAGCCAGTGGAAGCGTTGGCACGAACCGCTGCACGTAGGTTAGTGGATCGAATCCGCCTGCGAGGCTCTGCATCTGCTGCTCATGATGTTCTACCAATTCAACTGGTGCGTCGAAGCTCCTCCGGAGCGCCGCCTGTAGAGAAAGTTAGCAGCAATCAGGAATTTCCTGACGAAAACTTAAGTATTGAAAAATTGTAAGCAGTGAAATAAAAAAGGCGACCTTAAAAAGGTCACCTTTTGTTACTCACCTTTCTCGAGCATCCTCAAGAACTAGGTCTGCCGCCTTTTCTGCAACCATCATTACTACTGCTTGCGTGTTGCCGGAAACCATCTGGGGAACGACTGAAGCATCTACGACTCGCAACCCCGCCAAACCCTTTAATTTGAGCCGCAAATCCACAACCGCCTTGTCGTCCTCGCCCATGCGACAAGTACCTATCGGATGATAAATCGTTTGCCCATTCTCACGGGCAAAGGACAACCAATCTTCATCCTTCTGAACATTGATACCGGGGCTCATTTCGGAGTGAAGATATTGTTTCATCGCCGGCTGACTGACGATCCGCCGAGCCATTTGCATTGAGCGTATCAAGCACGTCTGATCGACTTCCGAATCCAGAAAGTTTGGCCGAATGGATGGCCCGGCGAGCGGGTCAGTTGAGCGGATATGAATACTGCCCATCGACTCTGGCCGTAATTGCGTCACCCCGATGGTCATGCCAGGGAAGCGATCAAGGATACGTTCCGCTGCATTGGCGTAGCTCGCATGAACGAAGAAATATTGGGCGTCCGGCGTCGCCATCGCCGGATCGGTTTTCACAAAACCATGAACAAGGCCGGTTCCCAGCGTCAGGATCCCCGTCTTGCGCGCATAGTATTCTGCAACCGCCAGCATGAGGCGCCAGCCGCGCGCCATTTCATTGAGCGTAACTGTATCTTTTACTCGCCAGTTCATGCGCGTGGCGAAGTGATCGATGTAATTTTCACCGACATTTGGCAGTGAATGAGTAACTGAGATGCCCAACGACTGCAGTAGTTTGGGGTTGCCGATTCCCGAGAGCTCAAGAATCTGTGGTGTTTGAATGGCTCCGGCAGCCATGATCACTTCAATATTCGCCTTTGCGGAAAATTCTCTGTTTCCCTTGCGATAGGTAACACCAACACACCGCCGCCCGGCCAAATCCAAACGCAATACATGGGCATTTGTTTCAATGCTCAGGTTGTGACGCTGCCTCGCCGGTTTCAAGTAACCGTCTACGACGCTCCAACGACTACCATGGTTTTGATTGACTTGATAGTAACCAAATCCATCCTGTCGCCCTGCGTTGTAGTCGTCGTTGTACTCATGCCCATCCTCGTGAGCTGCTTTAAGAAACGCATCCGAAATGGGAAGGCATCGCCACCGGCGTCGCCAATTCGATCCTGATCAAGCTCAACCAGATCGGTACCTTGACTGAGACATTGGCAGCAATCTCGATGGCCGACCAGGCCGGCTACAGTTCGGTTATATCCCATCGCTCAGGGGAAACCGAGGATACGACGATTGCCGATCTCAGCGCTTGCACGCTGGCAACGCAGATCAAGACGGGCTCGCTGTGCCGAACAGACCGCGTTGCGAAATACAACCGGCTACTGTTGATTGAGGCAGAACTTCAAGAGAAAGCTACATATGTCGGTCGAGAAGCTTTTGCGTCCTACCTGGGAAATTAATTCACTCGCACCCAATGGGGTTGATTGAAGCCTTGAGGTCTGCTGATAAGTTCCAACGTAGCAAGGCAGAAAAATTGCCGTTATCCCCCTAAAATCACGAATGGCCGGTCTGTCATCAGTACCGGCCATTTTTAATTCAAGGGCCACCGACAGCTTTGGCCGACCAAGAGACAGACAAATAAAGTGATTGATGGCGGCTTAGAGATCAGTTACCTGTCGTTCGAGCTTGACGATTTTTCACCGTCGCTATGTCCCCAGTTGGCCGATTGTTGCCTAATTAGAATTAGCGCGAAATGGCTCTCAATCTTGCGCGGTAATCTAATGCTTCCAAGTGCAAGACGTGGTTGAGGTCACCACGAACGATGAACAGTCGCGGCGATTCCGAAAACTCGAACACGCGATAGAGGCAGAAGGCATCTTCTGTCTCTTCCGAAAACTCCAGTTCGTTCTGGCTGATGATGAATGGCGTCAGTGAGCCGCCGTTGGTCGTTTTCACCTCGATGAAGCGGGTGACCTCATCCTCCTCGAACGACATGATGTCGTAACCGGTGCCGTCGCCACAGCGCTTCGAAACCCAATCAATCTTGGCTGCCAGGTCGGCACGACTGGCTTCATTTAGCCGATTCTCTTCAAACCCAAGAACCCACGATTCACCGCTGTGGCCGAGGTTGCGATTCCGTTCATCGCGTGCCGCATAGTCAAGTTTTCTGGGGAGCCGTTGCCGCCGTCTCGGCGCTGGGATGCTCTCTGGCACCGGAGGCTCTACCAGCACGCCGCGGTAGGTTTTGTTGCCAGGTTCGGTCTGCTCTTCGATGGCATCGACGATGATCTGCAGCTCGGGCTGCTCACGCTGAACGTGTGCCAGAACGACCTCTCGCAGTAGGTCCTGAAAGTTCGACCGCGGCTTGTAGCCACGGATGTAGGGAAGACCCAGTTGGTCCAATACTGCCGAGATGTTCTGATGCTTCATCTCGATGGACCCTTTGCTACGGGCACGGAGCCTCTGGCGCAGTTGTTCGTTGTGTTCCGATTTGTTGAAACTCTGGCCGGTCGCTTCGAAGCGCAACATATCGAAATAGTCGCGCACGGTTGCCTCAACCTCATCACGTGTCCAGTCCTGCCCGATTCGGACCACCTCAAACCCAAGAGAACTCAGCAGGTGTTCGACCGTGGCCTCTCCGCCACTGAAATCACTTGCGGGCAGGTGGCCTTGTCCGGGAAACGCATAGCCATAGGCTGCGCCAACAATCGCTTTGGAATCGTAGAGACGCCCGGTGGCCGGGTCCCGCAACATGTACTCGCGGGCTTTTCCAAAGCCATATTTCTCGAGGAAGTAGGTCCGGCCGACGCGGTCATATTCAGCCATGGCTGCGTGGATTGCAGCCGGATCTTGGATAACTTGAATGCTCATGGGGGCGCTCTCGATAGAGCGACCAGGTTACCCGATGTCATAACGAGAAGACAGGGGCCTGAAAAGCAGGAAGCCCATGTTGGCTATTCATGGGCTTCTAAAATCTTTGGCCTCGTAGCAATTGAACAAGGCGTGCGGCGTGAGCCGTAAAGGTACTACGCAATCATCTCGTACTGCGGCGGACTACCAACCATGTTGCCTCCAGTCGCGTTGTTGCTCCGTCGCCTCGACCGATACATCTGGTCAAGACTCAGTTTCACAATACTCCATTGGAAGAGAATGTCTACTGCGCGAAACCGTCGTTTAATGTGATGCCCGGAAATGCATCAATTCAGGCGAAGCACTCCGTATATCGGTGGTCTATGGCGCTGTAGGTATTGGCGGCTATCCAAGCCTGAGCCCCGGATGCCACCGCATTTGCGTAAGCCCACGAACCCACCCGTTGGGTAGTTTGTGCATCAATGACAAAGCCAGAGTCAGCGCCAATTTCCGCGAGCGAATCCGAATGCATTTGGAGTCGTTCCAGCCACCGTTCAAGGTGTGGCAGTGCAGCCAGCGTGTCAGATTTGCTGCGATTACAGGCCGGATGTGCCAGTACAAAATTATGGGCGAGGTCTCTTGGATACTGAGAAAACGGGATGTAGTGGTCGACGTCTGCGGTCGTCATGCTGTGCCCGCAATAAAAGCATCGAGCACCGTCCAGTTTGCGCAAACCGAGGCTCATGGTTTCCAGTGACTGCCTGGACGATGCGAACAGGAATTCCTCAAGGTCATCGGCTTCGCCCAGAATGCTAACGTTCCTGCGATTACCTTTGATGTGGCCAATCCAATGGGAGCGGGCCAGTTGCTGGACCAACGGATAGAAGCGTCGCAAGCAGTATCCAATGCCAGGTTTTAGGCGAATTTTCCCCGACCCTGCGCGCTCGTAGATGAATTCGTCGGAGCCGCCGCCAAAGTTTTGCAGGTAGGACAATGGTTGCGCGGAAACCGTCGACGTTACTTCGCTCAGCAAGCCTTTAAAGGCTGGATGCAGTGACGCCGATAAAAGGGTATGGGTTTGTGTCGCCGTCCTGAAGTGGCTGATGGCCGAAACGACAGCCGCTTGGCTTCCGTTGTTCTGAACCAGGACGCATGTCTCGCTGCCTTGCCGGCCGGTTCCGTAGGGCAGTGAATGCTTCCAATACAGACCGATGAAGCGCAGACCAATCTGGCGTGTCGTCACCATTAACGCTTCGCCATCATCGGCGCCCAGTTCGACCGCCAAGTCAGCCAGAGCAATAAGCAACGCGAATTTGTACGTTGCCGTGAAGTCACCTTCTGCAAAGACGCGCTGCAGTTTGCTCAGAAACTGCAGTTGGGCTTCAGGGCTCGGACAAGATGCCTGCAAGTTAGCGCCCGGACCAGTAATCAGCTTTCGCGGGGATAACCCAGCGCACACCACCGCGCGAATCCGGCACATCAGCGCTGTAACGCGGTATCAGATGCAGATGGAGATGCGGAACAGTCTGGCCAGCTGCTGCGCCGTCGTTGATACCGATGTTGTAGGCGTCAGGATGATACTGGTCATCAACAGCCGCTTTGGCCACGTCGAGCAAAGCTAGCATGGCCATGCGTTCTTCGGTGCCGACCTCGAAGAAGGAGCCGACGTGGCGCTTCGGGATAATGAGGCTGTGGCCGGGCGAAACCGGAAAGCCGTCGTAAATCCAGAGCGCGTGTTCGTTTTCTTGAACGATACGGTTGTGGGGGAGTGTGCAAAAGGGACAAGTCATATTTCAGGATGCTTATCGGGGCCTGATCATTATGCCGGTTGAGCGGGATTCATCTGAATTTCTGTTCCGCTTTTCGGAGTTTTCCGCATTCCCAAGGTGACATTGGGTCGGGGATGCTCCAACCCCCAATTGTTCTCGCCCGCGCTTGCTCCTCAGCGGCGGCACTTGCCACCTTGGCGATTCGGTGCAGCTGTCGCCGTAACCGGCCTCCGAGATTCGTCAGAGTTACCTTCCGTCACGCAACCATACAGTTTGTCATTTCAGTTTGCGCAACAATCGCCGCTCTTGAGAGGAATGTTCAATGAGTGCGCAGAATCAGATAGACGTTGCCTGCAACCACTGGGTGGCCCAAGTCCGCTCTCGTTCTGGCAGCAACGTGCTGATCCACATCCACCGAGGGGCTCCAATCGTAGCCAAGGATGCCATGTCTATCGCACGCCGGACCGCAAACTTCGGCAAGGTGGCTGATTTGTCGCCCGTTGGGCCATGCGCACAATTGGTGGACGAGGACTGTTAGGGCGTTCACGGTCCTTCAATGCGCTTTTCGGCCGCTGGGCCGACGCGCGGCAATCCCGCCCACTCGGTTGTGTAGGGTGGAGAAAGCCTCTCACGCCGCATCTGCCAGGGTTTCTCCATCCCCTCCACCGCCAGACGCAGTGACCCCCGACCATAGCGTTCATTGATGGCATCCAGCGTGTGCATAAGCCGATCATCACCCACCTTCGTTTCTTTTTTCGGCCCAAACAACCCCAACTGCTGACTCGCCCGCGGGACGATTTCCATCAAGGTGATTCCCGCCTTGTGATACCCGTACCCCGGGCGATAGATTCGTTTCAGGATCTGCAGTGCCCAGCGGGTCAGCACCCGGCTATCGGCACTCGCCTCGGGCAAAGGAAGGGTCACGGCACGTTGATACTGCGGCACATCTGGTTTGAAGATATTGGTTCGCACAGTGACCTGCACGGCCCCCGCCAGCCCATCCTGATCCCGTAGTTTCTTGGCAGCCCGCGCCGTATAACTGGCCACCGCCTCTTCAAGTTCGGCAAGGGAAAAGATCAGCGTACCGAACGAGCGGCTGCACATGATCTGCTGCCGTGCCGGCACCACTTCCTCCAGGCTGATGCAGGACACGCCGCGCAGTTCCAGGACCGTGCGTTCGAGGACCACGGAAAATCGGTCGCGTAACGTTCTGGCATCACCATCCCGCAGTTGCCGAACGTTCTGGATACCCATGGCTTCCAGGCCGGCCGACAGCTTTCGTCCGACGCCCCAGACTTCGCCGACGGCAATACCGTCGAACAGCGCCGTCAACTCGCCCTCACTCAGCACCGTGAAGTCGCAAACCCCATCCGTACCAGCCAGCGCTTTCTTGGCACAGTGATTGGCCAGCTTGGCGAGGGTCTTGGTCGGGCCGACACCGACGCAGACCGCGAGTCCTAGCCAGTCGGCCACGCGC
This sequence comes from Betaproteobacteria bacterium HGW-Betaproteobacteria-12, assembly GCA_002842345.1. GTDB lineage: Bacteria > Pseudomonadota > Gammaproteobacteria > Burkholderiales > Rhodocyclaceae > Azonexus. Next base: position 695 of record PHCU01000022.1, on the reverse strand, counting down.
TGGCGGATCTCGGCACCATAAGCGTGATAGCCCCAGCGGGCGGACCCGGAAAAATCCAGGAAGCTCTCATCGATGCTGTACACCTCGACGTTCGGCGAGTAGTCGGCGAGCACCTCGGCCACCCGGTTGCTCATGTCGGCGTACAGGGCGTAATTCGAACTGAAGGCGACGAGGCCATGGCGCCGGGCGTCGGCCTGAATCTTGAACCAGGGCGCCCCCATGGGGATGCCCAGATCTTTCGCCTCCTTGGAGCGCGCGATGACACACCCATCATTGTTGGAGAGCACGACCACCGGCCGATCCTTCAGCGTAGGGTCGAACAGCTTCTCGCAACTGGCGTAGAAGTTGTTGCAATCGACCAGGGCGAATACCGACATCGCGCTTCAGGTCACGAAGCGCTTGAACTTGCCGACGACGACGCCCCAGACGAGCAGCTCCTGGCCTTCCCGGATATCGAGGGGCGCATAGTGCGGATTTTCGGCCAGCAGTGCGACCCGGCCATTGCGTCGAAACAGGCGTTTCACCAGACGCTGGCCATCGACGAAGGCGATCACGAGATGGCCGTGTCGGGGTCGAACGCTCTTGTCGACGACCAGCACGTCGCCATCGAAGATCTCAGCCCCTTGCATCGAATCGCCCTCGACCACGAAGAAGAAGGTACTGACCGGATTGCGGACCAGGTAGTCGTTGATGTC
>PHCU01000170.1 GCA_002842345.1 Betaproteobacteria bacterium HGW-Betaproteobacteria-12 | reverse complement strand
AGTTGAAGACCACGGCCTGCTGCGCTTTCTCACCTGCGGCAGCGTCGACGACGGCAAGAGCACGCTGATCGGCCGCCTGCTGTTCGACACCAAGACCATCCTCGCCGACACGTTGTCGGCCATCGCCAAGACTTCGGAAAAGCGCGGCCTCGGCGCCGTCGACCTCTCGCTGCTGACCGACGGCCTGCAGGCCGAGCGCGAACAGGGCATCACCATCGACGTCGCCTACCGCTACTTCAGCACCGGCACGCGCAAGTACATCATCGCCGACGCCCCTGGCCACGAGCAGTACACCCGCAACATGGTCACCGCCGCCTCGACCGCCAACCTCGCCATCATCCTGATCGACGCACGCAAGGGCATCCTGACCCAGACCCGCCGCCATTCAAAATTGGCTTCGCTGGTCGGCATCCCGCACCTGCTGGTGGCGATCAACAAGATGGACCTGGTCGATTACTCGCAGGCCACCTACGAGAAGATCAAGGCCGACTACATCGAATTCGCCGGCAAGCTGGGTATCGAGGACGTCCGCTTCATTCCGCTCTCGGCCCTCAACGGCGACATGATCGTCGATCGCGGCGACAAGCTGAACTGGTACGACGGCCCGACCCTGCTGGAAATTCTCGAAGAAACGCCGGGCGCCCACACCGAACACACCGAGAAGTTCCGCTTCCCGGTCCAGTACGTCTGCCGTCCACAGGACTCGGCCAATCCGGAGCTGCACGACTACCGCGGCTTCATGGGCCGCGTCGAAGCCGGCACGCTGAAGGTCGGCGATGCCGTCACCGTACTGCCGAACGGCCTGACCAGCACGGTTAAGGCGATCCAGATCGGCGGCGTCGACATCCCCGAAGCCGTCACCGAACAATCGGTCACCATCCTGCTCGCCGACGAAATCGATACCTCGCGCGGCGACATGATCGTCAAGTCGAACGAAGTCCCGGCCGCCGTCAAGCAGATCGAAGCCACCGTCTGCTGGATGGCCGAAGCGCCGATGGACCGCAACCGCACCTACCTGATCCGCCACACGACGCGCGACTCGAAGGCCAAGCTCGCCGCCATCGACCATCGCCTGGATGTGAACACGCTGGAAAAAGTCCCGGCCGACAAGCTGGCGATGAACGACATCGCCCAGGTCACCTTCAAGCTGGCCCAGCCGCTGTTCGCCGACCCCTACCTGGAAAACCGCGGCACCGGGGCGTTCATCATCATCGACGAGAGCAACAACAATACGATCGGCGCCGGGATGATCCTCTAATCCGGAAATCCTGTCCGTTGCCCGCATGACGCCCCTGACGGGGCGTTGTTCATTTCGGCTGGCACTAGCGCGCACAGTTCGCGGTTAACATACCGGCAATCCCGAAACGAGATGAGAGACCCGGAATGCGCGTGCTGATTGTTGACGACAATGCCTCGATGCGAATCCTGTTGTCCACGCTGCTGGCCGACCGCGGCCACACCGTGGTCGGCGCCCTGGCCGACGGCAATGGCGTCATGGAAGCAGTCGGCAACCTGGCACCGGACATGGTCTGCCTCGACTACCAGTTGCCCGGCCGCGACGGCCTCGACATCCTCAACGAAATCAATACGGCCCGACCGGAGATCGATGTCCTGTTCATGACCGCTTCGGAAGGAGCAGAGATTGAACAGCAGGCGGCCGATGCCGGTGCGGCCGGCTTCCTGCGCAAGCCCTTCGGCCAGAAGCAGGTGATCGACGAAGTACAGGCAGTTGTCGCCACCCGCGAACACGCCACTGCCGCCAATCGCCAGGAGGCTGTGGCCCAAGCCGAACGCCCCGCCGCCACGACTGGCCCGGCGCCGGGCCGGCGGCCGAGCGCCGTGATCGCTGACGATAATGGCTCGATCCGCCTGCTGCTCAAGGGCCTGCTGAGCGAGCTGGGCCTCGATATCGTCGGCCAGGCGAGCAATGGCGAGGAAGCCGTGCGGGCCGCGCAAACCCATCAGCCGGCGGTGCTTTTTCTCGACGTCAACATGCCGGTCCTCTCCGGTCTCGAAGCCCTGCCGAGAATCCGTCAAGTTAGTCCGCAAACTGCCGTAGTTATGGTTACCGGCAGCGCTTCGCGCGAACTGGTCGAGCAGGCGGCAGCCGGCGGAGCACGGGGCTATGTCGTCAAGCCGGTGCGCCCGGCCTACCTCGAAGCCTTTGTCAAAAAACTGTTCAACCGATAAGGACGGCCCGCATGACGCTGATGATCGACTTTCCCTTCCCCGGCCTCGAGCCCTGGGTGGAGCATTTCAAGGAAGTCGAACTGCCGGTGCTGCGTCACACCATGCACCAGCTCGCCGAACTGCGCGAGGATGCGGAACGGATCAACACCCGGAAACTGGCCGCCATCATCGAGAACGATCCGCTGATGACGCTGCGCGTTTTCCAGTACATGGCGGCGCATCGCTCGAACCGGCAGTCAGTCGAGCTGACCACCGTCGAACGCGCCCTGATGATGATCGGCACGCAGAAGTTCTTCGCCGATTTCCAGGATCTGCCGATCATCGAGCAGCAACTCAAGGGCTATCCGAAGGCCATGCTCGGTCTGCTCAAGGTCATGGCCCGTTCCCGTCAGGCCGCTGCCTGGGCGCGGGATTGGGCGCTGCTGAGACAGAACCCGGCCTTCGAGGAAATCATGCTGGCAGCCCTGCTGCACGATTTCACCGAAATCCTGATGTGCTGCTTCGCCCCATCGCTGACCACCCGGCTCAAGGAGCGCCAGGCCGCCCAGCCGCAATTGCGCACAGCCGCGCTGCAGAACGAGGAATATGGCGTGATCCTCGACGAACTGACGGTCGCACTGGCCACCTTGTGGGGCCTGCCGGAATTGCTGGTGACCCTGATGAATCCGGCCAACGCGAACTCGCCCAACGTCATGAATGTCAAATTGGCTGTGGACTTTTCCCGACATACGGCCAGTGGCTGGAACAATCCCGCCCTGCCCGACGACTGCCGCGAAATCGAGGCCTTTCTGCATCAGGGCCACAGCCACTTCCTCGAACGGGTCGGCGCCCCTGATGAACTGATCGCCGCCGCCCGCCGGGCCGAGGAACTCGAGGATCCACTGGCATCCTAGGAGTTGATCACGATGACGATAGCTGACCGGCGCGGCTCAAATGCCGGATTGACCGGCTCTGCGGAACGATGGCTGTGTTTCGGCGGGCTGCTGCTGGCGCTCCTTGCCCTGCCGGTACAGGCCGAAATTTACAAATGCAAGCTGGCCAACGGCCGGACGGAGATTTCCAACGCGCCCTGCCCGAGCGGTAGCGGTACCGTCACCGTGCGGCCCGACGAGACTGTCCCGGAAGATGCCCGGGCGCAGGCTGAGCGCGATGTCGCCCGCATGCGCGGCTTCGTCGAGCAGCGCGAGGCGGAACAACGCCGGGAAGAGACCGCCGACCGGCAACGGCAGGCCGAGGCCAGGCAGGAGGCGGCCAGCCAACGCATCTACCAGACGGAAAACATGGATGACTGCCTGCGCGAACTGGCTCAGCAGGCACTCGACAACGCCCGGCGCAGCGAACTGGAAGCGATCTGCCGCGCCAAGGCGAAAGCGGAACCGACGCTGGTCCCGGTGCCGGTCTATGGCGGCCCGGGTCATCCGGTGGATGGCTGCACCCGCAATGTCCTGCGCCAGCGTCTGGCACCAGCCGAACAGGAGCGGCGTCTCGCCGCCTGTCGCGGCGGCGTCGTCGCCCCGCCCCATGTCCCGACGCGCCCGCCGTCACGGCCGCTCAAACCCTGCCCGCGCGACGACCGCTACTGCGTGCGCTAAGCGCCGCTCAGGCCTCGTCGGCCGGCGGTGCCACCTTGATGATTTCTTCCAGCGAAGTGATGCCCTGGGCAACCTTCATCGCCCCGGAAATACGCAGGGGCCGCATCCCCTCCCGGTAGGCCTGGTCGCGCACGCGGGCAACCTCCATCTGCGGGGTGATCATCCGGCGTACCTCGACCGAGTTGAGCAGGATTTCGTAGATGCCGACACGCCCGGCATAGCCGGTCATCCGGCACTCCAGACAACCGACGGGCTGCCAGACCTGGGCCGGCTCGGCGGCCTTCCATGGCGCCACCAGCGAACGCCAGACGGCACGCTGCTCGTCGCTGATAGGCATGGCCTTCTTGCAATGCGGGCACAGCGTGCGCACCAGGCGCTGCGCCATGACGCCGAGCAAGGTCGAATTGATCAGGTAGGCCGGCACCCCGAGGTCGAGCAAGCGGGTCAGCGCTGCCGGCGCATCGTTGGTATGCAGGGTGGACAGCACCAGATGCCCGGTCAGCGCCGCCTGGACGGCCATCTCCGCCGTCTCCAGGTCGCGGATCTCGCCGATCATGACGATGTCTGGATCCTGCCGCATCAATGCCCGCACGCCTTCGGCAAAACTGATGTCGATGCTGTGCTGGACCTGCATCTGGTTGAAGGCGGATTCGACCATTTCGATCGGATCCTCGATGGTGCACACATTGACTTCCGGCGTCGCCAGTTGCTTGAGCGTCGTGTACAGGGTCGTCGTCTTGCCCGAACCGGTCGGGCCGGTAACCAGGACGATGCCGTTCGGCGAGGCGGTCATCTGCTTCCAGCGCCCCTGGTCATCCTCGGAAAAGCCGAGGGCGCGAAAATCGCGGACCAGCACTTCCGGGTCGAAGATGCGCATCACCAGTTTTTCGCCGAAAGCCGTCGGCAGCGTGGACAGGCGCAGCTCGACCTCCTGGCCGCCCGGCGTCCGCGTCTTGATCCGGCCATCCTGCGGCCGCCGCTTCTCGATCACGTCCATCCGGCCGAGCAGCTTGATGCGGCTGGTCATCGCATTCATCACCGCCATCGGAATCTGGTACACCTGATGCAATACGCCGTCGATGCGGAAACGCACGATGCCGAGATCGCGCCGCGGTTCGATGTGGATGTCCGAGGCGCGCTGATCGAAGGCGTACTGCCACAGCCAGTCGACAATATGGACGATGTGCTGGTCGTTGGCATCGAACTGGCGGTTGCCCTTGCCCAGTTCGACCAGTTGCTCGAAGCTCGACAGACCGGCCGTCGTCTCGCCGCGTGCCGCCGCTTTCTTGACCGACTTGGCCAGATTGAAGAATTCGACCAGATAGCGGCCAATGTCGTCCGGACTGGCCAGCACCCGGCGGATGTCCTTGCGCAGGATCGGCCGCAGCTCCTCCACCCACTCGCGAACGAAGGGCTCGGCCGTGGCGATCACCACTTCCCGCGTCGTTACCTGCACCGGCAGGATGCCGAAGCGCGCCGCGTAGGCGCTGGACATGACTTCAGCGACACCGGTGAAGTCAATCTTCAGTGGATCGATGTGCAGATAGTCGAGACCTACACGAGCCGCCAGCCACTCGGTCAGCGGCTCGAGAACGAGCAGGCGACCGGGCGCTTGCAGCGAACGCCATTTCTGGTCGGCAATGACGATCAGCGGATGGATCTTGCCCCCATGCAGCCGCCGTTCATTCTTCAGGACATCGGCCGTCTCGGCGGCCACCAGTCCGTCCTCGACCATCCATTGCAGCACTTCGGTCAGCGCCAGGCGGTGCTCGCCCACTGATTTGTCATCCATGGCCGGCAATATAGCACCGGCGCCCGCGGCACGCCCGCTCAACGCCGGCGCAGCGGTTCAAGCAGGCCGGTCAAGGCGTTGTGATCAAGTTCGTACATCAGCGCCAGCAGCCGGCCCAGCTCGCCCTTGGGGAAGCCTTCGCGGGCAAACCAGCCGAGATAGTGGCCGGGCAGGTCGGCCAGCAGACGCCCCTTGTACTTGCCATAGGGCATCTGGCGTTCGACGAGCAGTTGCAGATCCTCTGCTTGCATGTAAAAAACGGGGCCGCGGCCCCGTTCTCCTTATTTGCCCGAGAGGGCCATCATCAGGTCGTTGATCCGCTTGACGAAGCCGGCCGGATCATCGAGCTGGCCACCTTCGGCGAGCAGTGCCTGTTCGAACAGCAGCGCCGACCAGTCGTCGAAACGGCTTTCCTCGTACTTCAGGCGCATCACTGCCGGGTGCTGCGGGTTGATTTCGAGGATCGGCTTGGCGTCCGGCGCCTTCTGTCCAGCCGCCTTCAACAGGCGAGCCAGATTACCGGACGGATCGTGCTCGTCGGAAACCAGGCAGGACGGCGAATCGGTCAGACGATAAGTGACGCGCACGTCCTTGACCTTGTCGCCGAGCGACGTCTTCACCTTTTCCAGCAGCTCCTTGTACTCGTCGGCAGCTTTCTCGGCTTCCTGCTTCTCGGCTTCGTCTTCCAACTTGCCGAGATCGAGGCCGCCCTTGGCGACGGACTGCAACTGCTTGCCCTCGAATTCGGTCAGGTGACCGACCACCCACTCATCAACGCGATCGGAGAGCAGCAGCACTTCGATGCCCTTCTTCTTGAAGATTTCGAGGTGCGGGCTGTTCTTCGCAGCATTGAAGGTATCGGCGGTGACGTAGTAGATTTTCTCCTGCCCTTCCTTCATGCGGCCGATGTAGTCGGCCAGCGAAACGATCTGCTTTGCACCGTCACCATGGGTCGAGGCAAACCGGATCAGGCCGGCGATCTTGTCCTTGTTGGCGAAATCCTCGCCAATACCTTCCTTCAACACATTGCCAAAGGCTTCCCAGAACTTGGCGTATTTTTCCTTGTCGGCCGCTTCGTCACTGTTGGCCAAGCCTTCGAGCATGGCCAGCACCTTGCGCGTGCAGCCGCTGCGGATGTTGTCGATGTCCTTGCTCTGCTGCAGGATCTCGCGCGAAACGTTGAGCGGCAGGTCGGCCGAATCGACGACGCCGCGCACGAAGCGCATGTAGAGCGGCATCAGCTGCTCGGCATCGTCCATGATGAAGACGCGGCGGACGTAGAGCTTGATGCCGTGGCGGGCATTGCGGTCCCACAAGTCGAACGGAGCGCGGGCCGGGATGTAGAGCAGTTGGGTATATTCCTGCTTGCCCTCGACGCGGGCATGCGTCCAGCACAGCGGATCCTCGAAATCGTGGGCGACGTGCTTGTAGAACTCGGTGTACTGCTCGTCGGTGATGTCCGACTTGCCACGAACCCACAATGCACTGGCCTGATTGACCGTCTCGTCCTCGTCGGTCGTGACCTGCTCGCCCTTGTCCTTGTCCCACTCTTCCTTCTTCATCACGATCGGCAGGGTGATGTGGTCAGAATATTTGCGGATGATCGACTTCAGCTTCCAGGCATTGAGGAAATCGTCCTCACCGTCGCGCAGGTGCAGGATCACATCGGTGCCGCGCGTTGCCTTGTCCACCATTTCGACGGTGTAATCGCCTTCGCCGGCTGATTCCCAGCACACCGCCTGATTGGCCTCCAGGCCGGCGCGGCGCGAAACCACCGTCACCTTGTCGGCGATGATGAACGATGAGTAGAAACCGACACCGAACTGCCCGATCAGATGCGCATCCTTGGCCTGATCCCCGGTCAGCGCCGAGAAGAACTCGCGAGTGCCGGACTTGGCGATGGTGCCCAGATGTTCGACCGCTTCATCACGTGACAAACCGATGCCGTTGTCGGAAATAGTGATGGTGCGCGCTTCCTTGTCAAAGGCGATACGGATTTTCAGATCGCTGTTGTCACCGTACAGGGCACTATTGTTCAGCGCTTCAAAACGCAGTTTGTCGCAGGCATCAGAAGCGTTGGAAACCAGTTCGCGCAGGAAAATCTCCTTGTTGCTGTACAAGGAGTGAATCATCAGTTGCAGTAGTTGCTTTACTTCAGTCTGGAAACCCAGGGTTTCGCGGTTCGCGGTAGCGGACTCGGACATGCTTGAAACTCCCAATGAAACAAAAGGTGTTCCGGATATGGGGCCAATGATGGCTATTTCAAGTGGGTGTATTTCTGTTTGCCCCAAAGCACAAAGCCCCTCGGTACGTTTTGTACGGAGGGGCTTTGAATGGGGAGCCTGGCGGTGACCTACTTTCGCGAGCGTAGTACTC
>PHCU01000169.1 GCA_002842345.1 Betaproteobacteria bacterium HGW-Betaproteobacteria-12 | reverse complement strand
CATCAGCGTAATTGCCCCCCAAGCGCGCCGGCACCTGCAATTGCCCGCCACTCAACCACTCATACAGGAAGGCCGCGCGGCGGGCATACTGGCCGGTGGGCTCGGCATTCACCCAAGCTTGCACCGGATTCGGACCAAGCTTGGCAAAGAGTCGGGCCAAAAACTCGAAATGCGGCACTTCATGCCGCAGGTGAAACTGCAGATTGGCCGCAAAATTCGGCGCCGGGCGCATGTTCTCCGGATAGGTTTCCCGCCGGAAGCCATCCTCAACCTGGCTCGTACGCCGACTACCGACCTGGCTGATCACCGGCAGACGCGCCAGCGGCCTGACCTCGAAGGTCGTGGCCAGCCAGGCGGCCCCAATGGGATCGGCAGGAAAATCATTCACGACAAGGCTCCTTTGCACAACATCAATTCAGCCCGCTTATAGATGATTCGCAGATGCGCCACGTAATCCAAAACGAGTTTTGCGCGCATAAAAATGATTAAAAATTAGCACAAGTGCACAAAATTGATTATCCGACAATCCAGTCGAGGCGCAAGAAAATTGTCAGCACCTTCTATTCGGGCAGGGAATCCACTTTCCAGCACGGCCCCAAGCCGTGACGGACATCGGCATCTTCGGCTCCGGCATCCTCGACGCGGCCTGCGAACTAGCCGGTTTGCAGATCCTCAACCAACTCTTGCTTAGTTGACGTCTCGAAAATGGACCGCTTCAACTTCAGTTGTTCAAGCAGAAAATTGTTGGCAAGTTCGAAGGAATCCAACAGGGTGTACCAGTTCAGGACGTAGCGTTTCATACGCGGATCGTCACTTACGAGTCCAAGCTCCCCTCGTGCGACCTGCCCATTGAGTCTGCTCTTGATCTCAGTATCAGCCGAAGAGATTTGCCGACCGACAAGGATAAGCTCGAAACGCATCTTTTCGCTGCCGAATTCTGGATGCTTCTTGATGATGTTCGCGTAGTCGTCGAGTTGGCGTAGATGCTTAACGTTAAGCGAGATAGACGGGCGCTTGATTTCGATGATGATGCAGCGATAGACCTTCTGGCCATTGGAGTCGACGGTAGGAATGCGGCGAGCCAAGAAGAGATCAGTCTGTCGGCGTGCGCCGGCAATCTCGGTTTCATCATCTACATCGTCCGAACCAATGCTGTCTATTAGCGAGACCTTGTCGCGCATATCCTTAGCGATCTTCGTGAAGGTATCTTCCTCAGCGCCAATGGTCTCGTAGGCCGGACCAAACAACCAGGTGTTGTTCTCGATGATCTTCTGCAAATCCGGTGTCTCCAGAACCTCTCGGTAGTGGTCGTTCATCAATGCCCGCAGTTTCGAGGCTGCCACCTGCCGGCGCTGTAGAACCTCGATGGTGGCGATGATGTTCTCCAATGTCGTCTGTTTGAGTTGATCGGCAAGCGTCTTTACTGACGAGTCATCGAGGTCTAGGACGCTATTGAGCACTTCGAAAAGAGCGTCGTTTTCGTTGGAAACCGCCAATCGATCCAACAACCGGATGATGATCTTGCGTTGCTTTTTGCTAGCCGCATTAAACACGGAAGGGTCTGCCATGTAGATGGTCGTGACCAGTTGCTTCGCGTTGTCCAAGCGCCATGTCTGCTCATCTGGAGATAAGCCAGCGTAGTCAGGGAAGAGACCATCCTCGACGTACTTCTCGACCTCCACCAAGGCCAGCTGGCGCAGGAATCGGTCATACACGGATTGCGTCAGCTCACCGAGGTGCCGCACTAGCTTGCGCCACTCTGGACATGTGGTTGTATGAGCGTTAGGCCGGAGAAGATCCTGGGTGGAGGCAAACGTGTCCGCCCACGGCGAACTGATGTATATGCTCGTAAAAAAACTGGGTTTGTTGTTCAGGGTACTGAGCTGCTTGTGGACAGTCTTGCCGGCACTATCCAAGAGATATGTAAATGACTTCTCGGAACTGGGCCGCTCGTCCCAACGTATCACCTGCACCTCAAACTGATGTCCATTGATGTTAAGGATCCGGTGCGTGATCTCATGGTCTGGCACAGGAATGGGGACACCATTCAACTTCAGTGATTTCGCCGGGTGGAGGGCGAGAAACCAACCGAACTCAGTCGCAAATCGTGCAACGAGTTCTACTTGACTCGGCAAGTTGCATGAAAATGAGTCAAGCTCGACCAAAGTACCTTTGGGCTGCTGTTGCAACAAGGGATGTTGTGCCTCGACTGGAATCAGCTGAGCCTTGTAGTCCTTGATCGTAGTCGAATCAATGGTAATGAGTGCTTGACCGGCAGCAGACTTCGTATACCAGGCAGCGAAGCGACAGATGCGGTGAAACGCAAGCCGGCCTCGGCCGTGGGCACCATGCTGCGCCGCATCCTCGTGCTTGTCAGAGTCATTGAACCTGCCGAAAGTCTGCTTTAAGTTCGTCGGATCGATCCCTTCACCATCGTCAAGTACAGTGACAGCGGCAAGCGCTTCCAGGTTGTTTTGCGAAACGCCGACCGTCACGTTGTTGGCCTTGGCATCAAACCCGTTCCAGACGAGTTCGAACACTGGTTGCCAAGGGTCGATGCTCTTGAAGTGCTTCTTGATGCCTTCGTTGCCAATTTCCGTTGTGCCGGAAATGTCTATGTACGTGTTCACGCAATCCCCCAATGGTTCTATGTATTGGCTCAGCAGAGCATGCTCAACTTATCCGGCTAAAGCATACGGTTCGGCCGGGGTTTTCATGTCAATCGGCAAAACGAGTGCTTCTGGTCGTAGAAATTGAACCGGTCGCTGATAACCCAGCAGGCATTCTGCTGTATCTCGAATCAATGGAGCCAAATATATTCTTTCCAAATCAGAACCCCATCCATTTTGTATTCGGATAAGCGATCAAAGGGGTCAGAGTAATTAGGTTTTTCAATTCACTCTGACCCGATAGCCGAAAAGTTAGCGATGTCACCGCTAGACTTTTGAAACATGCTTCTTAACGTGGGCGTCCATGACTCTTTCTAGACGAGCCAGAATCAGACCAAACTTATCGAAATTGATCTTGGGGATATTTGGCCGAACCACCTTTGCAGCAAAGATCGCTTTGCCGTATTCAGTGTTTTCGTCAAGATCTTCGTTAGAGGGATTAAACGATTTTCCATCGATCTTCGTTGCGAGCAAGGCTGGTTCAAAAAAGTCTTCAATCGAGCTATTGTCACCGGGCTTGGCAATTGGCGTAAAAACAACATAAACATTTGCCTCAAGATGATAAAAATCATCCATCCCATCTACTGGTGTTTTTTTTCCGTTGTATTCCTTTATTAAGCTATAGAACACCTTGCCACCTGAGTCATTGTCTAGCAAAACGATTAGTGGCTGCCTGTTCGATGGCGCCGGCGTTTTCTTGACTGATTTAAGGTAACCAGTGATGAAGGATTTGACTGCGGGAGCCCCGCCAGATAGATCCAAAATGCGTTGCGAGGTATACGAATAATTGAAGAACCGAACTTTATATTCAGCCTTGCCTACCGTAGTCATTGAAACTAGGCTTGGATGTGCAGTAGCAAGACGTCGAATCGCGCCACGAAGGTACACGCTATCGGTTTTTCCCTCACACAAAATAACTGGTAAGGAACTGGCCCAGAAGTCCCGGTGCATAAGGAATCGCTTGTACACCTTGCTTATTGACGAAGGCGGTCCATCGTGTGTTTCCGTGGCTTTTTTGTGGCTGAGATCGACCCAGTCGATAAAACCGAACATGCCTTGAAGGTGGCTAATGCTGCCATCAACCAGGGTAGGAGCGAAAGTTCCTGATGCATCCGCCTTCATCCCGGCAATTTGGAATTTACCCGTTGTTACCAATTTGTGCGTCATTGCCCGCGTCAGTCGGCGGTATTCGGGACGTGTATTTGCGCGACGATTTACGATAAGTCCAGTTACTTCCTGGCGTGAGTCGCAATACTGCATTCTGGTTTTCTTTGGATTGAGCTGAAAACCACTTCTTTCAATTATTTTGGAAAGGGCATCGCCCACCACCCATGCATGATTGATTCCAAGTGCCGCTACCGCAGATGGGAAAACTCGCTTGTTTGTCGAGAAGGTTAAATCGTCAGCGTAGCGCGAGTAACTACAGCCGTGGCTTCGGGCAAGCTGAGCTAGCCGAATGTCAAGTACTTGACCTATTAAATTCGAGATCACCGGCGAGCATGGGCTGCCCTGAGGTAGCTTTCCCTCGTGACAAGAAATTGCCGCAAGGATTTTTGCGACACTCTCCGGAAGGGCAAAATCAGTGTTCTTTAAAAAGAACCCGTACACACGCCCGAAGTTAATCGAATCGAAGAAATCCTTTATATCAACGTTAAATACAAAGCGACGCCCACGGTGAACCGAGGCGTTCGTTAAGATCGAAGATCTTCTTCGAAAGCCGTGAGATATAGGCTTCGATATTTTCTTTTCTGAATTGATCTCGTCCCAACAGCTCTGAAGGCCATCAGATAAGCGGCGCTGAAGAAGTTTGAGTTCTGGATGCGGCGCGGAAATCGTACGGACTCCGCCGGTTTTTTTGGGTACGGTAAATGTCTCGTATTTGACTGGCATCTTATAGATGACATACGAGAGCGACTTGGGTTTATATCCAAGAAGATATGCAACGTCATGGAGCGACTTTGCGCTCTTAAGTTCCGTTAGAAAAGACATAACCCTCAAGGGTGGGGCGCGTTAGGCACTCTTAAGCATCATAGGGATCATCCAGCGAATCCCATTTGGATCGGATATCAGGGGCAAAGCCTCTGACTTTGTTGTCACATGCCGCGAATCAACGGCAAAAACTCTGCCCAACGGCCCCGCCGAGAGGGTAACACTCAAATTGAAGATTGTTAATTTCGCCCCCTGAGGATATGGCTTCGATTGCGCTCGCCATCTACCTTCCTGGCCGGGAGCTCATATCCAATAGTCCGCCGAAAGCCGCCATTTCTCATGAAATTGGCATCAGACCTATAAAGGGCACAGAGTACGCATTCGCCTATGAAGAAAGCGGCTCCTCAGGTGGCATGCTGCCTCAACGTCTGCAACCTGCACAAACACCGGCCACTCAACTAGGTCAGCTCAACCTGCAGCTTTCGCCGAGTTGCACCCATAAGCCACCCAGCAGGTTCGAATCGAATCCGCCTTCCACGACCCGCAAGGGGTCGTGGAGACTGGGGCGGCTCAGTCAGCCCGGTGCAAATGCAGTTCTCCGGCATGGCTGCGGCTGGCATTGATCAGCACTTTGCTGATCTGGATCACCGGCTGGACGTTGGTGTAATTGGGAATGTCGGCCATGATGACTTCGGCATGGGGAGCGAAGGCGGCCTGGAAGGCTTCCACCGTTTCAAAAAAGAGGTGGAGGATGACTGAATAAGGCGGCGGGCTGTCCGGTGCATCGCCAGACATGCCTTCGTCGATGGCGATGCCCTTGCAGGCGTCGCCCAGCTTTTCTTTGACCATGGGCATGTGCTGGTTGCAGTAGTAGTCGATGTCGAACTGACTGCCGCTGGTGTTGGGATACAGAACGCTGATCTTGAACATGTTGGAGTCTCCGGTGAATGGTTGAGGATCGGGGCGCCCGTATCAATCGTAGCAGTCGGGACGAGCCGACAATCAATTGTCGCGACAGTGATGCGACAATTTTCGGTGTGCTCGAAGCCACCGACAGGGCCATGCCCGCGGCGAGCAGGCGAAGCTTCAGACGGCAGGTATTCGGGCTTATCTGGACGGCACTTGAGGCAATCATGGGCGCCAATTCCACATCCATTTACACCCGTTTAACCAGAGGCGCTGGCTTAGGCGGTCAGGCAGCGCAAGCGACGGCAAAATGCGGAGCCAAAAGAGTCAGAACAATCAAGTTTTTCAATTCACTACGCCCCCTTTGATTGCCTCCGGTTCGCGCCATTGTGACTGTCCGCCCAGGCTTCGGTGAGGGTGTCCAGCATCCGGTTGGCGAACTCGGGTGGCGTAAAGACCTCGCCGTTGGAATGGTTGGCGATGCAGGTCAGCACATCCGGGTTGCGGCCGCGCAGGGAGAAGCCGACCTGCTCGGTCAAGGCTTCCGTCATTCCGTTCATGGCTATTTCCCTTCCAGTCTCCGCGCGCCCGCATCTGCCAACAGCAGTTTCATTTGCTGGATGGCCGTCTCGTTAAGCAGCGTCAGCCGTTCGGCCTGCGCCTGCCCCTGGTGGATGAAATGGGCGTTCAGCGTTTCCAGGTTGGCCAGGCAGACCAGTTGCGCGGCATTGGCTTCGTCGCGGATGTTGCCCTTGTTGCCCGGGTTTTCATCGCGCCACTGTTTCGCGGTCTTGCCGAACAGCGCCATGTTCAACAAGTCCGCCTCGCTGGCGTAGATGAGGTTGGTCTGCTGCGACGTCAGTTGCGGTGGAATCAGCTTGGTCTTGATGGCGTCGGTGTGGATGCGGTAGTTGATTTTGGCCAGGTTACGGCGAATGTCCCAGCCCAGTTGCTGGTATTCCGTCTCTTTCAGGCGCTGGAATTCCTTGATGAGATAGAGCTTGAATTCGACCGACACCCAGGAGGCAAACTCGAAGGCAATATCCTTGTGGGCGTATGTGCCGCCGTAGCGGCCCGCACGGGAATTGATCCCTATGGCTCCGGTAGCCTCAATCCAGCGTTTGGGTGTCAGGGTGAAGCTGTTCAGGCCGGCCTGCATTCTAATCCCGTCGAATTCGACGGGATTGAAACGCGGGTTGTTGAGAAGCTTGACGGCGGCTTCTTGTGAGATCAGAACGACTGTCGCGGAGGGTGCCATGCAAAGAACACTATTCCTTGTTCGCCATGCCAAGTCGGATTGGGATGATCCTGCCCTGCCGGATAAGGAGCGGCCGTTGGCCGCCCGCGGCAAGCGGGACGCGCCGATGATGGGAAAACGTCTGGCGAAGCGCCAGGTGAAGCCCGACTTGATCCTGTCGAGTCCGGCGCGTCGCGCCCTGGCGACGGCGGAAATCATCGCCCACGAGCTTGATTACAAGGCCGGTAACATCGTTGTCGATGAACGGCTGTATGCCACCGAGCCCGAGACCCTGCTGGCGGTTATTGGTGAGCTCGGTGACGAGCTGACGTGCGTGATGCTGTTTGGCCACAACCCCGAGCTGACGGAGCTGGCGCAGCGCTTGTCCGACGAGATTTCCCAAATGCCGACCTGCGCGGTTGCGCAATTCACCTTCGCGGCGGCGTCATGGTCGAGCATCGCTGCGGCAAGGCCGGCGAAGGTTGTATTCGACTATCCGAAGCAAGCGTAGAGGAAGGCACCGGGCCGCTACCCGGCATTCCTTTGGGCGCCGATCATGACCGCGGTGATCAGAGCCAAAGGGGCCAGAGTAATCAAGCTTTTCAATTAACTCTGAACGTCCCGCCGTCATTAACTAGCGACGAATTGCCTGCGCAGTCGCTGCGGTTCGCATAACCGCCATTCGGGTATTGCCCGAAAACTTGTGACGCCCCCGCGCCGAGCGCGCTGGCTGCTTGGCCTGGGCCTGCACGATGGGCTCGCCGGTCAGGAAGCGTCGCACATTGAGTACGTCGAGCGTACGCCGGGGCAGGCTGGCCGCGTTGAGCAGGACGACGATGGCGGTCTGGCCGCCGGCCTTGAGGCGCATGATCAGGCAACGTCCGGCCGGGGTCGTGAAGCCGGTCTTCGAGAGCAGGATGTCCCATCCGTCCACGCCGACCAGGCGGTTGGTGTTGCGGTACTCCAGCGTCCGCCCCTCGACATCGACGATCGTCTCGCTGGTCGTCGTGATGCGCTCGATTTCCGGGTACTCCGCTGCGGCGGCCGCCATCTTGGCGAGGTCTTCCGCCGTCGAGCGGTTATTCCACGACAGGCCGGTCGGTTCCTCGATGCGGGTGCGCGTCATACCCAGATCGTCCACCTTGGCCGCCACCGCCGCGACGAAAGCGTCGACGCCGCCCGGGTAGGCATAGGCGAGCGCCGCCGCCGCATGGTTATCGGACGAGATCAGG
>PHCU01000168.1 GCA_002842345.1 Betaproteobacteria bacterium HGW-Betaproteobacteria-12 | reverse complement strand
GAGCGACTCGCGATATTTTGCAACCGTGCGCCGGGCAACAACGATTCCCTGCTGGCCTAGTATTTCGGATAATTGACTATCCGACAAGGGCTTCTTGCCGTCCTCGGCCCCGACCAATTGCTTGATCAGCGCGCGAATGGCGGTGGCGGAACAGGCTCCGCCGGTATCGGTAGCGACATGGCTGCCAAAGAAGTATTTCAGTTCGAAGATGCCGCGCGGCGTCGCCATGTATTTCTGGCTGGTGACGCGGGAAACGGTGGACTCGTGCAGGCCGAGGATGTCGGCGATCTCGCGCAGGACCAGCGGCCGCATGGCGACTTCGCCGTGCTCGAAAAACTGGCGCTGGCGATCGACGATGGCCTGGGTGACGCGATGGATGGTGTCGAAACGTTGCTGGACGTTCTTGATCAGCCAGCGCGCTTCCTGCAGCTGGCCGGTCAGGTTGCCATTGCCACGCCGCTGGCGGGCGAGAATTTCGGCATAGAGCCGATTGATCCGCAGGCGCGGGTAGGCATCCGGATTGATGTAGGCGGTCCACTTGCCCTTCAGCTTCTTGACGATGACGTCGGGCGTAATGTAGCGCGCCTCGGTCTGGGCGAAATCGGCACCCGGCCGGGGATTGAGGCGGGTGATCAGGCCGTGCGCCGCCTTCAGCTCCTCGTCGTCGCAACCGGTCAGCCGGCGGATCTTGGCGAAATCACGGGCGGCGAGCAGTTCCAGGTGTTTATCGACGATGGCCAAGGCGAGTGCCTGTACCGGCTCGGCCGCCATGGCCTTCAGCTGCAGGGCCAGACATTCGCGTGGACTGCGCGCGCCGATACCGGTCGGATCGAAATGCTGGATATGGTGTAGGGCGATTTCGAGTTCCTCGATTTCGACCTCGTATTCGGCTGGCAGGGTGTCGAGCAGTTCCTGCAGCGGGGCAGACAGATAGCCGTCGTCGTCGAGCGCTTCGATCAGGAAGCGGACCAAGGCGCGGTCGCGTTCGGACAACTGGGTCATGCCCAGCTGCCAGCCCAGGTGGTCACGCAGGCTGACCGTTCCGGCATGGATGTCCTGCGCATCGCTGTCATCGTCGTCGTCGCGCCCGGCGCCGGTAAACGTTCCGGCATCGGAACTCCAGCGGTCGTCATCGACGTCGGACGGCGCTGACGGCACGTCCTGCTCGCGATCGTCGCGGGCATCGCGCTCCTCGCGCTCGACCTTTTGCTCGCGCTCGCCTTCGGCGGTCTGCGGTGCGTCGAACTGCTGGGCCGAGGTATAGGTCTCGGTCGCATGATCGTCGTCACGCTCCAGCATCGGATTTTCCAGCAGGTAGCGCTCGATTTCCTGCTGCATTTCCACCGTCGATAGCTGCAATAGCTTGATCGACTGCTGCAACTGAGGCGTCAGTGCGAGGTGCTGGGATAGTTTTAGTTGGAGTGCCGGCTTCATCGATTGGGGTCGGGCGCTTCGTGTTGGTCAGAGCTTGAAATGCTCGCCAAGGTATACCTTGCGCACGCTTTCATTATCAACGATTTCGCCCGGCCGTCCAGCGGCCAGTACATGACCGGCGTTGATGATGTAGGCGTGATCGCAGATACCGAGGGTCTCGCGCACGTTGTGGTCGGTGATCAGCACACCGATGCCGCGCTCCTTGAGGAAGCGGATGATCTTCTGGATTTCCAGCACGGCAATCGGATCGACGCCGGCGAACGGTTCGTCGAGCAGGATGAAGCGCGGATTGGTCGCCAAAGCCCGGGCGATTTCAACCCGCCGGCGCTCGCCGCCGGACAGCGCCGCGGCATTGACATGGCGCACGTGATCGATATGCAGTTCGGCGAGCAGCCCCTCCAGCCGGTCGTTGAGCTCGGCTTCCGGCAACTTGAGCAGCTCGAGTACGGCGCGGATGTTCTCTTCGACATTCAGCTTGCGGAATACCGAGGCTTCCTGCGGCAGGTAGGACAGCCCCTGGCGGGCGCGCGCATGCATCGGCAGGTGGGTCAGTCGGGTGTCGTCGATGTGCACTTCGCCACCGTCGGCCGGCACCAGGCCGACGATCATGTAGAAACAGGTGGTCTTGCCGGCGCCATTCGGTCCGAGCAGGCCGACCACCTCGCCGGAGCGCACTTCGAACGAGACGTCCTCGACGACCGTACGCGTCTTGTAACGCTTCTTCAGGTTGTTGGCGGACAGGGTGGCGCTGGCGCTCATTCTTCGGCTCCGGACATTACACGGCGAATCGCTTCGCCGGAAAAGCCGCGATACTGCAGGAAACGCATCTGCCGGGCCCGCTCCTCGGCACTGTGCGGCAGTTCGCCGAATTTTCGCGCCCACACGGCGCGGCAGCGTGCGCTCTCGTCGCCGCCTTCGGGCAGCGCGGCGGTGATTTCCTCGTCGCCGACGCCTTTCTGGCGCAGTTCCTGGCGCAGCCGGGCGTTGCCGTAGCGGCCGGCGCGAGCAACGACGCGTTGGGCAGCATAACGCTGGTCGGAGAGCAGGCGCTCCTCCTGCAGCCGGTCGAGCACGGCCTCGAGTTCATCTGCCGATTCGGCCTCGGCGGTGAGTTTGGCCCGCAACTCGGCCCGGCAGTAATCCCGCCGGGTCAGCAGTTGCAGGGCACGGACACGCAGGTCAGGCATCGACCTTGGCCGCCTTGACCGGCTTGATGACGTTGGTGCTGGCGGCTTCGCGAATGCCGGCCTCGATTTCTTCCGCGATTTCCGGATGACTGCGCAGGAATTCGCGCGAATTGTCCTTGCCCTGGCCGATCTTCTCGCCCTTGTAGGAGTACCAGGCGCCGGATTTTTCGACCAGCTTGTGGGCGACGCCCATTTCGACGATCTCGCCGTGGCGGGAGATACCCTCGCCGTACAGAATGTCGAAAATGGCTTCGCGGAAGGGCGGCGAGACCTTGTTCTTGACCACCTTGACCTTGGTTTCGCTGCCGATCACCTCGTCGCCCTTCTTGATCGAGCCGATACGGCGGATATCGAGACGGACCGAGGCGTAGAACTTCAGCGCATTGCCGCCGGTGGTCGTTTCCGGCGAGCCGAACATGACGCCGATCTTCATCCGGATCTGGTTGATGAAGATGACCAGCGTGTTGGTCTTCTTGATATTGGCGGTCAGCTTGCGCAAGGCCTGGGACATCAGGCGGGCATGCAGGCCGACCATCTGGTCGCCCATCTCGCCTTCAATTTCGGCGCGCGGGGTGAGGGCGGCCACGGAGTCGATGACGATGATGTCCACCGACGCGGAACGGACCAGCATGTCGGCGATCTCGAGGGCCTGCTCGCCAGTATCCGGCTGCGAAATCAACAGCTCGCCGACATTGACGCCGAGCTTCTGGGCATATTGCGGATCGAGCGCGTGTTCGGCGTCGATGAAGGCGGCAACACCGCCGAGCTTCTGCATTTCGGCGACGACCTGCAGACACAGCGTGGTCTTGCCCGAGGATTCCGGGCCGTAGATTTCGACGACACGACCGCGCGGCAGGCCGCCGACGCCCAAGGCGATATCCAGGCCCAACGAGCCGGTGGAAACCACCTGGATACCCTCGTCGATCTCGGCCTCGCCCATCTTCATGATGGAACCCTTGCCGAACTGCTTTTCGATCTGTTGCAGCGCCGCGGCGAGCGCTTTTGCCTTGTTGTCGTCCATGCTGGTACCTCTAAAATTTGAGCGGATTATGGCACAGGGGCCAAGGATGGAATAGAAATTGCTGAGCTATCCGGAGGAGGGCTCACGACCAGTTATGCGAATGGCAAGTTCGATTTTCCATAGAAACCAGGCAAACACGGGTAATATTTTTCTTCGCCCGAAATGCCGCCAGACAATAACTGTGTTTACATACAGTAATATTCCGGCAAGTACTTGGCAAGAAGATTCTTTCTGATGCGGACCATGCTGCAAAAACTACTGCTCCTGTTGCTCGTCGGCACCCTGGCGGCGCCGGCGCTGGGCGGCCCGGCTCCCTGGTACTGGTGGGTCAGCCGCAGCAGCGAGGCGCGCATCTGCTGGCAAACCTCGCCGGGCGAAGGCTGGTTCAGGGAAGCGCAGGCCTTCCGCGACGCCCACTGCCGCAGCCGGCTGTAAAACGGCGATGAGCGCCTACTCGCCGCCGCCCGATAACGGGCTGACCATCGTTTTTGCCGACGAACATTTGCTCGTCGTCGACAAGCCAGCCGGCCTGCTGTCGGTTCCCGGACGCGGCGAGGGCAAGGATGACTGTCTGGTCAGCCGGGTCCAGGCAAAATTTGCCGATGCCCTGGCCGTCCATCGCCTGGACATGTCGACCTCCGGCCTGTTGCTGCTGGCGCGTGGCGCGGCGATGCACAGCGCGCTGTCGCGTCTGTTTCGCGAACGCCTGGTGGACAAGCGCTATCTGGCCGAAGTCGAAGGCTGCCTGGAAGCGGAGGCCGGCGAGATCGACCTGCCGCTGATCTGCGACTGGCCGAACCGGCCACGACAGAAAGTCGATTTTGAGATTGGCAAGCGCTCACTGACCCGTTTTCGCACGCTATTCCGCGATCCGTCCGGGCTAAGCAGTCGTGTTGAACTGGAGCCGGTGACCGGCCGTTCGCACCAGTTGCGGGTCCATCTGGCGGCCCTCGGCCACCCGATCATCGGCGACGAACTGTATGGCAGCGGCTCGCTCGAATCCGGCGAACGCCTGCGCCTGCACGCCACCGATCTGCGTTTTATCCACCCGCTGAGCATGCTGCCTTTGGATTTTCATTGCGAAGCCCCGTTCTGCCGTGGCTTGACCGTATAATCCCCGCGTTTTCAACCCCTTGCCCCGGCCGGATGTCCAATCATGCTGATCTGGTTCGTCGTCCTCTACCTGCTTGCGTCGATCGCCATCGGCCTGTTCGCCGCGACCCGCGTCCATAACGCCAAGGATTTCGCTGTCGCCGGGCGCTCGCTACCGTTTCCGGTGGTCATGGCGACGGTGTTCGCGACCTGGTTTGGCGCCGAGTCGATTTTCGGCATTTCCTCGACCTTTTTGAAGGAAGGCCTCGGCGGCATCGTCGCCGACCCTTTCGGCTCGGCAATCTGCCTGGTACTGGCCGGCATTCTGTTCTCACGTTATCTGTACAAGCTCAACATCATCACGCTGGGCGACTTCTATCGGATGCGCTACAACCGCACGGTCGAAATCCTGACCACGCTGTGCATCGTGGTCTCCTACCTGGGCTGGGTCTCGGCGCAAACCAAGGCGCTTGGCCTGCTGTTCTTCGTGGTTTCGGACGGCGCGGTCAGCGAATCCACCGGCATGATCCTGGGCACTGCGCTGGTCCTGACCTACACCATCTTCGGCGGCATGCTGTCCGTCGCCATCCTCGATTTCGTCCAGATGATCGTCATGCTCGGCGGTCTGCTGGTGATTGCCTACCTGGTCGCCGGCCAAGTCGACGGGGGCGCCGAAGCCGTCATCAGCCATGCGGCGCAGGCCGGCAAGTTCGAGTTCTTCCCGGATCCCGATCCCTGGCTGTGGCTGGCCTTTGTCGGCTCGGCGGTGACCATGATGTTCGGCTCGATTCCGCAACAGGACGTGTTCCAGCGCATCACCTCAGCCAAGAGCGCCCGCATCGCGCTGTGGGGCTCGGTCGTCGGCGCCACGCTGTACTTTGTCTTTACCTTTGTCCCGGTGTTCATCGCCTACGCCGCGACGCTGATCGACCCGGCGCTGTTCGGCGAACTGCTCGAGCAGGATGCCGAGAAAATCATCCCGACCCTGGTCACCCAGCATACCCCCCTGATCGCCCAGGTATTCTTCTATGGCGCCGTGCTCTCGGCGATCATGAGCACTTCGTCGGCCACCTTGCTGGCACCGTCGGTGACCTTTTCGGAAAACGTCATCCGCGCCTTCGTGCCGGACATGGACGATCGGCGCTTTCTGCTGGTCATGCGCAGCGTGCTTTTTGTTTTCGCACTGCTCGTCCTGGCCTTCGCACTGAACTCCGAGTCGTCCATCTTCGAGATGGTCGAAAGTGCCTACAAGATCACGCTGGCCGGCGCCTTTGCGCCGCTGGTCGGCGGCATCCTGTGGCGCCGGGCAACCACCCAGGGAGCACTGTGCTCGATCTTCGGCGGCATCTGCTCATGGCTGCTGGTCGAGCTGCTGATCGGTGAAGCCAGCCTGGTGCCACCGCAGCTGATCGGACTCGTCGTCAGCATCGTCGGCCTGGTCGCCGGCTCCCTGCTGCCGCAGCGTGTCGGTCGGCCAACTCCGCACGAGGATATCCACCACGCCCTGCATCACCGGGCGGCGGCGGAAACCCATCACGCGGCGGACCATCCGCACCAGCACTGAGGCGCTTGGTGGCGCGCCGGATTGCCAAGGCGCCGCAGATCGTCGCTGACGGCCCGGCGGATAGCACCTAGAATCCTTCCATGACCGAGCACGGCCGCGGCCCCATCCTTCTTGCCCGATATCTCGCGCTCGCCTGGCTCGGGCTGATCATCTACGGCAGCCTGCATCCCTTCTCCGGCTGGCGTAGCACCGGCATCTCGCCGTTCGCCTTCCTCGAAGGCGGCTGGCCGCGCTACTGGACCGTCTTCGACCTGTTGGCCAACGTCGCCGTCTACCTGCCGCTCGGTTTCTTCCTGACCCTCGCCCTGCGCCGCTTGCCTGGCCGCTTCACCGCGCCGGTGCTGGCCATCTTGCTTGCCGCCGCGGTCAGCTGCGGCCTGGAGGCGGTGCAGACCTGGCTGCCGTCGCGCGTGCCGTCCAACCTCGATCTCGCCTGCAATGCCATCGGCGGCCTGCTCGGGGCAAGCCTCGCTCAATGGGTCGGCCCCCGCGTCTTCGCCCGCCTGGTCGCCCTCGAACACCGGCTGATCGCCCCCGTCCCGCATGCCGAACTGGGCCTCACCCTGCTCGGCCTGTGGCTGCTCGTGCCGCTGTCGCCGGAAACCCTGCTGTTCGGTGCCGGCGACCTCCGTCACTGGTTCGGCTTCGTCAGCGGCCTGCCCTTCGCCGCCGAGAGCTTCGTCGTCATCGAGGCCAGTATCACCGCCCTCAATGCCCTGGCCGCCGGCCTGATCGTACGCCTGCTCTGCGCCCGGCTACTGACCGCCTGGATGATCGTGCCGCTGTTCCTGCTGCTCGGCCTGGTCGTCCGCACCCTCGCCGCCGCCGTCCTGATCGGCCCGGGCGAAGCGCTGGCCTGGCTGACTCCCGGCGCCCGCAGCGGCCTGTTCGCCGGCAGCCTGCTGCTGGCCATCGCCATCCTGTTGCCGGCCACGCCGCGGCTGATCCTGACCCTGCTGGCCCTGGCCGCCGGCACCGCCCTGGTCAACCTGGCGCCGCCCAACCCCTATTCGATGGCCGCCCTGGCCACCTGGCGCCAGGGGCACTTTCTCAATTTCAACGGTCTGACCCGGCTGGTGGCCACGCTCTGGCCCTTCCTGGTGCTGCCCTTCCTGCTGCTGGCGACGCGGCCCCGCGCCCGTTCCACGTGAAACCGGAGCGGCCTTTATAATGAGGCCCCTCCGAGGAGAACAACGATGAGCTTTTACACCCACCACGTATTCATCTGCTGCAACCAGCGCGAGGCCGGCGAGCAGTGCTGCAACAACGTCGGCGGCTCGGCCGCCCTGGCCTACGCCAAGGATCGCATCGGCGCCCTGAAGCAGAACGGCCCCGGCGCCATCCGCGTCAACAAGGCCGGCTGCCTCGGCCGTTGCGACAACGGGCCGGTGATGGTCGTCTACCCGGAAGAGACCTGGTACAGCTTCATCGACCACGAAGACGTCGAGGAAATCATCCAGGAACACCTGCTCAACGGTCGCGTCGTCGACCGCCTGAAGATCTGAACCATGCGCGCCCCGGAAGAAAAGATCCTCATCGACGGCCCGGTCGGCAAGATCGACGTCATCATGGAGCGGCCGGACGCGCCGCGCGGCATCGCCCTGATCGCCCACCCGCACCCGATGGGCGGCGGCGCCAATACCAACAAGGTCGCCTACACGCTGGCGCGGACCTTCGTCAGCCTCGGCTACGCCGCCTTCCGCCCGAATTTCCGCGGCGTCGGCGGTACCGAAGGTGTCCATGACGAAGGCCGCGGCGAGACCGACGACCTGCTGGCCGTGCTGGCCGACGCCAAGTGCCGCTGCGGCAATCTGCCGGTGGCGCTGGCCGGCTTCTCCTTCGGCGCCTATTGCCAGACCCGCGTCGCCAAACACCTGACCGAGACCGGCCACCCGGCCCAGCGCCTGGTGCTGGTCGGCACCGCCGC
>PHCU01000021.1 GCA_002842345.1 Betaproteobacteria bacterium HGW-Betaproteobacteria-12 | reverse complement strand
GGCCGAGCACCTTGTCTGTGGCGTCTACCACAAACCACTCGCGCTTCACCTCATGTGGCTTGGCGGAAAACGTTTTCATGTGTGTGCCGTCCTGAAAAATATGGGCGCGGATTGGAGAAAGCCGCGGATTTTAGTTGATACACAGAAGGCGTGTCAATGATTTTTCCTCTCTCGCCAACCAGATCAGATGGACAAAAACGTGTTTAGCCCCCACAGGGTGCCGAGCAGCGCTCAATCCGACAGAGCAAAAAAAACGCGGCTCGCTGAGCCGCGTTAAATCCACACCAAAGGAGGAGGGTGGAGGAGACAAATCTGAACTGGAGAACTTATCGCTACTAAGCCACCGCAGTTCGTACGCTTCACATTCTGCCCGAACCGCGACCAGCAAGCAAGAGGTATTTGTGCATCGCACAACCAATAAACAAATCAGTACATCAGCCATATTGATTTAATTTATATAGCTTATTACAAAGGTAAATTTATAAAAAACAGGAGAAAATTCCCCCATGGTTAACAACAAAATCTAGCACGCCGTGCGCCGACAAAACGGGGTGATTGTTGCGTCGCAACATAGAGGGCGCGCTCTTATAATTTCACGGATATCCGCTAGAATCCCCCAACTTTCAAGGAGTTCAGAATGGAATGCATCGTCAGATGGACAGGCACCGACTCAGGGATGAGTTTCATCGCAGAAACCGGTAGCGGCCACGCTGTAGTCATGGATGGCGCACCGGAGGCCGGAGGCCGCAACCTGGGGCCGCGTCCGATGGAAATGGTGCTCGCCGGCACCGGCGGCTGCAGCGCCTTCGATGTCGTGCTTATACTTAAGAAGGGACGACAAGCAGTGACGGCATGCGACGTCAGCCTACAGGCAGAAAGAGCGGAGACCGACCCAAAAGTCTTCACTCGAATCCATTTGCACTATCGCATCAAGGGCAAGAACGTGAAGCCAGAAGCAGTGGCGCGCGCTATCGAGCTATCCAAGGACAAATACTGTTCGGCCTCTATCATGATCGGCAAGACAGCCGAGATCACTCACGACTTCGAAATCATCGAAGATATCTGAGGCGCGTCAGATGCGATAAGCGATGCCAGTCATCATCCTGGCCGCGCCTCTCATCGCCAACTTGAAAATTGCAGGCATCTCCGCCGCACCAAGCTCCACAGCCGTTTTGGCATGACGGATTTCCTCCAGGCGCATCTGATCGACAATTGCCCGCGAACGAACATCCTCCTGCGGCAATCGGTGCAGATGACTGTTGAGATGCGCCTCAACCTGGCGCTCGGTCTCCGCCAGAAAGCCCAGATTCCACTTGTCACCAAGCCCCCCAGCCAGTAGCCCCAAACCCAAAGAACCGGCATACCACAGTGGATTGAGCACGCTTTTTCGCCCGCCCAACTCGGCTATCCGTTGCTCTGTCCAGGCGAGATGCTCTGTTTCCTCATTGGCCGCCCCGCGGAGCGCCTCACGAATTGCTGGGTCGCGGGACGTTAGTGCCTGCCCTTGATAAAGAGCTTGGGCGCAAATTTCGCCACAGTGATTGACCCGCATCAAGCCAGCCACATGACTCTGCTGCGCTGTCGCCAGGTGCACATCGGGCAGCTCCCCGCCAGGCAGTGGCCGCGTGCTGCGCGCAGACCCCCAGATGGTACGCAAGGCGCGATCGAATTCGACGATGGCCTGATCAATTGACATCTCACTACACCTCACGGAGTGATCTGGAGCGCCGTTCGCCGAAGGGCGCCCCTCACCTCGGCAACGCTGCTAGCCATGATGCCGCCGGGACAGAAATAATCGAGGAAAAGGGCCGCATGATGCCGATTGACGTTGGCATCCCTGACCGGCACCCACTCAACGCGGCGGGCCTTGGACCAACTGCCGTCTTGCCGCCCGGATGCATAGAGCCGCCGCTCGCGAGTTTCGCAGCGCATGCCCTCAAAGGTCACATTACGCCCCCCTCCCGGGGTCAGCACCACGAGCACATAGCGCACAACGCCATCGGATCCGAGGCTCAGGCTTGCTATATCGATCAAAAACCGGTTCTCGGCAACGGCACTAACATAAAACGACTGCAGGCTCCCTTCAGCAGGCGCCGCCGGCATCACTACTTCCTGTTCCCGCCAAATTTGGGGGACATAGTCGTCATTGTCGTCAGCAAGCGCGCCACCGCTCGCCAGCGCGAGCGTCAACAGCAGATTGCGCGAAAAACTGAACACGGGTTTATTCCTCCTCGGAGTTGGCCGCAAGGTCACCTGCCTCTGCCGGCAACCCACGCCGGCCACGCCCCCGCCGATCAATATCGAGAAAGCGAAGCAATTCGGACAAGGCCTGCTCATAGACGCCGCGCTTGAACTCGATCACCGAATCGAGTGGCACCCAGTAATCGTTCCAGCGCCAGGCGTCGAATTCCGGCTTGTTGGTCGCCCGCAAACTGACGTCGTTATCGCGCCCGACGAGGCGCAATAGAAACCAGATTTGCTTCTGGCCCTTGTAGGAACCGCGCCATTCGCGCTTGATCCAGTGTGTCGGCACTTCATAACGCAGCCAGCCTTTGGTTCGCCCGAGGATGCGCACGTGCTCCGGCAGGAGCCCGACCTCTTCATACAGTTCGCGATACATGGCTTGTTCCGGCGATTCGCCGCGCTTGATGCCACCTTGCGGAAACTGCCAGGAATGCTCCCGAATGCGCTTACCCCAGAAAACCTCGTTTTTGGCGTTACAAAGAATGATGCCGACGTTCGGGCGGTAGCCTTCACGATCGAGCATGAGAATCCTGCAAAATTAATAGTTACCCCGATTCTTTCACAAAGGCCGCCTGGGTGCAAAGCACGGCCTGCGTGTAAAATGCCCTTTTCGCAACGAATTCAAGAGCATCCCATGCGCACTTCGCAGTTCTTTTTCACCACTCTCAAGGAAGCCCCGGCCGACGCCGAAGTCATCAGCCAGAAAATGATGCTGCGGGCTGGCTATATCAAGCGCGCCGCGGCCGGCATTTATACCTGGATGCCGCTGGGGCTGCGCGTGCTGCGCAAGGTCGAGAACATCGTTCGCGAGGAAATGGACAAGGCCGGCGCCCTGGAGTTGCTAATGCCGGCCGTACAACCAGCCGAGTTATGGCAGGAATCCGGTCGTTGGGAACAGTACGGCCCGGAATTGCTGCGTTTTAAGGACCGCCATCAGCGCGAATTTGTTATTGGCCCGACCCACGAAGAGGTGATTACCGATGCCGTCCGCCGGGACGTCAAAAGCTATCGCCAGCTACCGATTCATCTGTACCAGATCCAGACCAAATTCCGCGACGAGATCCGCCCGCGCTTCGGCGTCATGCGTGGCCGCGAGTTCCTGATGAAGGACGGCTATTCCTTCCACACTTCCTTCGAGGATCTGCAGCGCGAGTACGACAACATGTATGCGACCTACAGTCGCATCTTCACCCGCCTCGGCCTGAAGTTCCGCGCCGTGGCCGCGGATACCGGTTCGATCGGCGGCACTGGCTCGCATGAGTTCCACGTCCTGGCCGACTCCGGCGAAGACGACATCGCCTACTGCCCGGCATCCGATTACGCCGCCAACGTTGAACTGGCCGAGGCAGTTGCCCCCGCCACTCAGCGTGCAGCAGCAGATAGCGTGATGGAAAAGGTAGCCACGCCGGGCAAGATGGCCTGTGTCGATGTCGCCGATTTTCTCGGTGTCCCACTGAACAAGATCGTCAAGTCGATCGCGGTGATCCGCGAGAAGGACGATAGCAGCAAGACCTTCGCCCTGCTGCTGCTGCGTGGCGATCATGAATTGAACGAAATCAAGGCCGGCAAGCTTGCCACTCTTTCCCCCTTCCGCTTCGCAACGGAGACCGAGGTTGATGAATACCTCGGCTGCAAGCCAGGCTATATCGGCCCGGTCGCCATTCAACCGAATGTCCAGATCATTGCCGACCGCAGCGTTGCCGCCATGAGCGATTTTGTCTGTGGTGCCAACCAAGCCGGATTCCACCTGCGCGGCGTCAATTTCGGGCGCGACTTGCCGGAGCCGGAGGTGGCCGACCTGCGCAATGTCGTCCCCGGCGACCCGTCGCCGGATGGCAAGGGGAAACTGGAAATTCTGCGCGGCATTGAAGTCGGTCACATTTTCCAGTTGCGCCAGAAATACGCCGCCGCCCTGAATTGCGCCTATCTCGACGAAAACGGCAAGAACCAGATCATGGAGATGGGCTGTTACGGCATCGGCGTTTCGCGCATCGTCGGCGCCGCCATCGAGCAGGGCAACGACGACAAGGGCATCATCCTGCCGGCGGCCATCGCCCCGTTCGCCATCTGCATCGTGCCGATGGGCTACCACAAGAGCGAAGCCGTGAAGACCAAGGCCGATCTTCTGTATGGCCAGCTCAAGGCTGCCGGCGTCGACGTCGTGCTCGATGATCGCAACGAGCGCCCCGGCGTCATGTTCGCCGATATGGAACTGATCGGCATCCCGCATCGCGTGGTCATTGGCGAGCGCGGTCTGAAGGATGATCAGCTCGAGTACAAGGGCCGCCAGGATGCCGAAGCAACCATGGTCGCCGGCAGCGACATACTTTCCTTCCTGCAAGGGAAGCTGTGCGCCACCTGATTTTCCTACTATTGCTGTCCGCTGCATCGGCCGTCCAAGCCGGCGCGCAGAAGTACGAGCCGATGTCGGCCAGTATCAGGGCAGCGCTGCACAAGGCAGTTTCCGATTCGCGACCGGCCGTCAGTTCATTCAAGACCTCACTCGAGGCCGCGGACTGGCTGGGCGAGATGTCCCGGCGCCTCGAAAAGCGCATCCCCAACCGCGACTACCGGATCGATCTATTGCGCAGCGTGCATTACGAGGCGACCCGGGCTGGTCTGGATCCGCAACTGGTCCTCGGGCTGATCCAGGTCGAATCGGCCTTTCGCAAATACGCCGTGTCATCGGTTGGCGCCCGTGGCTACATGCAGGTCATGCCCTTCTGGATCAAGGTGATCGGCCGCCCGGAAGACTCCCTGTTCGATCTGCGCACTAACCTGCGCTATGGCTGCACCATCTTGCGCCACTACCTGGACATCGAGAAGGGCGACTTATTCCGCGCCCTCGGCCGCTATAACGGCAGCCTGGGCAAGCCCGAGTATCCGAACATGGTGCGCGCCGCCTGGCAGAACCAGTGGGGCTATGACAAACCAGCCCACCTGGCGCAGATGGAACGCTGAGCGCGCCCCAGCCAAAATCCAGCGGGTGTAATCAGCGCCCCATACCGCCCATACCGGGCAACATCCCCTTCATGCCACGCATCAGCTTGCCGATTCCGCCCTTGGAGAACTGCTTCATCATTTTCTGCGTCTGTTCGAACTGATTGAGCAAACGATTGACATCCTGTACCTGGACCCCCGCCCCAGCGGCGATACGCCGCTTGCGGCTGGCCTTGATCAATTCGGGCTTGGCCCGCTCGGCCGGGGTCATTGAGTTAATGATGCCTTCGACCCTGCCGATCATCTTGTTCTCGGCACCGGCCGGCAACTGGCCGGCGGCCTGGGCGATCTGCGCCGGCATCTTGTCCATCAGCGCCGAGAGCCCGCCCATATTGCGCATCTGCGCCATCTGCTCCTTGAAATCGCTGAGATCGAAACCCTTGCCTGCTTTCAGTTTCTTGGCAAAGGCGACGGCCTTTTCTTCGTCGAGCCCCTTTTTCGCCTCCTCGATCAGCGACAGCACGTCGCCCATGCCGAGGATGCGCGATGCCATGCGCTCCGGGTGAAACGCTTCCAGACCGGACAGCTTCTCGCCAACCCCGGCAAACTTGATCGGCTTGCCGGTGACGTGCCGTACCGACAATGCCGCGCCCCCGCGCGAATCACCATCCAGCTTGGTCAGCACGACGCCGGTCAGCGGCAGCGCCTCGTTGAAGGCGCGCGCCGTGTTGACTGCATCCTGACCGAGCATGGCATCGACCACGAACAGGGTTTCGATGGGCTTGACGGCCGCGTGCAGGCGCCTGATCTCACCCATCATCTCTTCGTCGATCGCCAGCCGACCAGCGGTGTCGACCAGCAGCACGTCATGATAGTGCCGTTTGGCCCAATCTACCGCCGCCAGGGCGATGGTCTCCGGCTTTTCGCCCACGGCTGACGGGAAGAAATCTACCCCGGCCTGCCCGGCGACTGACTTCAACTGCTCGATGGCCGCGGGCCGGTAAACGTCGCAGGAAACGACCAGCACCTTCTTCTTGTGATTCTCCTTGAGGAACTTTGCCAGCTTGCCGACCGTCGTCGTCTTGCCGGCGCCCTGCAAGCCGGCCATCAGCACAATGGCCGGCGGCTGGGTATTGAAACTGATGCCTTCGTGGGCAGCCCCCATGATGTTGGTCAGTTCGGCATGCACAACGCCAATCAGCGCCTGCCCGGGACTGAGCGAACCGATGACGGCTTCGCCAACGGCCTTTTCCTTGACCGCGGCGATGAAATCCTTGACCACCGGCAAGGCGACGTCGGCCTCCAGTAGCGCCATGCGCACCTCGCGCAAGGCGTCGGAGATGTTGGCTTCGGTCAGGCGGGCTTCGCCTTTCAGCGTCTTCATGACGCGAGCAAGGCGGGTGGTCAGGTTGTCGAGCATGTCAAATGGGCTTCTAGTAGAATTCGCGAATGTCCGACATTGTAATTCAGCTTCTGCCACACGTTCTCGCCGCCCTGCTATACGGCGGGCTTGGCCTTCATTTCTGGAACACCCGCTGGCGGGAAAGCGACCATCAATGCGTCACCTGCCCAATGCTACCGTGGGAGCGTGCGGCCATCGCTGCTGCCCTCACCATTCATGCCTGGGGTTTGTACGACGGCCTTTTTGCCGAGATCGGCATGCGCTTCTCCTTCAGCTTTGCGCTGTCGCTGATGATGTGGCTGGCGGTCCTGATCTACTGGCTGGAAAGCTTCATGGCCCGGATGGAGGGCCTGCAACCGATGGTCCTGCCGCTGGCGGCCTGCTGCACGATCCTACCGGTGCTGTTCCCCTATGTTCATCTGGTGGCCCATGCCAGTGCCACGGGATTCAAGCTGCACTTCCTGGCCGCCATGCTGGCCTACAGCCTGCTGACACTATCCGCTCTGCACGCCATTTTTATGGGCTTTACCGAGAATGCCCTGCACAAGCGATCACTAAAGCGCAGCCTGGCCAGCCTCCCCCCCCTGATGGCAATGGAGTCCCTGCTCTTTCGCATGCTGACGGTCGGCTTCGTTCTACTCACCCTGACCGTCGGCAGTGGCGTGCTGTTTTCCGAGGAGTTATTCGGCAAGCCACTGACCGTCGACCATAAGACCCTGTTCGCCTTTGCCTCCTGGGGCATTTTCGCCACCCTGCTGGTCGGCCGCCACGCTTGGGGCTGGCGGGGGAAGCGCGCCCTGCGCTGGACGCTTGCCGGCTTTTCGTTGCTCATTCTGGCCTACGTCGGCAGCCGTTTCGTCGGTGAAGTGATCCTCGGCCACCTCTGACGCATGGATGGCATTCCAATAACGACAATGCTGGCAGCACTGGTCGCGTTGCTGGCAATGTCGGCATTTTTCTCGATGAGCGAGACGGCAATGATGGCAGCCAACCGTTTCCGCCTGCGCCACATGGCCCAAGCAGGTCATCATGGCGCCCAACGGGCACTCGACCTGCTCAACCAGACCGACAAGATGCTCGGGGTCATCCTTCTCGGTAACAACCTGGTCAATACAGCCGCTGCAACGCTGGTCAGCGTGATTGCCATCGAACTCTTCGGCGAAGAAAAATGGGCACTGGGTGCCGGGACCCTCATCGTCACTTTTGCCATTCTAGTGTTTTCGGAAATCACCCCGAAGATCATTGGTGCCAACCATGCCGATCGTCTGGCGCTGTTCTTCGGCTATGTGCTAACCCCCCTGCTGCGCCTGTTCTACCCTGCTGTCTGGTTCATCAACCTGTTCGCCGGCACCTTGCTGCGCCTACTCGGCCTATCAACCAAGAATGGCGGACAGACGGCACCGTTGACGCCAGAGGAACTGCGCAGTCTGGTACTGGAATCCTCACACGCCATACCCAAAAAACACCACGCAATCCTCTCCAGCCTCTTCGAACTCAATAACATCACGGTGGAAGACGTGATGACGCCGCGTCGCAGCATCGAAATCCTTGACTTGGAACTCCCGTGGGAAGAGGTTCGCGATCAGCTGGCGACCAGCCACCACAGTCGCCTGCCAACCTGCCACGAATCGCTCGATCAGTTGATCGGCGTCCTGCCGGTCCGGCGCCTGCTGGCCAGCATCGGCGATCCGGAGTTCGACGACGCCACCCTGCTCACGCAATTACAGCCTCCGTATTACATCCCCGCCGGTACGCCAGTGTTTTCGCAACTGGCCTTTTTCCAGGAAAACCGGCAGCGCATCGGCTTCGTTGTGGATGAGTACGGCGAGATTCTCGGCCTGCTGACACTGGAAGACATCATCGAGGAATTCGTCGGGGAATTCACCACTTCGCTCCCTGGGCTCGGTCAGTCCCTGTCCTGGTCGGACGAGGGCGATGCCATCGTCGAAGGCTCACGCCTCCTGCGTGACATCAACCGCATGCTCGGCCTTGAATTCCCGCTCGACGGCCCCAAAACGCTCAATGGATTGATTCTGGAGCATTTCCAGGACATCCCGGAATCAGGACTTAGCCTCAAACTAAGCGGTGTGCCGGTCGAGGTTCTGCAGACCCGCGACCGTAGTGTCATCACCGCCCGCATCCATCGCCCGGAATCAGACTAGGCCGACCGGCCAGCCTTTACAAACACTCGGCTGCGTAGCATCATCGGGCGATCTAAACGGCATTCGACGATATCCAATGGCGGCAACCCCCCAATCCCCCCCACTTAGCGGTCTGGCGCGTGCCTTGGTACAAGCCGGACAGCTCAAAGAGGCGGAAGCCGAACAACTGCTGTCGCAAGCCAACAATGCCAAGATATCCCTGATTGAGCAGATCATCCTTAGCCAAAAGGCAACCGCGGTCGATATCGCTCGTTTTGTATCCGAAACTTTCGGTTACCCGTTGCTTGATCTCGCTTCGTTCGATGATGCGCACATTCCCGAAAACGCGATTGATCGCAAGCTAATCGCCACGCACAAGGTGATCCCGCTCAACAAGCGGGGCAACCGCCTTTCGGTGGCCATCGCCGACCCGACCAACCTGCGCGCCCTGGACGAGATTCGATTTCAGACCGGGCTGGCCGTCGACCCGATCGTTGTCGAGCAACCGAAATTGGCGCCGCTGGTCGCAAAGTACGCCGAGTCAGCCGCCGACACACTGAAAAATCTGGCCGGAGAGGACATCAATCTTGACTTCCTCGACGAAGAATCGGCCACCAAGAACGACGATGCGGCCGGCCAGGACATCGATGACGCCCCGGTCGTCAAGTTCATTCAGAAGATGCTGCTCGATGCGATCAATGACGGGGCATCGGACATTCACTTTGAGCCGTACGAAAAGTACTACCGCATCCGCTTCCGGGTCGACGGCATACTTCGCGAAATAGCCACACCACCGCTGGCCATCAAGGAAAAACTGGCCTCCCGCATCAAGGTCATCTCGCGCCTAAACATCGCCGAAAAGCGCGTGCCGCAGGATGGTCGAATGCGTCTGGTGCTCTCCAAGAATCGCGCCATCGACTTCCGGGTCAGTACCCTGCCAACCCTGCAGGGCGAAAAGATCGTGCTGCGCATTCTGGATCCGACCTCGGCAACACTCGGCATTGAAGCCCTCGGTTACGAGCCGGAGCAGAAGGCCTCCCTGCTCGAGGCGATCAATCGCCCCTACGGCATGGTCCTGGTCACCGGCCCAACCGGCTCCGGCAAGACCGTTTCGCTATACACATGCCTCAATATCCTGAACCGGGACGGCGTCAATATTTCGACCGCCGAGGATCCGGCGGAAATTAACCTGCCCGGCGTCAACCAGGTCAATGTGGATGATCGCGCCGGCCTGACATTTCCTGTCGCCCTCAAAGCCTTCCTGCGCCAGGATCCGGACATCATCATGGTCGGCGAAATCCGTGACCTCGAAACAGCCGAGATCGCCATCAAGGCTGCCCAGACAGGCCACATGGTGCTATCCACATTGCACACCAACGACGCCCCCCAGACACTGACTCGCCTGATGAACATGGGCGTGCCGACCTTCA
Organism: Betaproteobacteria bacterium HGW-Betaproteobacteria-12; assembly: GCA_002842345.1. GTDB lineage: Bacteria > Pseudomonadota > Gammaproteobacteria > Burkholderiales > Rhodocyclaceae > Azonexus. The sequence continues at coordinate 28,329 of PHCU01000021.1, read as the reverse complement.
ATATCGCCTCCAGCATTCAGTTGATCACCGCCCAGCGTCTGGCCCGCCGCCTCTGCAATTGCAAGAAGCCAATGACCGTGCCACCCCAGGCCCTGCTCGACGCCGGCTTCAAGGAAGACGAGCTCGATGGTTCATGGACGCTTTATGGCCCGGCAGGCTGCGATCGCTGCAAGGGTAGCGGCTTCAAGGGCCGCGTTGGCATCTATCAGGTGATGCCGATTTCGGAAGCCATGCAGCGCTTGATTATGAGCGGCGCCACATCGTTGGACTTGGCGCAACAGGCAAAAAAAGAGGGCGTCAAGGACCTGCGCGAATCGGGACTGCTCAAGGTTAAACAAGGCTTGACCTCGCTTGACGAAGTGCTAAGCACGACCAATATCTAAGGGGAAGGAAGACATATGGCCACCGCCGCAAAACCGAGAGTTGCAACCGTCAAGGAGGTTGCGTTCCTCTGGGAGGGCAGGAACAAGGACGGCAAGACCGTCCGCGGCGAAATGCGCGCAGCCAGCGAGTCCGTCGTGCAAACGACCCTACGTCGTCAGGGCATCACCAATACCAAGGTCAAAAAGTTACGCTTCAAGAGTGGCGGCAAGATCACGGACAAGGATATCGCCTTGTTCACCCGCCAGCTGGCCACCATGATGAGATCCGGCGTTCCTTTGCTGCAGGCTTTCGACATTGTTGGTCGCGGCCACTCAAATGCTGCAGTCGGCAAACTGCTGCTCGATATCAAGGCCGATGTCGAAACGGGCAGTTCCTTGTCCCAGGCCTTCCGCAAGTTTCCGCTGCACTTCGACGCGTTATACTGCAATCTGGTCGCCGCTGGCGAGCAAGCCGGCATCCTCGACACCTTGCTCGACCGTCTGGCTACCTACAAGGAAAAGATCCTCGCCATCAAGAGCAAGATCAAGGCTGCTCTGTTCTACCCGATCGCTGTGCTGGTCGTCGCATTCATCATCACTGCGGTGATCATGATTTTCGTGATTCCAGCCTTCAAGGACGTTTTCTCGAACTTTGGCGCCGATCTGCCGGCCCCCACTCTGGTGGTGATCGCCATTTCGGACTTCTTCGTCGCCTACTGGTGGGCCATATTCGGCATTATCGGTGGCGGCCTGTACGCCTTTTTCGAAGCCTGGAGACGCTCCGAAAAGGTACAGATGGCCATGGACCGCCTAATGCTGCGCCTGCCGATTTTCGGCGATATCGTGCGCAAATCGGTAATTGCCCGCTGGACGCGCACCCTAGCAACGATGTTTGCCGCTGGCGTGCCGCTCGTCGAATCCCTCGACTCGGTCGGGGGAGCTGCCGGCAACTTCGTCTACAAGACAGCGACCAAGCAGATTCAGAGCGAGGTCTCAACCGGCACCAGCCTGACCATCTCGATGCAGAACGTCAATCTGTTCCCCAACATGGTCACCCAAATGGTGGCCATCGGCGAAGAATCCGGCGCTCTCGATTCGATGCTGTCCAAAGTCGCCGACTTCTTCGAACAGGAAGTGGACGATGCTGTCGAGGCCATGTCCAGCCTTATGGAACCGATGATCATGGTGGTTCTCGGCACACTGATCGGCGGCATGATCGTCGCCATGTACCTCCCCATCTTCAAGCTCGGCTCGGTCGTCTGATGCTTCCAGATTCATTGATTGGTCTGGCAGCCATCGCCGGGCTGCTCGGCTTGTGCGTCGGCAGTTTCCTCAATGTCGTGATCCATCGCTTGCCGAGAATGATGGAACAGGAATGGCAAAACCAATGCGCCGAGTTGCGCGGTGAGGCGCAGCCAGGCATCCAAGCGCTATCGTTGGCACGACCGCGTTCTCGCTGCCCACATTGCGGCCATAGCATCACGGCACTGGAAAACATTCCCTTACTCAGCTACTTACTGATTCTCAGAGGAAAATGCTCCGCTTGCGGCAAACACATCTCGGCTCGTTACCCCATTGTCGAGCTATCGACCGCTCTGCTCTCGGCTTATACGGCCTGGCACTTTGGCCCCACCATGCAGGCCGCCGGAGGACTGCTCCTGATCTGGGCCTTGATTACCCTCTCGGCCATTGATCTGGATACCCAGCTACTCCCCGACTCCATCACCCTGCCGCTGCTCTGGATCGGTATCGCCTTCAATCTTTTTGGCAGCTTCACCGACCTTCCATCGGCAGTCATTGGGACCATGACCGGCTACCTCGCGCTGTGGTCCGTGTTCTGGCTGTTCAAGCTGGCCACCGGCAAGGAGGGCATGGGCTATGGTGATTTCAAGCTGCTGGCGGCCCTTGGTGCCTGGCTAGGCTGGCAAATGCTACCAGCCATCATCCTGCTCTCCTCGGTTGTCGGCGCACTCATTGGCATAGCCCTGATCGTCGCCGCCCGCCACGGGCGCAACATGCCAATCCCCTTCGGCCCCTATCTGGCCGCAGCCGGCTGCATCGCCTTGTTCTGGGGCGACACGATCACGCGCAGCTATCTTGGCTTGATTGCTTGAAACACTGAACTCCGCCCCGATATAAGGAGTCCGTGGTTTCGGATACAATTCAAGGTTTTGGAGGACTCCCATGCCGATTTACGAATATCGCTGCGACTCCTGCGGTTTCCAGAAAGAGCATCTGCAAAAGATCAGTGACCCGCTGCTCTCCGTTTGCCCGGAATGCGGTCAGGACAGCTACAGCAAGCTCCTCTCGGCCGCCGGCTTTCAACTCAAGGGCAATGGCTGGTACGCCACCGATTTCAAGGGTGGCAGCAAGCCCAAGACACCGCCTCCCTGCCAAACCGGGGAAGGAAGCTGTACGTCGTGCGCGGCCAACTGATCAAACGCTATTTCATCACGGGACTGTTGATCTGGGTTCCGCTGGTCATCACCGGCTGGGTGCTGTCACTCATCGTCAATACGCTCGACCAGTCGCTGCACCTGCTGCCAGAAGTTCTGCACCCCAGGAACCTGTTTGGCTTTTCGATCCCCGGCGTCGGCGCCCTGCTGACGCTGGCAATGATCCTGTTTACGGGCCTGCTCGCCGCCAACTTCATCGGCCAAAAACTAGTTGGCTGGTGGGATAAGCTGCTCTCGCGCATCCCGGTCGTCAATTCGGTTTACAAGGCGGTCAAGCAGGTTTCCGACACCCTCTTTGCGCCCAATGGCAATGCTTTCCGCAAAGCCCTGCTGGTTCAGTACCCACGCCAGGGGGCGTGGACCATCGCCTTCCTGACCGGGCGTCCCGGCGGCGATATTAAAAATCACCTCGACGGCGATTATGTCAGCGTCTATGTGCCGACCACGCCCAACCCGACTTCCGGCTTCTTCCTGATGATGCCGAAACAGGATGTGATCGAGCTTGAGATGACCGTCGATGAAGCACTCAAGTACATCATTTCGATGGGTGTCGTGGCTCCGCCACCGCACCCGCGCGTTATTACCCATACTTAAAGCAACCCCACGGAAAGTTTCATGCGTACCCATTATTGCGGACAACTCAATGCCGCCCTCGACGGGCAAATCGTTACCCTGTGCGGCTGGGCCCACCGTCGGCGCGACCACGGCGGCGTCATCTTCATCGACCTGCGTGACCGCGAGGGCCTGGCCCAGATCGTCTGCGATCCGGATCGCGCCGAATCCTTCACGATCGCCGAGTCCGTCCGCAACGAGTTCTGTCTGAAAATCACCGGCAAGGTCCGCCCGCGGCCGGCCGGCACCACCAACGCCAATCTCGCTTCCGGCGAGATCGAAGTGCTCTGCCACGAGATCGAAGTCCTAAATCCGTCGGTAACGCCGCCGTTCCAGCTCGATGACGAGAATCTGACCGAAAACGTCCGCCTGACCCATCGCGTCATCGACCTGCGCCGGCCGCAGATGCAGAACAACCTGATGCTGCGCTACAAGACGGCCCGCGCCTTCCGCCGCTTCCTCGACGACAATGGCTTCGTCGATATTGAAACGCCGATGCTGACCAAGTCCACGCCGGAAGGTGCCCGCGACTATCTGGTGCCGTCGCGCGTCCACCCGGGCCAGTTCTTCGCCCTGCCGCAATCGCCGCAACTGTTCAAGCAGCTGTTGATGGTCGCCGGCTTCGACCGCTACTACCAGATCGTCAAGTGCTTCCGCGACGAAGACCTGCGCGCCGACCGCCAGCCGGAATTCACCCAGGTCGATATCGAGACCTCGTTCATGAGCGAGGCCGAGATCACCGCGCTGATGGAAAAGCTGATTCGCACCGTGTTCAAGGAAGCGATCGACGTCGAGCTGCCGGAATTCCCGCGCATGACTTACGCCGAAGCCATGCACCGCTTCGGTTCCGACAAGCCGGACCTGCGCGTCACGCTGGAACTGACCGAAGTCACCGATGCCTTCAAGGATGTCGCCTTCAAGGTCTTCGCCGGCGTCGCCAACAGCGACGGCGGCCGCATCGCCGCCATGCGCATCCCCGGCGGCGCCACGCTGACCCGCGGCGAGATCGACGCCTACACCCAGTTCGTCGGCATCTACGGCGCCAAGGGCCTGGCCTACATCAAGGTCAATGACGTCACGCAGATCAACGAGACCGGCCTGCAGTCGCCGATCGTCAAGAACCTGTCGGAAGCCTCCCTGCGTGCGGTCATCGAGCGTACCGGCGCCCAGTCCGGCGACCTGATCTTCTTCGGCGCCGACAAGGCCAAGGTCGTCAACGACGCTCTCGGCGCGCTGCGCATCAAGATCGGCCACGAGAAGGGCTTCGTCACCGGTGCCAAGTGGGCGCCGCTGTGGGTCATCGATTTCCCGATGTTCGAGTACGACGACGAGAACAAGCGCTGGACCGCCTGCCACCACCCGTTCACCAGCCCGAAGGACGAGCATCTCGACCTGCTGGTCAGCGATCCGGGCAAGTGCCTGGCCAAGGCCTACGATCTCGCGCTGAACGGCTGGGAGCTGGGTGGCGGTTCGGTGCGTATCCACCACGCCGACGTGCAGGAGAAGGTCTTCGCTGCGCTCGCCATCGGCCCGGACGAACAGCAGGCCAAGTTTGGCTTCCTGCTCGACGCTCTGAAGTACGGCGCGCCGCCGCACGGGGGCCTGGCCTTCGGCCTGGATCGCATCGTCACGATGATGACCGGCGCCGAATCGATCCGCGACGTGATCGCCTTCCCCAAGACGCAGCGCGCCCAGTGCCTGCTGACCGACGCCCCGTCGGCGGTCGACGAGAAGCAGCTGCGCGAACTGCATGTCCGCCTGCGTCAGAAGGTCGAAACCCAGGTCGAGGTCAACCAGGCCTAACCCGCCATGCGTAACTGGCAGCGCTTCCTGATCGTCCTGCTGCTGGCGATCGGAAGCGCTTTTGCTTTCTTCGGCGGCAAAACCGCTGGTGACGGGATTGCCGTCGCCGACCTGCCGCGCGAAGGGCGCGAGACCCTGGCCCTGATCAAGCAGGGCGGACCGTTCCCGTATAGTCGCGACGGCATCGTCTTCAACAATTTCGAGAAGCTGTTGCCCGCCCAGCCGCGCGGCTACTATCGTGAATACACGGTCAAGATCCCGGGGCGCAAGGATCGCGGCCCGCGCCGCATCGTCGCCGGCCAGGCCGCCGAGTATTACTACACCGAGGACCATTACAAGTCCTTCCGTCGTATTCGCGAATAATGAGGCCAGCCATGCGCGACACTTTGTTCTCGGACGCCACCGGCGCCGGCCTGTATTGCCAGCCCCCCGACTCCCGCGCGGCCGTCGAGCAAGCTGCTCTCCGGCAGCACCTCAGCCTGTTGCCGGGCGACATTTCCGCCTGCAGCTCCATTCAGGAAGCCCTGGCTCGCCTGGGCAGTGCGCTGAATTTTCCCGACTACTACGGGAGCAACCTCGATGCCCTGTTCGACTGCCTGACCGACCCGGACTGGTGCGGAAGCAGCGGTCAAATCCTCTTGCTGACCGGCTGCGACCGCCTGCAACAGAAGGCCCCCGGAGACTTTGCCCGGCTGCTCGAGGTGCTCGACGCAACGGCCGAAGAGCGACGTGGCAGCAGCCAGCCGCTGTGGGTCCTGATCGACACGCCGGTCCCCGGCATTGCGCCGCTATCCGACGCATGAGCGGCAGCAAGCAGCCGCTGTCCGTGCTGGTGGTCATCCACACCGCCGAGCTTGAGGTCCTGCTGCTCGAACGCGCCGCCCATCCGAGCTTCTGGCAGTCGGTCACCGGCAGCCGCGAAGGCAACGAGGCGCTGGCCGAGACCGCCCGCCGCGAAGTTTTCGAAGAAACCGGGATCGCGCCAACGGCCGGCACGCTGAGCAACTGGCACATCGCCAACACCTTCACCATCTTTCCCGCCTGGCGCCAGCGCTATCCAGAAGGCGTCAGCGAGAATGTCGAACATGTCTTCGGGCTGTGCCTGCCCGAACGCATCGTCATCACGCCCGCGCCGGACGAGCACCGCGACTGGCAGTGGCTGCCCTGGCCGGAAGCAGCCGCCCGCTGCTTTTCCTGGAGCAACCGCGACGCTATCCAGTTGCTGCCAAGGACACTCACCCGGACTTGAAAGTGCTTTCCGGCACCCTATATTGGTGTCACTAAGGCTTTTTTCACCGAGGAGAGAAACCATGGCCAACATTTCCCGACGCGACCCCCTCGACGATCTGTTCCGCGGATTTTTTGTCCGCCCCGTCGAGTTCAACGGCAATCAGCCGCAGGCCCCATCGATCAAGATGGATGTCAAGGAACAGGGCGAGGCCTACCAGGTGCACGCCGAGCTACCCGGCGTCAAAAAGGAGGATATCCATGTCGTCGTCGACGGCAACCTGGTATCGATCAGCGCCGAAGTCAAACAGGACAACGAGGTCAAGGAAGGCGACCGCGTCCTGCGCTCGGAGCGCTATTACGGCAAGGTCTCGCGCTCCTTCCAGTTGGAGCAGGATCTCGACGACGCCAAGGCCAGCGCCCGCTTCAACGACGGCGTGCTGGAACTGACGCTGCCCAAGCGCATCACTAGCCCGAGCAAGCGTCTGTCCATCGAATAGTTGGGCCGACGACGGCGCCCCGGCCGGCCACCTTGCCGGCCTTTTTCTTTGTACAATCCGCGGCGATCCCATCTGGAGCCCGTCATGAGCCTCGAAAACCTCGCCCCTGGCACCAAGGCCGCCGTCCTGGCCGAAGCCCTGCCCTACATCAAGCGTTTCCACGGCAAGACCATCGTCGTCAAGTACGGCGGCAACGCCATGACCGACGAGCACCTGAAAAGCTGCTTCGCCCGCGACGTCGTACTGCTCGAACTGATCGGTTTCAACATCGTCGTCGTGCACGGCGGCGGCCCGCAGATCGAGAATCTGCTGGCCCGCGTCGGCAAGAAGGGCGAGTTTATCCAGGGCATGCGCGTCACCGATGCCGAGACCATGGAAGTGGTCGAGATGGTGCTTGGCGGCCAGGTCAACAAGGACATCGTCAACCTGATCAACCAGCACGGTGGCAAGGCGGTCGGCCTGACCGGCAAGGACGGCAACTGCATCCGCGCCAAGAAGCTGATGCTGGAGAACAAGGACAACCCGGGCGACCTGATCGACGTCGGCCTGGTTGGCGAGATCACCAAGATCGATCCCTCGCTGATCGAGCACCTAGACAAGGGCGCCTTCATTCCGGTGATCGCCCCGATCGGCGTCGGCGAGAACGGCGAAACCTACAACATCAATGCCGACGTCGTCGCCGGCAAGATCGCCGAAGTCCTGAAGGCCGAGAAGCTGGTGCTGCTGACCAATACCCCGGGCGTGCTCGACAAGGCCGGCAACCTGATCACCGGCATCACCCCCAAGCAGATCGACGAGATGGTCGAAGACGGCACGCTGTCCGGCGGCATGCTGCCGAAGATCGGCTCGGCGCTCGATGCGGCACGCAATGGCGTCAAGGGCGTGCACATCATCGACGGCCGCGTCGAACACGCACTGCTGCTGGAAATCCTGACCGACCACGGCGTCGGCACGATGATCAAGTCGCACTAAGCGCATGCGCGGGGAACGCGTCTGGCTGTTCGATCTGGACAACACGCTGCACAACGCCTCCCCGCACATCTTCCCGCACATCAACCGGGCGATGCGGGATTACATCGAGCGCCACCTGAACCTGGATGAACAGGCGGCCAACCACCTGCGCCACGATTACTGGATGCGCTACGGCGCGACGCTGCTCGGCCTGATGCGTCATCACGGCACCGATCCGCACCACTTCCTGCGGGAAACGCACCAGTTCCCCGACCTGCAGCGCATGATCGTGTTCGAGAAGCCGCTGCTGCACACCCTGCGCCGCCTGCCGGGGCGCAAGATCATCTTCTCCAATGCGCCACGCCACTACGCCACAGCCGTGCTCCGTCTCACCGGCCTGGAACGCTGCTTCGATGCCGTGTATGCGGTCGAAAATCTCAAATTCCGGCCCAAACCAATGTCGGCGGGTTTCCGCGCCCTGCTGCGGGCCGAACACCTCGATCCGCGGCGCTGCATCATGGTCGAGGACAGCCTGCTCAATCTGGTGACCGCCAAGAAGCTCGGCATGCGCACGGTGTTGGTGAGCGTTGGCTCACGCCGCTCGCCTTACGTCGACGTCCAGCTGCGTTCCGTCCTCGAGTTGCCCCAACGCTGCGGCCGCCTATAATCCCCGAACAACAATTCGAGGGGAGACATATCATGGCCAGCAAGCCAGGCGAACGCCGCCTGCAGATCCTGCAAACCCTGGCCGGCATGCTGGAGACGCCAAAAGGGGAAAAAATCACCACGGCCGCCCTGGCTGCCAAACTGGAATGTTCCGAAGCAGCGCTCTATCGCCACTTCGCCAGCAAAGCCCAGATGTACGACGGGCTGATCGAGTTCATCGAGCAGAGCCTGTTCGGCGTCATCAACCAGATCACTTCCGAGGAAGAGCAGGGCTTCAAACAAGTCGAGCTGATCGTCGGCCTGCTGCTGCGCTTCGCCCAGAAGAACCGCGGCATGACCCGGGTACTGATCGGCGACGCGCTGGTCAATGAAAACGAACGACTGCAGACGCGCATCAATGCCCTGCTCGACAAGATCGAGGCGGCCCTGAAACAGGCCCTGCGCGTGGCCGCCACGCAGGACAACCTGAAGCCGGACGCCGATTTCGGCGCCCTGGCCAATCTGCTGCGCTGCTACGCGGTCGGGCGCTGGGAGCAATATGCCCGCTCCGCGTTCACCCGCGAACCGCTGGCCCAGTGGCCGCAGCAATGGCCGATGCTGTACTTCGCCTGCCTCTCCCAATCCAGCGCCCCCGGGGGGTAAACGACAACGGGCGGCCCAAGGGACCGCCCGCCGTTAGCGCGGCACGCGCTCAGCGCTTCAGATACTCGGCCGCATCGAGCGCAAAATAAGTCAGGATGCCGTCGGCCCCGGCCCGCTTGAAAGCCAGCAGGCTCTCCAGCACGCAGGCCTCCTCGTTCAACCAGCCGTTCTGCGCCGCCGCCTTCAGCATCGCGTATTCGCCGCTGACCTGGTAGGCATAGGTCGGCACCTTGAACTCGTCCTTGACCCGGCGGACGATGTCCAGATAGGGCATGCCGGGCTTGACCATGACCATGTCGGCCCCCTCGGCGATGTCCAGCGCCACTTCGCGTAGCGCCTCGTCGGTGTTGGCCGGGTCCATCTGATAGGTGTACTTGTTGCCCTTGCCGAGATTACCGGCCGAACCGACGGCATCGCGAAACGGGCCATAGAAGCTGGAAGCGTACTTGGCGGAATAGGCCAGGATGCGCGTATAGATTTGGCCGGCCGCTTCCAGTTCGCCGCGGATACGGCCGATGCGCCCGTCCATCATGTCCGACGGCGCCACCACGTCGGCACCGGCGGCGGCATGGCACAGCGCCTGGCGCGCCAGCACTTCGAGCGTCTCGTCGTTGAGCACGTAGCCGGTGTCATCGATTAGACCATCCTGGCCGTGGCTGGTGTAGGGATCGAGCGCCACGTCGGTGATCACGCCCAGTTCCGGAAATTCGCGCTTCAGGGCGCGCACGACGCGCGGCACCAAACCGCTGTCGTTATAGGCCTCCTCGGCCCCCAGCGATTTCAGCGCGGTATCGACCACCGGGAACAGGGCCAGCGCCGGAATCCCCAGCTTCACCACACGCTCGGCGGTCTTCAGCAGCACATCGAGCGACTGCCGTTCGACACCCGGCATCGATGACACCCTCTCGATACGCCCCTCACCCTCGAGTACGAATACCGGATAAATGAAATCGTCGGCAGTCAGCACCGACTCGCGCATCAGGCGCCGTGAAAAATCGTCCCGCCGCATCCGGCGCATGCGGGTACCCGGAAAGATGCCATTACCGCTCATGCTGCAAACCTCATTCAGATAAACCAAAGAAATTCTCGAACCGTCTGGAACTTTTCGCCATGACCCATATCAGAGCAACCAGATGGCACGCGCTGTCTCCCGCTTCACCTCCCTGAGCGGGTGTCTTGACCACGTCAAGGCATTTTGGCCCCCGGACCCCCCTTATCCGGGGGCCCTTTGTTTTCCAGCGTCTTACGCGGAATATCGAGCCAGCCGGCGAGGACTGCCTCTGCGTCGTCAACCCCGGTCTTCTTCAGGCTGGAGAACAGCTGCACCGAGTACAGTTCGGCATCCCCCCAGGTGGCCACCTCGGCCTTGACCGAGCGTAGTGCCTTAGTCTGCTCTTGGCGGCTCAGCTTGTCGGCTTTCGACAGCAGGATGTGGATCGGCCGCCCGGTCGGCCGGAACCAGTCGATCAGGCGCAGATCGAGATCGGTCATCGGCCGGCGGATATCCATGATCACCACCAGTCCGGCCAGTTGCGCCCGCTTGTTGAGATAGGGCCCGATCAGCCCCTCCCACTGCGAGCGGATGGCTTCCGGCGCCTTGGCGTAGCCATAACCGGGCAGGTCGACGAAGTACTTGCCGTCGGCCAGGGTGAAGTAATTCAGGTGCTGCGTACGGCCCGGCGTCTTGCTGACATAGGCCAGACGGACGCGCCCGGCGAGCGTATTGATGGCGGACGACTTGCCGGCATTCGAGCGCCCGGCGAAGGCGACTTCGCGAACGGAATCCTGCGGCAGATCACGGAGATTGGCGACGGTTGTCAGGAAAACCGCCTGCTGGAACAGAGGCATAAAAAACTCGGAAGGCCCGCCATGGCTGGGCGAAGTGTTATAGAATAACAGGTTTGAAACTTCCCGTTCCGGCCAAAGCGCCCACAAACGCGTACAAGGAGCTCGCAAATGATTCGTTCCGCAGCAATGGCAATTCTTCTTGCCACCACTGTCATCGCTCATGCTGCCGAAGATGCCAAGAACAAGGCTGACCCTGCCAAGGGCAAGATCGTCGCCGAATCGATCTGCGTCGCCTGCCATGGCGCAGACGGCAACAGCTTGACCTCGGCCAACCCCCACCTGGCCGGCCAGATCGAACCGTACATCTACAAGCAACTGAGCAACTTCAAGTCGGTCGACGGCAAGCCGGCGCTCCGCAACAATCCGATCATGGCCGGCATGGTTGCGGCCCTTTCCGACGACGACATGCGCAACGTCGCTGCCTGGTTCGCCAGCCAGAAGCTGAACCCGGCCGTCGCCAAGGACGAGGCGAAGATTGCCCTTGGCCAGCGACTGTGGCGCCAAGGCGATTTCAAGAAGGGCGTTCCGGCCTGTGCCGGTTGCCACGGCCCGGCCGGCGCCGGCCTGCCCGCCCAGTACCCCCGCTTGGCCGGTCAGTTCGCCGAATACACCGAAGTCCAGTTGAAGGCCTTCCGCATTGGCGAACGCGCCAACGATACGGAAAGCATGATGCGCATGATCGCCGCCAAACTGTCCGATGTGGAAATCCAGGCGGTCGCCGAATACGCCGCCGGCCTGCGCTAATCCGCAGACTTCCACGAAAAAGGCAGCTTCGGCTGCCTTTTTGTTTTCAAGGCTTGGCAGCCCTAGCCCATGGGGATAGACTGACCCGACAACAAACACCCGATAGAGGAGATATCCATGAAAACACTAAAGCAGTTGCTGGCCGAAAAACAGCGTCCTCTTGCCGTCGTTGCGCCGGGAGACTCCGTCTTCCATGCGCTCTCCGTCATGGCCAAGCACGATGTCGGTGCGGTCCTGGTACTCGATGGTGAGCAACTGGTCGGCATCTTTTCCGAGCGCGACTATGCCCGCAAGATGATCCTGCACGGCAAGACCTCCAAGGAAACGCCGGTACGCGAAGTGATGAGCGAGCGCGTCGCCTACGTAACGAAAACCGCCACCCTGCAAGAATGCATGGCGCTGATGACGGAAAAACGTTTCCGCCACCTGCCGGTGCTCGATGATGACGGCACCGTGGCCGGGCTGATTTCGATCGGTGACATGGTCAAGGAAACCATCAGTTCACAGCAGTTTTTGATAAATGAACTGGAACGCTACATCAGCGGAGAGCATCACATCGCCAGCTGACATGTCCGAAATCGATCCGCGGATTCACTTCCGCATTCTTGAAGACATCGCCCGCGACCTGTCGGGCGACATCAACTTCCCGACTTGTATGGATGCCGCCATACTGGTCCGCAATTCCCTGAAGGATCCGCTCGCCAGCCTGGAACGCATTGCCCAGGTAGTTGGCATCGAGCCGCTGATTTCCAGCAAGCTCCTGCGGCTGGCCAATTCGGTCAGCTATAACCCCTCCGGCAAGCGCGTCAGCGACCTCTCCACGGCCATCACGCGCCTCGGGTTTGAGGCCGTGCGAACGACCTCGCTAGCCGTCGCCATGGACCAGATGCTGAAGTCGCGCAATCTGGCCGCCTATGACGACATCGCCCACCAAGCCTGGGAGCATTCGCTGCAGGTAGCGGCCATCGCCCGCGTGCTGGCCCGGCGCATCGGCCGTGTCAAGCCCGACGAAGCGATGCTCGCCGGCCTGGTTCACGACATCGGCATCTTCTATCTGCTGTTTCGCGCCGCAGAGTATCAGGAATACCGCGACAATCGCGAGGCGATGCTCGACCTGATCAAAGGCTGGCACGAGAGCATCGGCGAAAGTCTGCTGCACATTCTGGGTCTGCCTGAGCACATCACCGAAGCGGTGCGTGATCACGACCAACCGCAGAACATCGAAGCCCCTTCGAACATTCGCGACATACTGTATTTTGCCAATTTGCTCGCCATGGACTCCGCACATGGGCTCCCAATTGAAATCGATCCCGGCTGGGCGGAGAAGGCCATCGGTGACCGTGCCCGCTTCGCCGACTTGCTAGACGAAGCCGAGGAAGACATTCGCGACCTGCGAACGGCGCTGGCGCTTTAAACGCGAGTCCCGCCAGCGCGTAATAACACGTTGGGCGTCGACAGCAACGATAGGCCATTGATGACTTTCCAGCCTGACTCCCGACAACTGACATGGCTAAAAGCCATGCTGTTCGGCCTCTGCCTGCTCCCTGCTACTCGCTTGCTGCTGCTTGCCTGGGCAGACGATTTCCCGGAAGAACCGATCGAATTTGTCCAGCGCTGGACAGGGATCTGGACCTTCAATCTGCTCCTGCTGACCCTTTGTGTCTCGCCCTTGCGCGCCATCACCCAACTGCACTGGCTGTTGCGCCTGCGCCGCATGTTCGGACTATTCACCTTTTTCTACGCAGCGCTGCATTTCCTGACATTCATCGGCCTGGATCACGGCTTCGAACTCGAGGCGATCGCCCGTGATGTCTTCAAGCGTCCCTTTGTCAGCGTCGGCTTTGCCGCTTTCGTATTGCTGATTCCGCTGGCCGCAACGTCCAGCCAGTGGGCCGTCCGTCGTCTGGGCGGCCTGCGCTGGCAGGAACTGCACCGCAGCATTTACCTGATCGGCATTCTTGCCTGCGTGCATTACTTCTGGCTGAGCGAGCTCGCCGAGCTTCTCTGGCCAATCGCCTATACCGCGGCACTGGCCTTGCTTCTCGCCTGGCGGATGCGCGAACGCCGACGCAAGGCAATTCCGGTAGCGCGCTTTCAGGGCGCCAAGCCGATCAAGTTCTTCAAGCAGAAACCGGACTGATCAGCGGTTCCGCGGCCGGTCGAAGCGGATGATCGCCCGCCCGTCGGCAGCCTGTTTCGGTGCCGCCTTCCAGGCATGGCCATAAACCACCTCAAAGGTCGCCGGCAACTTGCCGTCGCGGCGCATGGCCTCATAGGCGGTGCGCGCCATCTGCCAGGCACGGCGCCCCATCAGACCGCGAGGGCGCGCCTGCATGGCGCAGCCGGAGCCAGCTGCGCGCAATTCAACGAGCATGGAATCGAGATCGTCATAGGTCAGCGTGATCACTTCCATGTCCATGACCGGATCGGCAAAACCACTACCCACCAGCATGTCGCCAAGATCGTGCATGTCGATAAAGCGCTGGGTGTGGGCCTGCCCGTCGACAAAGGAACTACGCAATTCCTTCAACGAGTCGGGACCGAGGGTCGAGAACATCAACAGCCCCCCCACCTCAAGTACGCGATGCGCCTCGGCCATTGCCGGCAGAGGGTCGTCCAGCCAGTGCATCAGTAGGTTGGACCAGAGCAGCCCGGCGCATCCTGCCGGCAACGGCAATTGCGCGGCATCGGCGGCCAGTCGCAGCGGACCCGCCGGCTTGCCGAACCCCAGCCAGCGCTGCCAACCTGACATCCCAGGTTTTTCCGACTTCAGCATCGCCGGCACCAGATCAACGCCCAGTAATTCGGCGGAAGGATAGCGTGCCGTCAGCCCGGCAAAGCTGCCGCCCCTGCTGCAGCCAAGATCGACAATCCGAGCCGGCTGGAGGCTGACAAAATCCAGTCGCTCCTGCATCCGCCGATCAATCTCGCGGGCAAAGAAATCGCCGTCGTCGTAACGCTCGGCAACCTGCGCGAAGCGGCGGCCGACCTGCTGTTGATCGACAAATTTTGGCTTCAAACGGCCTTCACGCCAAGACGGGCGAACAAGGCGTCGTCGCGGTCAATCTCGGGATTGCCGGTCGTCAGCAGATGATCGCCATAGAACATCGAATTCGCTCCGGCCAGGAAACACAAGGCCTGCAATTCGTCGGTCATTTCCTGACGGCCAGCCGACAGGCGGACCCAGGAGGCCGGCATGGTGATGCGCGCTGCTGCAATGGTGCGGACGAACTCGAACGGGTCGAGACGCGGAACATTGGCCAGCGGCGTGCCGGGAATCGGCACTAGGTTGTTGATCGGCACCGATTCCGGTGGCTGCGGCAGATTGGCCAGCTGGACGATCAGCGCCGCACGATTCTTGCGCGACTCGCCCATGCCGATGATGCCCCCGGAACAGACATTGATCCCGGCATCGCGTACCTGACCAAGGGTATCGAGACGATCATCGTGGGTATGGCTCTTGATGACCTGACCGTAGAACTCCTTGTCAGTGTCCAGATTATGGTTGTAATAATCGAGACCGGCCTGCTTGAGTTTTTCGGCCTGCCCATCCTTGAGCATGCCCAGCGTCACGCACGTCTGCATGCCAAGCGCCTTGACCTCGCGCACCATGGCGAGAACGCTATCCAGATCGTTGTCCTTCGGCCCTTTCCACGCCGCCCCCATGCAGAAGCGCGAGGCGCCCTTCTCCTTGGCGACACGGGCGGCCGCAAGAACTTCGTCGAGCGGCATCAGGCGCTCGCGCTCGAGATCCGTGTCATAGCGCGCCGATTGCGAACAATAGCCACAGTCCTCGGAACAGCCGCCGGTCTTGACCGAAAGGAGCGTCGAGCGTTGAATGGCGTTGGCATCAAAATTCTGGCGATGGACGCCTTGGGCCTGCCAGATCAAATCCATCAACGGCAGGTCGTAGAGCGCAAGCACCTCATCGACTGTCCAGCGGCGATTTGAAGTCGAAGGCGAAACGGCAGGAACGGCGACGAGAGAACTAGCTTGCATTTAAGACCTTGCTGAGAAAAGTGCGGAAAGACCGGGGCGAATATCGCCCGTAATTATGCATTATTGAGGAGGCGCGCGGCGATGTCAATTTTACCCCAGGGACTGATAGCCCCTGTAACACATCTCGCCCGGCAGTGCCGCGAGGCGCTGCTGCCGGGGACTTGCCTGCTCTGCGGGGGCGATGCTGGCAAGCACCTGCTCTGCCCGGACTGCCATGCCGAGTTGCCCGCCGCACCGGCGATCCACTGCCCGCAGTGCGCCGAACCGACGACCCACGGCGAACGCTGCGGGGCCTGCCTGAAGGAGCCGCCGTATTTCGATCGCACCGTCGCCCTATGGCGTTACGACTTCCCCGTCGACCGCATCATTCATGCCTTGAAATATCAGCACCGGATCAGCATCGCCGGCTGGCTTGGCCAAAGCATCGCAGTGCACCTGAACGCCGACGACCAGTGGCTCATCCCCATGCCTCTGCATCCCGCCCGACTGCGTGAACGCGGCTTCAACCAGGCCCTGGAAATCGCCCGCGCCACCGCGCGACAGCTGCAATTGCCGATGCTGGGCAACTGCCTGGCACGCCAGCGGCCGACCCCGCCCCAGGCCGAACTCACTCCCCCTGAGCGGCGCCGCAATGTCCGCGGCGCCTTCGCCTGTAACGCCGACCTGAGCGGGCGACATATCATCCTGGTCGATGACGTGATGACCACCGGTGCCTCCGTCGGCGAATGTGCCCGCGTGCTGAAGCTGCACGGTGCCCGCGAGATCACTGTCGCCGTCGCCGCCCGCGCGCTGAAGCACTAATCCGTGATCTAATCGCGGGCTTTTCCTACCGAACGAATTCTGCCCTCCTGTGTTTGCCGTCGTCCTCTACCAACCGGAAATTCCGCCCAACACCGGCAACATCATCCGCTTGTGCGCCAATACCGGCGCTGAGTTGCACCTGGTCGAGCCCCTTGGATTTGATATCACCGACAAGGGGCTGCGCCGGGCCGGGCTGGACTATCACGAATACGCGCGTGTGCTGCGGCATGCCGACTGGGCTGCCTGCAAAGCTGCCTTGGCCGGGCGCCGCCTGTTTGCCATGACGACCAAAGGCGAAGGCAGTCCATTCGCGACGGCCCTGGAGGAACAGGATGTTTTTGTTTTCGGACGGGAAACCAGCGGCCTGCCGCCCGAAATTCTTGCCGAGTTCCCGCTTGAGAGCCGTCTTCGCCTGCCCATGCAGCCCGGACAGCGCAGTCTGAACCTGTCGAATGCCGCCGCCGTAACCGTTTTCGAAGCCTGGCGCCAACACGGCTTCGGCGGAGCGATTTAAGCCAGTTCTTCCTTAGGGTCACGCGCCATCAGTTTCTCAACTGCCTGCAGCGCCGTCAGGCGCCCATCAAGAACTGAAGCCACGGCGGAACAGATCGGCATGTCGACCGCCAGATCCGCTGCCAGGCGATCCACTTCGCGCGCCGTGTAAACGCCTTCAGCAACGTGACCGAGTTCTTCGAGAATCTGCGGTAGCGATTTGTTTTCGGCAAGCGCCAAGCCAACGCGACGATTGCGCGACAAATCACCGGTACAGGTCAGGATCAGGTCGCCCATGCCGGCCAGCCCCATGAAGGTCTCCCGCTGGGCGCCGAGGGCGACGCCCAGGCGGGCGATCTCGGCCAGGCCGCGGGTCATCAGGGCGGCCCGGGAATTGAGACCAAGGCCCAGACCGTCACAGGTCCCGGTGGCAATGGCCAGAACATTCTTTACCGCCCCGCCAACCTCGACGCCGACCAGATCGTCATTGGCATAGATGCGCAGCCGGGCGGCATGCAGTTGCCGTGCCGCCTCGCGGGCAAATGCCGGATTGTTCGCCGCCAGGGCAATCGCCGTCGGCTGCCCGGCCGCCACCTCCTCGGCGAAACTAGGACCGGACAAGGCACCGAACACCGCCTCTTGCCCGAGTACTTCGCCAACCACTTGATGCGGCAGCTTGCCGCTACCGGCTTCGAATCCCTTGCACACCCAGAGCAAGGGCAGCTTGGTAGAAAGCCCCCGCAATTTCTCGGCAGTCGGTCGCAGGCCGGCGATCGGGGTCGCAATGATCAGGAGTTCAGCGCCGGCGACAGCCGCCGCAAAGTCTGTGGTCACGGCGACCGTATCAGGCAGCCGATAACCCGGAAAGAAACGCCGGTTTTCACGCAAATCGCGCAATTCGGCGGCGACGTCCTCCTCGCGCGACCACAGGGTGACCTGATGCTTGCCGGCAAAGGCGATGGCCAGCGCCGTGCCCCAGGCACCGGCGCCCAGCAGCGTCAGTTTCATAGGCCCCAGACCTGCGTCGAACGAACGAAGCCGGTCGCTCCGTCGCGGTGCTTGACGCGCGCCCAGCCAGGAGCGGCCGGGCCGAGCCACTCGATGGCCACCCACTTGTCGAGTTCGGCAACGATCGGCGCCTCGGAGTTATCCGCCTGGCGGATTTCCGCCTTGGCCGCGATGACCACCAGAGTACGTTTCTCGGACAGACTCCCGGCCTCGATCCAGGCCAGCGAACCTTCGGCATCGCGTACCTTGAGCCACCCCTCTAGCCGTACCACGACTTCAACCGGCGTCTGCGCCCGGATCAGGTACAACTTTTGCCCCTTCTGCGACGGAGCATCGTAAAGAATGGCTACCGGCACATCGACGGAGCGATAGTCGCTGGCCAATGCCAGACCGGCCACACTGGCCAGGCTCAGGGCGAGAAGTGTCCGGCGCAGCATCGTGGTCCCTTACTGAATCGGCACCTCGGTTGGCGCCTGAGCCTGCTCCTGTTCCTGCAGACGCTGCATGTACATGGCCTCGAAATTGACCGGCTGCAGGATGATCGGCTGGAAGCCGGCACGGCTGACCGCAGCGGACACCACTTCGCGGGCATAGGGGAAGAGAATGTTCGGACAGGCTACGGCGATCAGCGGCTCGATCTGTTCCTCCGGCACATTCTGGATGCGGAACACGCCGCCTTGGCCGACTTCAACCAGGAACACCGTCTTTTCGCCGATCTTGGCGGTCACGGTCACCGTCAGCACCACCTCGTAAACGCTGTCGCCGACCAGGCGACCACCGGTGTTCAGCTGGATCTGGATCTGCGGGGCCTCGCGCTCGAGAAAAACTTCGGGTGCGTGCGGCACTTCCAGCGAGAGATCCTTGACGTAAAGCTTTTCGATACCAAAAACGGGTTGTTCGTTCTGTTCCATGATGTTCTTTCGCAAAGTTGTGGAATATTCAGGGGTTCGCCGCAGCGAGCAGCGGCTTCAAGCCGCCCGCCGCATCCAGCGCATAGAGATCGTCGCAACCGCCGACATGCGTCGCGCCAATGTATATCTGCGGCACCGTCCGCCGTCCGGTTCGCTGCATCATCTCGTCGCGGCGCTCGAGATCAAGGTCAATGCGGATTTCCTCGATTTCGCTGACACCGCGCGCCTTGAGCAGTTGCTTGGCACGGATGCAGAACGGACAAACCGCCGTCGTATACATCAGGACCGGCGCGTTCATTTGTTACGCGTTCCCTTTTTTACCGGATAGCCGGCGGCCAGCCAGGCATCGACGCCACCGGCCAGGGAATGAATCTTGGAGAAACCGTTCTTTTGCAGTTCGGCACAAGCCTTGTTGGAACGCATGCCGGCCGCACAACAAACTAGCACGGGCTTGTCCTTGTACTTCTCCAGCTCTTTGATCCGATCGGTCAATTTGCTGGCGGGGATATTCCTGGCTTCCGGCAGGTGGCCACCGGCAAACTCGTCGACTTCGCGGACATCGAGAATGTAGGCATCCTCACGGTTGATCAGTTGCGTTGCCTCGACCGGATTCAGGGCATTGCCGGCCGGCCGGAAGATGAGCGGCCAAAGCAAACCCAAGGCACTGACCACAATGATGGAAATGAGCAGGATATTCTGGTTAATGAACTCCATCGGCATTTATCGGGACTCCTCGCCACAAAAAACTTCGCGCATCATACCGACAAGCTGCAAGGTCCGCTGATCGCCGACGCGATAGTAGACGCGGTTGGCATCCTTGCGCGTGACGAGCACGCCCTTCTCGCGCAGGATGGCCAAGTGCTGGGAAATATTGCTCTGCGAGGTACCGACGGCGTCGACGATTTCCTGCACGCAAGCCTCCTGGTCGCCGAGCACGCAAAGCACCTTGAGCCGCAGGGGATGGGCGATGGACTTCAGCGCACGAGCCGCCATCTCGATGTGTTCCTGCTTCTCGATCAGGTTGAAGGATGGGTTTTCCAAGACAAAACCTCGTTTTCGGTGAATGGATCATTATAAAATAAGGCTTTGCGATTCGCCGACCTTAATCACCATCAATTCCGTCATGGCCCTTAGAAATGAAAGCTTCGCCGGCGACCGGCGCGAGCCCTTGTCCAGGCCGGACCGGAGATCGCGGCGAACCCCGGAAACACGGCTGACGGCGGCACTGGTGGCCGCCGTTTTTCTTTGTACCGCTCCCGCCAGCGCCCAAAAGAAGCCGGAACCTGCCGCGACTCCGGAAATCGCCGAGCGCCAGGCCGATCTCGGCGAACTGCGCAGCCGCATCGAAACCCTGCGCAAGGAACTCAACGCCAGCGAGGAAGACCGGGCCGATGCCGGCGACCGGCTGCGCGAATCGGAGCGGCAGATTTCCCGCCTGCAGCGCGAATTGCACGAACTCACCGAGCAACGCAGCAAGCTGCAACACAATCTGCAGAACCTGGAGCAGCAATCGTCGGAATTGGGCACGACACTGACCCAGCAGCAATCCCAACTCGAACACCTGCTCTACAAACAATATTTGCGCGGCTCACCGGATTCGCTGCAAATGCTGCTCAATGGCGACGATCCCAACCAGATGGCGCGCGACCTGCATTACCTCGCTGCCGTTGCCCAGACGCGGGCCGAGCTGATGGGCGAGATCGCCAAGACCCTCGATCGCAAGAAGTCGCTGGCCGCAGATGCCCGCGCCCGCAGTGACGAACTGGCCGAAGTCGAAGCGGAACAGCAGAAGCGCGCCGCCGAACTGAACCGCCAACGCGACGAACGCAAAGCCCTGTACGCCGAGATGTCGAGTAAGGTGAAGGCTCAGCGCAAGGAAATCGGCAATCTGCAGCGCGATGAAAAGCGCCTGACACAACTGATTGACCGCCTGTCGAAGATTCTGGCCGCCCAGGCGGCTCAGGCAGCCCGCGCCGAAGCGGCCCGGGCACGGGCGGCCGAGGCGGCACGGCGCAAGGCCCTGGCCGAACCCGGAACGAGCCCGCCGGCCCGCAACGAACCCTCCCCGCCACGAACAGTCGAAGCCGAGAACCGCTACGAACCAGCCCCCAGCGACGGCAGCTTCGCCCGCCAGAAAGGCAAGCTGCGACTCCCGGTGCGCGGCGCAGTCAGCGGCCGCTTCGGCAGCCCTCGCGAGGGAGGCGGCTCCTGGCGCGGTCTGTTCATCCGGGCCGGCGCCGGCAACGAGGTCAAGGCCATCGCCAACGGCCGGGTTGTCTTCGCCGAGTGGATGCGCGGCTTCGGCAACCTGCTGATCGTCGATCACGGCAATGCCTACCTGTCGATCTATGGCAACAACGATTCCTTGCTCAAGCAGGTCGGCCAGGCGGTCAAGGGTGGCGAGACGGTAGCCACCGTCGGCAACAGCGGAGGCAATGCGGAATCCGGTTTATACTTTGAACTCCGCCACCAGGGGCAACCGATCGACCCGATGAAATGGGCAAGTCTGAAATGAGCAAAGCGAAAACCGTCAGTTTGATAGTGGGTGGATTCCTGGCCGGCGCCATGATCAGCCTGCACGTCCCCGCCCTGGCCGACAAGGAGGTCAGCCCCGGCCTGCCGATCGACGAATTGCGCACCTTCGCCGAGGTCTATAGCGCGATCAAGCAGGGCTATGTCGAGCCGGTCGAAGACAAGAAGATGATCACCAATGCCATCTCCGGCATGCTGGCCAATCTCGATCCGCACTCGGCCTATCTTGATGCCGACGCCTTCAAGGACCTGCAGGTCGGCACGCAGGGCGAATTCGGCGGCCTAGGCATCGAGGTCGGCATGGAAGATGGCCTGGTCAAGGTGGTCTCGCCGATTGAGGACACCCCGGCCTACCGCGCCGGCATCAAGTCCGGCGACCTGATCTTCAAGCTCGACGAGACACCGGTCAAGGGCCTGACCCTGTCCGACGCCGTCAAGAAAATGCGCGGCAAGCCGAAGACCCCGATCAAGCTGACCATCCTGCGCAAGGGCGAGGCCAAGCCACTGGAAATCACGCTGATCCGCGAAGTGATCAAGGTACAGAGCGTCAAGTCCAAGCTGATCGAGCCGGGCTACGGCTGGGTTCGCGTCACGCAGTTCCAGGAAAACACCGTTGCCGATCTGGCCCGCCATCTCGGCACGCTGTACAAGGACGGCAAGCTGAACGGCCTCGTGCTCGACCTGCGCAATGACCCGGGCGGCCTGCTCAATGGCGCCATCGGCGTTTCTGCCGCCTTCCTGCCGCCCGATACCAAGGTCGTGTCGACCGATGGCCGTAGCGAAGATGCCAAGCAGGAGTTTCTTGCCCGGCCGCGCGACTACCTGCGCGGCACCCGCGAAGACCCATTACGCGCACTGCCAGCGGAAACCAAGGACGTGCCGATGGTCGTTCTGGTCAATAGTGGCTCGGCCTCGGCTTCCGAAATCGTCGCCGGCGCCCTGCAGGACCACAAGCGCGCCGTCATCATGGGCACCCAGACCTTCGGCAAGGGTTCCGTCCAGTCGGTTCTGCCGCTGCCCGGCAATTCGGCCATCAAGCTGACCACGGCCCGCTACTACACGCCGGCCGGCCGCTCGATCCAGGCCAAAGGCATCGTCCCCGACATCGTCGTCGAGGAATCCGCCAATGGCACGGCGTCGGCTGCCGGTCGCATCCGCGAGGCCGATCTCGAACGCCACCTGAGCAACGATCGCGAAAAAGAAGCGCCGCGTAGCGAGACGAAGCCGGCAGCCAAGCCGACCGGCAAGCCGGGCAAGGACAAGAACGGCAAGGAAGAAGCCGAAGACGAGATGCCGCAGCGCCTTGAGTACGCCAGCCCGGGCGACTACCAGTTCCAGCAGGCGATGAATCTGCTCAAGGGCTTGCAGATCATGCAGAGAAAGCCGAAGTAACCAGCCGGCAGGGAGGAACGATGCCTAGCTCGGACCTGAAAAAGAAGCGCGAGATCCAGTTTTCCAAGTTCCCGCCCGGCCAGGTGCCGGAAGCGGCCGATGACCTGCAGCGGGTCGAGGAACTGGAGATCGAGGCGAAATACGAGAAACGCGCCCTCGGCGTCGCCTATGACCTGCGCCAGCACACCCTGCGCGAACTCGACGAACACCTGGTGGACAAGGGCTACCATCTCGACAACACCTTGCTGACCAAGCTGACCCGGGCCCTGATCTACTACGTCGAGGACACCCAGTTGCATAACATGGAAGCGCCGGAAAAGCGCCTCAAGCGCTCCGAGCAGGAGGCCTACGTGAAGGCCTGGGAGCACCATCCGCACGGCGACCACGACGATACGCCGCCAGAATGGCGGGAATACAAGTAGTTGTTAGGATCGAGCATAGAGCTGTCAGCAAACCCATCTCGATTCTCGATCCCAACAACTCGATCCTCAATGACCGACGAGCAGCTTCTTCGCTACAGCCGCCACATTCTGCTCGACGCCCTGGGCATCGAGGGTCAGGCGCGCATTCTCGCCACGCATGCGTTGATCATCGGCGCCGGCGGGCTGGGGTCGCCGGCGGCCCTGTACCTGGCCTCGGCCGGCGTCGGCAAGATCACGCTGGTCGATGACGACAACGTCGATTTCACCAATTTGCAGCGGCAGATCCTGCATACCCAGGCGCGCGTCGGCATGGCCAAGGCCGAGTCGGGTCGCCAGGCGCTGAGCGCGATCAACCCGGAGATCGCCATTATCCCGCTGCAGCAGCGCCTGTCCGGCACGGCGCTGGATGCGCTGGTCGCCACGGCCGATATCGTGCTCGACTGCAGCGACAATTTCGCCACCCGCCACGCCATCAACCGCGCCTGCGTCCATCACCGCAAGCCGCTGGTATCCGGCGCCGCCATCCGTTTCGATGGCCAGATCAGCGTCTACGACCTGCGCCGTGACGAAGCGCCGTGCTACCACTGCCTGTTTCCCGAAGGCGAAGACGTCGAAGAGGTGCGCTGCGCGGTGATGGGCGTCTTCGCCCCGTTGACCGGCATTATCGGCACCATGCAGGCCGCCGAGTCACTGAAGCTGGCCGCCGGCATCGGCGAAAGCCTGAGCGGCCGGCTGTTGCTGCTCGACTCCCTGGAAATGGAATGGCGCAGCGTTCGCTTCAAGAAGGACCCGGCCTGTGCGGTGTGCGGACCTACGCCGGCCGGGCAAGCACCCGGATATCTGCCCCGATCAGGCGCAGATCGCGAATCTGCAGACGGGTCTTGCCATCTAGGCTAGTCAGTTCGGGCAGGTTGAACAGGCCGCTGGCGGCATGGCCGAGCAGGCAGGGCGCCAGATAGAGCAGCAGCTCGTCGACCAGCCCCTCGCGCAATAGCGAACCGTTGAGCTTGAAGCCGGCTTCGGCATGCACTTCGTTGATGCCGCGCCGGCCCAGTTCGGCCAGCAGATCCACCAGCTCGACCTTGCCGGCGGCATTGGGCAGGATCAACACCTCGGCCCCGGCGGCCCTCAAGGCGGCATTTTTTGCGGCATCGTCGATGGCGCCGGCGATCAGCACCGAACCACCCCGCAGGATGCGGGCGGTCAACGGCGTTTCCAGCCGGCTGTCGACCACCACGCGCAGCGGCTGGCGCGGCGTGGCGAAGTCGCGCACATTCAATTGTGGATCGTCGTCGCGCACCGTGCCGATGCCTGTCAGCACGGCACAGGCCCGCGCCCGCCAGCGCTGGCCGTCGCGCCGCGCCTCCGGGCCGGTGATCCACTGGCTGACGCCGTTGTTCAGCGCCGTCTTGCCGTCCAGGCTGGCGGCAGCCTTCAGGCGCAGCCACGGCCGGCCACGCGTCATGCGCGAAACAAAACCGATGTTCAGTTCGCGCGCCTCGTTCTCCAGCAGCCCGCAGGCCGTGTCGATACCGGCCGCCTGCAGCCGGGCCAGCCCCATGCCAGCGACCAGCGGATTGGGGTCGCGCAGCGCGGCGACGACGCGGGAAACGCCGGCAGCGATCAGCGCCTCGGCGCAGGGCGGCGTGCGGCCGTGGTGGCTGCACGGCTCCAGCGTCACGTAGGCAATCGCCCCGCGCGCCTGGTCGCCGGCGGCGCGCAAGGCATGGACCTCGGCATGCGGCTCGCCGGCCTTCTCGTGCCAGCCTTCGCCAACGACGATGCCGTCCTTGACCAGCACGCAGCCGACGCGTGGATTGGGGCTGGTCGTCCACAGGCCGCGCTCGGCCAGTTGCAGCGCCTGCGCCATCAGTCGATGGTCGTCGGCGGCAAAGCTCATTTCTTGCGGGGGGGCGGCGAGACTTCGCGGATCGCCCGGGAAAAGGCGTCGACGTCTTCGAAATTGCGGTACACCGAGGCGAAGCGGATGTAGGCGACCTTGTCGAGCTTCTTCAGCTCGCGCATCACCAGCTCGCCCAGCTGCTGCGTGCTGACTTCGCGTTCGCCGGCCGAGAGCAGGCGTTCCTCGATGTCGGCGACCGCGGCATCGACCGCCTCGATGCTGACCGGCCGCTTGCGCAGCGCCAGCTCCAGGCTGGCGCGCAGCTTGCCGCGGCTGAACTCGGTGCGCAGACCGTTCTTCTTGACCACCTGCGGCAGCTGGATTTCCGCCCGCTCGTAGGTGGTGAAGCGCTTGTCGCAGGCATTGCACTTCCGGCGGCGACGGACGGTATCGCCCTCGTCGTTGAGACGGGTATCGGCTACCGCCGTATCTTCGGCACCGCAGAAAGGACATTTCATGGTTATTAGTCGCCAGTTGTTAGTCGCTAGTAATCAATGACCAGCAACCAACAACTCTCAGGCACCGTAGACCGGGAACTTCTTGCACAGGGCCGAGACCTTTTCGCGGACCTTGGCGGCCACGGCTTCGTCGGTCGGTGCATCGAGCACGTCGGCGATCAGGTGGGCGATGGTTTCTGATTCGATCTCGGTAAATCCGCGCGTCGTCATCGCCGGCGAACCGATGCGGATGCCGGAGGTGACGAAGGGCTTCTGCGGGTCGTTCGGGATGCCATTCTTGTTGACCGTGATGTGGGCACGGCCCAGGGCGGCTTCGGCTTCCTTGCCGGTGATGTTCTTGGAACGCAGGTCGACCAGGAAGACGTGGCTCTCGGTACGGCCGGAAACGATGCGCAGGCCGCGCTCCTCGCCGAGCACGCGGGCCATGACGCGGGCGTTATTGATGACCTGTTCCTGATAATTACGGAACTCCGGCGTCGCCGCTTCCTTGAAGGCCACGGCCTTGGCGGCGATGACGTGCTCCAGCGGGCCGCCCTGCAGGCCGGGGAAGATGGCGGAATTGATCGCCTTTTCATGCTCGGCCTTCATCAGCACGACGCCGCCGCGCGGACCGCGCAGGGTCTTGTGCGTGGTCGAGGTGACGACGTCGGCGAAAGGCACCGGGTTCGGGTAGAAACCGGCGGCGATCAGGCCGGCGTAATGGGCCATGTCGACCCAGAAAATGGCGCCGACTTCCTTGGCGATCTTGGCAAAGCGTTCCCAGTCGATACGCAGCGCATAGGCCGAGGCGCCAGCGACGATCAGGCGCGGCTTGTGCTCGCGGGCCAGGGCTTCCATCTTGTCGTAGTCGATAGCTTCATTGGCATCGAGACCGTAGGAGACGACGTTGAACCACTTGCCGGACATGTTCAGCGGCATGCCGTGGGTCAGGTGGCCGCCTTCGGCCAGGCTCATGCCCATGATCGTGTCGCCCGGCTTGCAGAAGGCCATCAGCACGGCCTGGTTGGCCTGCGAGCCGGAATTCGGCTGAACGTTGGCGGCATCGGCGCCGAACAGGGCCTTCAGGCGATCGATGGCGATCTGCTCGGTGACATCGACATGCTCGCAACCGCCGTAATAGCGCTTGCCCGGATAGCCTTCGGCATACTTGTTGGTCAGCTGGGAGCCTTGGGCTTCCATGACCGCCTTGCTCACGTAGTTTTCGGACGCGATCAGTTCGATGTGGTCTTCCTGACGCTGGTTTTCGGCTTCGATGGCCTTCCAGAGTTCGGGATCAACTTTTGCCAGGGTGTCTTTCGCGGAAAACATGGGGAATGCCTCAAGCCATTGAAAAGGGCGGGAATCTTATCACGAAGGCAACTCGTCAAGGGCGCCCGGCTCCAGATGGGCCGTTTCGCCCCAGCTCTCGATGGACCAGACGCCATCGCGACAGGCGATCCAGTTCAAGCCGGCATTCGGAATCAGGAAATCGCGCGGCATCTCCAGGCTGTTACCGCGAACGAAGCGATTGACGATGTCGAGTACGCCGCCATGCACGACGACGACGACGTTGCGGCCGGCGTGGCGGGCAACGATCTCCCGCAGGGCTTCGGTGACCCGGTCGAACATCGCCTTCAGGCTCTCGCCGTTTTCGAAATCGTAGTCGGCGTTGCGCCCTTCGAAGGCAGCATAGCCGTCCGGATGGTCGCGCCTGGCTTCATCGTAGGTCAGTCCTTCGAAGACGCCGTAGCGTCGTTCGCGTAACGACGGATTGGCCTCCGGCGCCAGCCCCAGGCTCCGGCCGATGGCCTGCGCGGTCAGCCAGGCGCGCTGCAGGTCGCTGCTGTAGATGGCGCCGATAGCGGCTGCCGCCAACCAGCGGCCGGCGGCCTCGGCCTGGCGATGGCCGGTGGCATTGAGGCCGATGTCGATCTGCCCCTGGATACGGCGCGCCGCGTTCCACTCGGTTTCGCCATGGCGCACCAGACAGAGGCGGGTTGGGGAGTTTGTAGGGATTTCCACCATGGTCTCGCTATCACCTTCGCAGTAAATTGGGCCTACTGGGATTTTCCATCAAACTCCGGCCACCAATAGAAGCCGGGAATTCTATCAACCGAGGAGGACTTTTCGTGACCCTTCTACTCAAGCTCTCGCAGCTGATCGACTGGCTCAACGAGCGGGTCGGCCGGGGCGCATTCTGGCTGGTTCTGATCATGACCGTGATCAGCGCCGGCAACGCCAGTTACCGCTTCATTTTCAACGACAGTTCGAACGGCCTGCTGGAAATCCAGTGGTACCTGTTCTCCGGCGTCTTCCTGCTGTGCGCCGCCTATACGCTGCAAAAGAACGAACACGTACGCATCGACGTCATCTCCAGCCGCTTCTCGGCTCGCGGCCTGGCCGTGATCGACATCATCGGCACCGTCTTCTTCCTGTTGCCGATGGTCATCACCGTGGTCTGGCTGTCGCTGCCGCTGGTCGCCGAGTCGTACAAGATCCAGGAATACTCGGCCAATGCCGGCGGCCTGATCCGCTGGCCGGTCAAGATCCTGCTGCCGATCGGCTTCACGCTGCTGGCCCTGCAGGGCATCTCCGAGCTGATCAAGCGCATCGCCTTCCTC
>PHCU01000167.1 GCA_002842345.1 Betaproteobacteria bacterium HGW-Betaproteobacteria-12 | reverse complement strand
CCCATGTGCAACCATTCCACGACGTCTTCCATCGTGTCACAGTCCGACAGCACAGCCGCAATCGTCATCCCTAGCAGTTCCTAAAAGTCATGCCGCCTGTCATTGCTCGGCCTCTGTAGATCGGCCAACCCAGCCAGTTCGTCCATCAAAACCGCTTATTCCCTCATCTTGGCTTGCACTCAAAGGCTGAGAGTAGGCGGGTTTCGATGGGTTTACAGGACCTTGTCATAAGCACTTAAGCATCAACGATTTTTCAGAAGATGAATTGCCAAAAAATTATCTAATTCGCGTTCGGCAACCTCGCAAACCAAGCACACAATGATTAGTACCAACACAGCATATATCCTTGAGTAACTTACTTAATAGTGGCAAAAAAATCAATTTCCATCTTAATCATCTTGTTGTTGCTACGTTGTGCGATGACTCGTTTTGCGGCATTTATTGAAAGCTTTGAAAAAAGTGAAGGATTTTCATAGAGTTTCTCAACCGCAGAAGCAACACCATCCGCATCTTCCGCCGCGACCAACATCCCGCACTCATCGTCGACAAACTCTGGAATCGCAGCTACAGCGTTCGTGACAGGCACCAATCCTGATGCCATAGCCTCATCTCGCGAAACACCATGGGAATCCCATCGGGTTGGTACTAAAAACACACCATAATCCCTATGCAGGTCAGCAATTTCAGCATGTGAGAGGAACCGTCGCTCAATAATAACGTTCGAAAATTCTCTTAGCGGTTCGACCGTTTCGTCAAACAATTTCCCGTCACCAATAATTCTGAATTCCATATCCTTAAAACATGACTTCTTGGATAGCTTCATAATCGCATTTGCACTTAAGTCATTCGCATACTGGCGCGATGCAAATGGTCGTATAGAGAGCACTCGTTTGCGCTGCTCAATTGACTTTGCCCGATAGGAGAACATCTCTGTATCAATCGGATTATGTATGACGGTGTAATCATCATTAGGCAAACGAAATCCAATATCTTGAAAGACCTCCTCTGCAAAAGAATTAGACACGAACACCAGCTTGAGATTAGGGGCCATGGGTTTGAGAATGCCTCGCCAGAATGCCATACGGCCCTCGCTTTCTCGCATCGCCTTGGTTCGCTCGCCTTCGGTCTCATAGTTGTATTCACGGCGATGCCATGGATGAATTTCTGCACCATGGACCCAGACAACTTTTCCCAGTTGGGGATAGCTCTCAAGCACCTCCCACATAAGAGGTGACAGGAAATGCACCAATACGGTTTTATAACGACCACTATCAAGAATTTTGCGCAAAGCATCCTGACTACCAGTCACCACATCGATATTCTCGAATTCGTGATAACTCGTCGCAACACGTTGATGTAGCCGAAACACATCTACATTGACCCCCAACTGACGATAGGACTTCACCCGGCTATGCACGAAACCGTTGCGATAAAGATCGTCGTAGCTGGGGTATTGATTGGTCAACAGAAGGACTTCGCTGCGACCAAGTAGCCGTGCTGGCTCCAATTTACGATGCCCCCACAACAGCGATTTAATCGTGCTCGCACCGCTCCCATAAATGCGCCACCCCATGCGAACAAAAGCAGTGCCCTCCGGTATGGCTGCACTATGGTTGCAGTTTGCACTATGAATTACGTGACTAATCTTCTGCTTCTTGTCATTGAGAAAGACAAACACGTATTGGACGTTCAGCCCAGGAGAGGCATCCAGATGGGTGTCCATCATGTTTCGGATGGGCAGCGTACCAACTGGCAATTCCTGAGCAGCGTAAATGTATTCGTGCTTGCCATCTGGCAAGTTGGAGTTTATAGATAGTCCCCCCTGGAGTATCTCGATACTGATCTGAGGGTGACGGACTTCTCCCAGTATCTGCACAAGTCTTGCGGCATTCCAATTCGGCAAACTGGACTCATCAAACTCTGCAGGAGGTATCTCTTCCGCTATCTTCGTGAGTTCGTTGATAGTGATTCCTGTATCCAGTTGCATGTCATCGACACATGCTTTTACTGCAGAAAGATCGCTCGTTTGATAGCCATTCTCGCAGTAGTTAAATGCATCGATAGCAAGCCCAGGCTGTTCCCATACCTTACTAATCTGGTATTCCAGCCAAGGATGCAACATTCGTTCACCATGAATTGCATCGGCACGAATAGCGCTGGAACGTGCAGGTAAGCTGACGTCTATATGGTATTCACAGCCAGCCGCAAACAGCCGAATGGCATCCCCATTCCATTGGTAACGTGAGGCTTTACCGATCACCGGGAACTGGCCATACCGACTTGCGATAGCGAGGTCGACCAAATAATTCGGCCCGTAATAGTCATCTGCCGACAGTACGGCAAGCCATTCAGCTTCTTTGAGGCATTGTCCAATGCGCAGTTGCTTGGCCTGATCACATGTCAAAACCTTAACGGATTCGTCATCAGTGACAGGCATCTGCATAACATCCGTGTTACTGCTCAGCACAACCAGCAAACGTTTATTGGCGTGTCGTTGTGAAAGATAAGTATCAATCACGCGTTGATACTCATCCTTCGACTTAACCAATGCTACGAACACCATAGTCGGTAGTGCACTGCCCCCACGCCAACCCAGCACTTTGCGGGCCACATAAGCCAAGCGGTGTTCATAGGTGTGCTCTAACATTACCTTTCGCAGACCTGCTAGCCGAAATTTCAGACTGCTCTCCCCATCCAGCCGCTGCAGACGGTCAACAATCTCCTTGCCGCTATCACTGGCAATGACCATATCGCCGAACATCAGGCGCACACCGCGTGAGAAGTTGCTGACAGTAATGGTGTTCGAACCAAGCAGTTCGAACACGCGCCGCGCGAACATGGTCTGCGACTGCTTGATCGAGTTCAGATTGATGGAATATCGGTACCCTTTGTAAGCTTTGTCAATTTCGTTGAATGGCAGCGTACCGACGATGAAGGGTTCATACTCCGCCGGAAATTTGTAATTGACATCATCTTTGCCAAAATTTCGGTCGAAGATTTCCAAAGGCTTGAACTTGGGAAATTCGAGGACATAGTTTTCCAGGTCACGCGTACGCTCCGGGTAGCGAACGTAGTATGCGCCGGCAAAACAGAAGGCGTCCTTTCGCGAATAGAGCTCGATTGGATTGTGGGTCTTGGGCTGGCAGGCAAAGGGAAGAAAATAGACCCGCTCATGCCCCAAAGCTGCTTTGTAGCGCGCGATGCAATCGATATCGGTAGTAAATACATAATCGAACTGCTGGGCAGTGGTCAGGAAGGTCTCGAAGTGAATTGGATCTTCCTTGTTCCAGAACATCGTCGGCACCTGCCGCTCCTTGCACCAGCGCAACATTTCCCGAAGCTCGCGGCTCAAAGTGCCAATCTTCCGGTTCCATAATTCATCCTTGCCACGCCAGGCGGACTCGATAAACAGCAAATCGGGAGAAAATGCCTCAAGCTCCGCGATGGAATTCTCGGGTGTAAGAGGAAACAAATTGCATTCTGGTTCATAGCTATGGAATGTAAATTCATCCATCACGCAGGCAACCTTGACGGCATTTAATGGAAGTTGAGTGCAGTTCCGGCGACCTCGGCTCCTTAGGTTCTTCTCGCATAGCCAGATATTGGTATGAAAATACTGAGCACCAATCTGATCTGAGAGCTCCCGATAAAGATCAAGGGCAACCAGATAATTTCCCCGGGTAAATTCATCCGCCGCACGGCGCACCATAGACTGCTGCATGGACTTTCCTTTTTTGCTTTCGATTATGCGGTAGCTAGCAAACCCACGGCATCGACAAACTTGCCGCAGTTTCTGAAGGTTGGCGCTGCCTCGATGAACGAGCGGTGCTTGACTAGCAAGCAGCAGACATCTGCATTCGCCAGGGCTACATCAAACGGCTCAAGGCTCACGTTTGTAGCAGTCAATTTTTCAGGCAAGGTTTCGATATTGGGCTCCACGATAAGTACTTGGCAACCGAGCCGGATAACCATCTCCGCAATTTCCACGGCTGGACTTTCACGCAAATCATCAATATCCGGCTTGAACGCAAGACCGAAACAAGCCACCTTGACATCAGCCATAACCCCGCCCGGCTTTGCCGTGAGCGCATCCAGAATGGCGGCCTTGATCTTGTCCAGAACCCACACAGGCTTGTGATCATTTACTTCACGAGCCATACGAATAATGCGTGCCTCTTCCGGCGTTGTATCGACGATGAACCAGGGATCGACCGCAATGCAATGCCCCCCCACCCCAGCGCCAGGCAGCAGGATATTTACCCGCGGATGACGGTTGGCCAGGCTGATGAGTTCCCAGACGTTGATATCCAACTTGTCGCAGATCATCGAAAGTTCATTGGCAAAAGCGATGTTCACATCGCGGAAGCTATTTTCCGTCAGCTTGCACATCTCGGCCGTACGGCAATTGGTCGGCACCAGGCTACCTTCGACAAAAGTCCTATAGAGGCCGGTTGCCATAGTAGTGGCGGTCTGGGTCATGCCGCCGATTACCCGGTCGTTGGCGACAAGTTCTCGAACGACATGGCCCGGCAATACGCGCTCCGGGCAATAGGCCACCTGGATATCGGCAGATTCGCCAGCCTGTTGTGGGAAAGTTAGGTCGGTGCGTGCCTCGGCAAGCCATTTGGCTAGCTTTTCGGTTGCGCCGACAGGCGATGTGGATTCAAGGATGACCAGATTGCCTTGTTCCAGTACTGGCGCAATTGCTTTTGCCGCAGATTCGATATAGCGAAGATCAGGTTTATGGCCGTCCGTGAAAGGTGTCGGCACGGCAATCAGAAAAGCATCTGCAGGTTCCGGTTTGGTAGTGGCACGCAAGTAGCCCTCTGTCACCGCAGCGTGCACCAATATGTCGAGTTCCGGTTCGACGATATGAATCTTTCCCTGATTGATGGTGTCGACGGCATGCTGATTGATATCGACGCCAATGACTTTCTTCTTGCGGGACGCGAATAACGTGGCGGTGGGCAGGCCGATATAGCCTAGCCCGATCATCGAGATGGTGTTGAACATATTGTCGGTATCAGTCAGTTGATGATTTCAGAATGTCGCGAATACGTTCAGCGGCGAGACCGTCCCCATAGGGATTGTGGGCACGTGCCATGGCGTCGTAGGCGACCGGGTCGTCCAGCAGTTGATTGGCCTCGCGAACGATGCTTGCCTGATTGGTGCCGACCAGCTTGACCGTTCCAGCATCAACGGCCTCCGGGCGCTCGGTGGTGTCGCGCATGACCAGCACGGGCTTGCCGAGGGAAGGCGCTTCCTCCTGGACCCCTCCTGAGTCAGTAATCAGCAGATGGCTGCGCTCCATCAGATAGACAAAGGGCAGGTAATCCTGCGGCTCGATCAAGAAAACGCCGGGCACGTCGGAAAGAATGCGGCGTACGGGTTCCTGGACATTGGGATTGAGGTGAACCGGGTAGACGACCTGGACGTCACCACGCCGCGCAATTGCCGCCAAGGCATGACAGATATTTTCGAAGCCCGCACCAAAGTTCTCGCGGCGATGTCCTGTCACAAGAATCATCCGCTTTTTGGGGTCGATGAAACTGAAATGGGATTCCAGCTGCGTACGTAGGGCTTGGTCAGTCCCTACCCGGTCAACGACGTCCAGCAAGGCATCGATTACGGTATTGCCGGTCACATGAATTATTTCATCGGCTATACCTTCACGCAGGAGATTGGCACGAGCCATTTCCGTCGGCGCAAAATGAATGTCAGTCATGGCGCCCGTGAGGCACCGGTTCATTTCCTCCGGCCAGGGTGAATACTTGTTGCCCGTACGCAAACCGGCCTCCACATGCCCTACCCTCACCTTGGCATAGTAAGCAGAAAGGCTGGCCGCCAATGTTGTGGTGGTATCGCCATGGACGAGGATGATGTCGGGGGTCCATTGCTGGAAGACGTCGCGCATGCCGAGCAGGACATTGCCGGTTATGTCGCTCAGATCCTGTCCAGGCTTCATGAGATTCAGATCGAAATCCGGACGGATGGCGAAAATATCGAGCACTTGATCGAGCATCTGGCGATGCTGCGCCGTCACGCATACCCGGGCTTCGAAGGCACTATCCGCAGCCAGCCCCTTGACGACGGGCGCCATTTTGATGGCTTCGGGGCGAGTCCCGAAGACGGTCAGAACTTTCATTGGATGTTACTCAGTGATGGTTTGTTTAGTGAGTGAAAGCAGGCATGCCTTCTTTTCCAGATTCTTGAACTCGATACGTTCATGCGGAATGGCACTTTGGGTCAAAAACTCGCTCCAGCGCGCAATAATTTCCTGCTCGTCAGTGCGCAGATAATCGTCCATCAAGAAGTCGTAGGCTGCTTCACTGCTTACTGCCCCGAGGACTTTGGACAACGCTGGATAACGCGCATGGCGGCCCAAGGCTGCCGGTGGCCCGTCGACCACCACCAGTATTCTGGCGTTGGGCTTTTCGAGCTGCTGTTTGAGCGCTCGTAATGCCGGATCGCAGTCGTAATAGGCGTATTCAGTGCCGTCGGCATCTTTCCAGGTTTGCAATTCAGCAATGACAACATCGGCATATTCTGTCAGACCCGCTTGCTTGAGCGATTTTTGCGTCTTGTCGCGGTATTCCTGAAGATGATCAAAACTCAACAGCGGCGACGGCTTGCGCTGCTCACGGCGCCCGACACGATCCAGCGCCTTGGCCAGAATGAGCGTGGACGTTCCCGAGCCAAATTCGATGACCGCATCGTATTCGTTCTGCTCGACCAGATTGACAAGCAGCACACCGAAGTCCGGGCTGATCGGCCAGTTGTGCGTATCCGGCAAAATGATTTCCGGACCGAGATAGTGTTGCAGTCGGATGCAAGCTTCAATTTGCTTCATGGAGTTTTCCATGTCGCGCTTCTGAGCCTGCTCGGCTTTTTTGAGTTGCTCGACAAAAAAAGCGGCTACGTCATCATTGGTTTGCTCGTGCAAACTTATCGAACTGCCCTTCACTAGCAGTTTTCCGTGACCTGCGAGTCGAATTCCAATTGCAACGGACTCCGTTGCAGGCAAGCTTCTAAAACGGAAACTGAATCGACTGGATTCAACGGTAACCGACTGCTTGTCGATCTGCTTGCCCTCCGCATACTGGAATATCCACACTACCGGCCGGTTGTCGCCGTCGTTCTTTATTTCACCCGAAACGAGATAGGTGGTATCTGCCTGGACCACGAACTGTGGCTTGTGCGGTGGCTTGTCGAACTCTCCCGACTCGTTGCTGACCAGATACAGAGGTGCCCCATTCACCGTTTCGAATTCAATGCCAGCTTCGACAAAGCGAAGCCATTGATTTTGCTTCGTGTTGAAGCCCAATTTAATCGGAGTGGCTTTGTTGAAACTGAAGGAGAGGGACACCTGGTAGGCAACGGCAGATTCGGGCTTTTCATCTGCAAGTACTGTCGCCCCCACCGAATCCTTCCGCGGTATTGCCTGCATGCCCAGTAGATTACTTTGATAGCTGCTGCGGGCTTGAGCAATTAATCGAGTATCGCTACCGGGCGTGCCAACCAAAATCGCATTTTCAAAATGCTTGAACGCACGCAAATGATTTCCTTCGATGGCGACAGCACGCCCCAGGCTGTTGTGCACACCGGCCACCAGAATCTGGACAGCAAGCTTGTTGCTGATACCCCAATCCTGAGCCAACCGAATGAGCCTCCTGGCTTCACCTGGATTATTGGATTGCAAGTGGCCAGCAGCAGCCAGCAAGGCCAACTTGGCGCGATCCGGATGATGTTGCAGGACATCCCTATCCATCTGGACGAGACTTTGCCAATCACCAAACTGCCATTGGGTACGGGATCGCTCAAGAAGATTTTCGTCGTAGGGAACGACAGACTGCTCCGGCTCGGTTTCGATGACCGCAACCGGCTTAACGGACGATTTTCGACGGCGCGGCTGCGAATTAGTGCTCAAAGGCTGGCCTCCCGGAGGACCATCTCCTTGATCAGGTCGAGTTGAGCTTCGGCCCTGACCACTTCCTCATGCATCAGCTGTTGGCGCGCCGACAGATCGGCTTCGGCCTGGTGCCTGGCTTGCATCTGCTGCTTGAGTGCCTCAATCTGCGTATTGCTCTCAGCTACAAGCTTGGCTTGTTCGTCGCGTTGCGCAGTCAATGCCATCTTCTCCTGGGCGAGCTGTGCCTGGACCTGCTTCAGGCTTTCGATCTGCGCTGCCCGCTCCGCCGCCAACCGGGCATGTTCGTCGCACTTTCCGGCCAGCGCCCCCTTCTCCTGAGCGAGTTGGGCCTGAGCCTGTGTCAGGCTGTCGATCTGCCCAGCCCGCTCCGCCGCCAACCGCAACTGCTCGTCGTACTGCACGGCCA
>PHCU01000166.1:8431-10934 GCA_002842345.1 Betaproteobacteria bacterium HGW-Betaproteobacteria-12 | reverse complement strand
GCGCTTCTTCACCGTGCCGAACGCCAAGGAAGCCCGCAAGTCGGTGGCCTGGGCGACGACCTGGATCGGCTACTTCTACATCCTGACCTTCATCATCGGCTTCGGCGCCATCGTGATGCTGGTGCAGGATCCGGCCGCCTACTATGTCGATGGCGAGATCGCCAAGGGCCTGAAGGGCGGCGGCAACATGGCAGCGGTGCATCTGGCCAACGCCGTTGGTGGCAACATGTTCCTCGGCTTCATCTCGGCCGTCGCCTTCGCCACCATCCTGGCCGTCGTTGCCGGCCTGACGCTGTCCGGTGCCTCGGCCGTGTCGCACGACCTGTACGCCTCCGTCTGGCGTCATGGCAATGTCGACTCGAAGACCGAACTGCGCGTCTCGAAGGTCACCACGATCATCCTCGGCATCGTCGCCGTGTTGCTCGGTATCATCTTCGAAAAGCAGAACGTCGCCTTCATGGTCATGCTGGCCTTCACCATCGCCTGCTCGGCCAACTTCCCGGTGCTCTTCATGTCCGTGCTGTGGAAGAACTGCACCACCCGTGGCGCCGTTGCCGGCGGCTCGGTCGGCCTGGTTCTCTCGGTCGTGCTGACCGTGATGTCGCCGGCCGTCTGGGAAGCCGCGCTGGGCAACCCGAAGGGCAGCGCCATGTTCCCTTACGCTTCGGCAGCGATCTTCTCGATGACCACAGCTTTCGTGGTGATCTGGATCGTCTCGCTGCTGGATAACAGCGAGCAGGCGAAGAAGGAACGTGCCCTGTTCGCCGATCAGCTGATCCGTTCGGAAACGGGCGTCGGCGCTTCGGGGGCTTCCGGCCACTAAGCTCCATTCAGCCAGTTTAAAGGCCGGCTTCCGTGAGGAAGCCGGCCTTTTTCCGTTTACCGGGCCCGGGTTAGCGGATCCTGCCGGTAGTAGCGCTGCAGCAGCGCGTACACCGCCGGATACTCGCGCTGCACGACCGCGGGCAATTCGAAGAAGCTTTCCGAGAGCACGGCGAAGAATTCGGCCGGGTCGTCGCTGGCATAGGGGTCAATGATCGTTTCTTCGTCATTGTCCACGCGCCGGCAGAAATCCTCGTAGGCGCCGGCGAAGACGCGCTCCCACTCGGCGGCGTCGAGATCCGAGTGCAGCGCCGGCATGCCGTCGGCCTCGCCGTTGAGCATGTCCAGCTTGTGGGCGAATTCGTGGATGACGACGTTGTAGCCTTCACCGGCCATCTGCACATCGTGCCAGGAGACGAGCAGGGGGCCGCCCTGCCAGGCCTCGCCGGACAGCACGTCGTCGTACTCGTGGACCACCCCATCCGCGTCGTGGATTTCGCGCGGCACGACGAATTCGTCCGGATAGACGACGATGCCGACCCAGTCGCGGTAGGCTGCCAAGCCGAGGTTGAGGATCGGCAGGCAGCCCTGGGCGGCGATGGCGACGCAGATTTCGTCGCTCAGTTCGAGGCCGCCGGCGGCGGTGAATTCCTTTTCGGCCAGGAAGGCCTCGCTCAGCGCTTTCAGGCGTTGCCGGTCGGCGGCGTCGAGGATGGCGAGAAAGGGCAGGCTGCGCACCGTGCGCTGCCAGACCGCGTCGGGGATGGCGGCCGGCTTGGCGCGGCGGAACCAGTCGAGCAGGCCCATCACTTCTTCATGGTCAGCCAGATGCCGGTGAAGATCAGCCCGATGCCGAGGTAGTGATACCAGACCGGGATTTCGCCGAGAAAGATGAACGACAGGAGGGTGCCGAAGACCGGCATCAGATGGATGAACAGGCTGCCCTTGTTGGCGCCGACTTCGGCGACACCGCGGTTGTAGAAGATGTAGCCGAGGAAGCTGGGGAAGATGCCGACATAGGCCAGCGAGGCGAGCGAGCCGAGATGCACGTTGATCTGCCGACCGGCGGCCATTTCCCAGAGGTAGGCCGGCAGCAGTGCGGCAACGCCGACCGTGGTCATCGCCGCCAGCATCAGCATCGGATCAACGCCGGCCGGGCGCCAGGCCAGGCCGACGGTGTAGATGGCCCAGACCAGCACGGCGGCCAGCATCCAGGCGTCACCGAGATTGAGGTTGAGATGGGCCAGCACCTGCAGGTCGCCGCGGGCGACGATGCTCAGGGCGCCGATCATCGAGACGAGTACGCCGATGGCCTGCGGCCGGCTCAGGTGCTTGCCGAGGAAGGCCCAGGAGATGGCGATGGTGACCACCGGGATGAAGGAGTTGAGCAGAACGGCGTTGGTCGCCGTGGTGTATTGCAGGGCGATGTAGGCGAAGGTGTTGTAGCCGCCGACGCCGATCAGGCCGAGGATCAGTACCGGCCTCCAGCCCTGCTTGAGCAGCGGCCACTGGCTTTTCAGGTGCGGCAGGGCGAGCGGCAGGACCAGGGCGAGG
Organism: Betaproteobacteria bacterium HGW-Betaproteobacteria-12; assembly: GCA_002842345.1. Taxonomy (GTDB): domain Bacteria; phylum Pseudomonadota; class Gammaproteobacteria; order Burkholderiales; family Rhodocyclaceae; genus Azonexus. Next base: position 8,558 of record PHCU01000166.1, on the reverse strand, counting down.
GCGATCGCCCAGCGCCAGAAGGCCAGGGCCAGTGGCGGTACGTCGGCGCGGATGCCGCGGCCGAGCACCATGTTGCCGGACCAGAACAGCGCGGTCAGGGTCAGCAGCAGGTAGGGGTTGGTCAGGA
>PHCU01000166.1:0-8415 GCA_002842345.1 Betaproteobacteria bacterium HGW-Betaproteobacteria-12 | reverse complement strand
CCCCGCCGATTTTCGAACGGCGTGGAATTGTCCGCATTATTTGCAATCCAAGGGAAACGGTGGTTTGCTGTCCCGGCATGCACTTGTATGGCAGTTGCAAGGACGCAAGGCTGCATCGCGATCCATCCATCATCCATTTCGCCCGGAGGAGATTTCATGAAACGTACCCTGATCGCTGCATCCGTCGCCGCCGCCATCCTGTCCACCCCGGCCTACGCCGCCGGCACGCTGGACAAGATCAAGGCCAGCGGCGCCGTGACGCTGGGCCACCGCGAATCGTCGATTCCGTTTTCCTACTACAACGACCAGCAGCAGGTGATCGGCTACTCGCACGAAATCATGTTGAAGGTGGTTGACGCGGTGAAGGCCGAACTGAAACTGGCCAAACTCGACACCAAGCTGATGCCGGTGACTTCGGCCAACCGCATCACGCTGATCCAGAACGGCACCATCGATATCGAGTGCGGCTCGACCACCAACAATACCGAGCGGCAGAAACAGGTCGCCTTTTCCAACACCATTTTCGTCATCGGCACCAAGCTGATGGCCAAGAAGACCTCGGGCATCAACGACTTTGCCGATCTTGCCGGCAAGAACGTGGTGACCACCGCCGGCACCACCTCCGAGCGGCTGATCCGCAAGATGAACGAAGAGAAGGGCATGAAGATGAACATCATCTCGGCCAAGGATCACGGCGAATCCTTCCTGACCCTGGAAACCGGCCGCGCCGTCGCCTTCATGATGGACGACGCGCTGCTCTACGGCGAAATGGCCAAGGCCAAGAAGCCCGGCGACTGGATCGTGACCGGCACGGCGCAGTCGAAGGAAGCCTACGGCTGCATGCTGCGCAAGGACGATCCGGAGTTCAAGAAAGTGGTCGATGCCGCCATCGCCAAGGTGCAGACGTCCGGCGAGGCGGAGAAGATCTACGCCAAGTGGTTCATGAACCCGATTCCGCCCAAGGGGCTGAACCTGAACATGCCGATCTCCGGCGAAATGAAGGCGTTGTACGCAGTACCGAACGACAAGGCATTCGAGTAAGCGGCGCGGCCCCGGCCGGGGCCGTGATTCCGACAGGCCGGCGGCGGCCCCGCTGCCGGCCCTGCTGAAGGCAGGGGGTAGTCATGAACTACAACTGGAACTGGGACATCTTCCTGTCCGAGACCCCGTCGGGGGGCAGTACCTATCTGGTCTGGCTGCTCGAAGGCCTGCAATGGACCGTGACCCTGTCGCTGACGGCCTGGATCATCGCCCTGGTGCTCGGCTTCATCGTCGGCGTGCTGCGCACCGTGCCCAATCGCTGGCTGGCGACGCTGGCCGCCGCTTATGTCGAGCTGTTCCGCAACATTCCGCTGCTCGTCCAGCTGTTCCTCTGGTATTTCGTGATGCCGGAGCTGATTCCGGAACAATGGGGCTCGGCCTTCAAGCAGGCGCATCCGCTGACGCAGCAGTTCTTCTCGGCGATGGTCTGCCTCGGGCTGTTCACCTCGGCCCGCGTCGCCGAGCAGGTGCGGGCCGGCATCCAGTCGCTGCCGAAAGGGCAGCTGGCGGCCGGCAAGGCGCTGGGCCTGACGCTGCCGCAGATCTACCGCCACGTGCTGGTGCCGATGGCGGCGCGCATCATCGTGCCGCCACTGACCTCGGAATTTCTCAATATCTTCAAGAACTCGGCCGTGGCGACCACCATCGGCCTAGTCGAGCTGTCGCGCCAGGCGCAGCAACTGGTCGATTACACCGCCCAGCCGTATGAGGCCTTCATTGCGGTGACGCTGCTCTACATGCTGATCAACGTCGTGGTCATGTTCCTGATGCGCCGCCTGGAACAGCGGGTGCGGGTGCCGGGCTACATCGGCGGAGGCAAGTGACATGTACGAATTCGACTGGTCGTCCATTCCCGGTGCCCTGCCGCTGCTGGCCAAGGGCCTGCTGATCACCTTCGAGGTGACACTGACCGCCATCATCATCGGCATCGTCCTGGGCACGCTGCTGGCCGTCGCCCGGCTGTCGAACAGCCGCCTGCTGTCGCTGGCCGCCGCTTCCTACGTCAACCTGTTCCGCTCGGTGCCGCTGGTGATGGTCATCCTGTGGTTCTACCTGATTGTGCCGCAATTGCTGCGCACGCTGTTCGGCGATGCGCTCGGCGACATTCGCCTGGCCTCGGCGCTGGTCGCCTTCTCGCTGTTCGAGGCCGCCTACTATTCGGAAATCATCCGCGCCGGCATCCAGAGCGTCTCGGGCGGCCAGATTTCCGCCGGCTTGGCGCTCGGCATGACCTACGGCCAGACCATGCGTCTGGTGGTGCTGCCGCAGGCCTTCCGCAACATGACGCCGCTGCTGCTGACGCAGGCGGTGATCCTGTTCCAGGACACCTCGCTGGTCTATGTGATCGGCCTCTCCGACTTCTTCGGTACCGCCTACAAGGTCGGCGACCGCGACGGGCGGCTGGTCGAATTGCTGATCTTCGCCGGGGTGGTCTATTTCTTCATTTCCTTTGCCGTCTCGCGCTTCGTCAAACGCCTGCAGAAGAGGTACGCCCAATGATCGAGATCAACAAGGTTTCCAAGTGGTACGGCAGCTTCCAGGTGCTGACCGACAACACGACGCGGATCGACAAGGGCGAGGTGGTTGTCGTCTGCGGCCCGTCGGGCTCCGGCAAATCGACGCTGATCAAGTGCGTCAATGGCCTGGAGCCCTTCCAGCAGGGCGAGATCCGGGTCAACGGCATTTCCGTCGGCGATCCGAAGACCAACCTGTCCAAGCTGCGCGCCGGCGTCGGCATGGTCTTCCAGCATTTCGAATTGTTCCCGCACATGAGCATCACCGAAAACCTGACCCTGGCCCAGATCAAGGTGCTCGGGCGGAGCAAGGAGGCGGCGGTGGACAAGGGCCTCAAGCTGCTCGACCGGGTCGGCCTCAAGACGCAGGCCGACAAGTTTCCCGGCCAGCTGTCCGGCGGCCAGCAGCAGCGCGTGGCGATCGCCCGGGCGCTGGCCATGGACCCGATCTGCATGCTGTTCGACGAACCGACTTCGGCCCTCGATCCGGAAATGATCAACGAGGTGCTCGACGTCATGGTCGAACTGGCGCACGAGGGCATGACCATGATGTGCGTGACGCACGAGATGGGCTTCGCCCGCAAGGTGGCGCATCGGGTCATCTTCATGGATCAGGGCCTGATCGTCGAGGATGCGCAGAAGGAAGACTTTTTCGGCCAGCCGCGTTCCGACCGGGCGCAGCAGTTCCTCTCCAAGATCCTCAATCACTGAGGCGGATACCGCCGCCCGCCCGGCCCCGGCTGTCCTTGCCGGCGGGGCAGGAATATAATCGCGCCCCATGGTCTCCGTCGTTCATTCCGTCGCTTCGCAAAGCGACTTCGAGCAGTTCCTCGCCACCCTGGTCACCGGCCTGTCGACGGAGGAGTCAGCAGCGCTGACGCGGGCAGTCGAATATGCCTGGGAAACCTACGGCAACAAGACGCTGGGCAGCGGCGAACGCATCTGGTCGCACGCGCTGGGCATGGCGGTGATCATCGCCGGCCTCAAGCTCGATGTCGAATCGCGCATGGCGGCCGTGCTGTTCGCCATTCCGGCCATGGAAGAGCATGGCATCGCCCGCATCGAGGAAAAGTTCGGCAAGCCGGCGGCGCATCTGGTCGGTGGCATTTCGCGGCTGAACAAGCTGCGGCCGATCACCAAGGGTTTCGTCGCCGCCAATATCGAGGCCGGCGAGGCCAATCCGGCGGAAATGAAGGCGCAGATCGAAGTGCTGCGCAAGATGCTGCTGGCCATGGTCGAGGACATCCGCGTCGTGCTGCTGCGCCTGGCCAGCCGGACGCAGACCTTGCGCTATTACGCCGCCAATGCGGACGAGTTGCGCGTCCAGGTGGCGCGCGAGACGCTGGAACTCTATTCGCCGCTGGCCAACCGGCTCGGGGTCTGGGAACTGAAATGGGAACTGGAGGACCTCTCCTTCCGTTTCATTCATCCGGATACCTACAAGAAAATCGCCAAGATGCTCGACGAGAAGCGCAGCGAGCGCGAGCAATTCATTACCGATGCGGTGGCGAAGGTGCGCGAGGAGCTTGAGGGCGCGGGCGTCCGCAATGCCGAAGTCTATGGCCGGCCGAAGCACATCTACAGCATCTGGAACAAGATGCGCAAAAAGGGCGTCGAGTTCTCCGAGGTCTACGACGTACGCGCCCTGCGCATCATCGTCGACGACTTGAAGGACTGCTACACCGCGCTCGGCATCGTGCATAACCTGTGGTCGCCGATTTCCAAGGAGTTCGACGACTACATCTCGAACCCGAAGGGCAATTACTACCGCTCGCTGCACACCGCCGTGCAGTGCCCGGACGGGCGCAGCCTGGAAATCCAGATCCGCACCGAGGAGATGCACAAGCACGCCGAGCTCGGCGTCGCCGCCCACTGGCGCTACAAGGAAGGCAGCAAGCGTTCGCACGAGGACGACTACGACGAGAAGATCGCCTGGCTGCGCCAGCTGCTGACCTGGAAGGACGAAGTCGCCGACAGCTCGGACTGGGTCAATCACTACAAGCAGGCGGCGCTGGACGAAACGATCTACGTCATCACCCCGCAGGGCAAGGTGGTCGACCTGCCGCAGGGGGCGACGCCGGTCGATTTCGCCTACCGTGTGCATACCGATCTTGGCCACCGCTGCCGCGGCGCCAAGGTCGAGGGGCACCTGGTGCCGCTCAACACGGCGCTGGAAACCGGCCAGCAGGTCGAGATCGTCACCGCCAAGCTCGGCGGTCCATCGCGCGACTGGCTCAATCCGTCGCTCGGCTACATCCATACCAAGAGCGCCCGGGTCAAGGTGCGCGCCTGGTTCTCCAATCTGGCGCTGGAAGAAACATTGGGCGAAGGCCGGGCGCTGGTCGGCAAAGAATTGCAGCGGGCCGGCCAGACCGGCGCCAACATCGAGGAACTGGCGCACAAGCTCGGCTTCTCCCGCGCCGACGACCTGTACATCGCCGCCGCCCGCGGCGAGCTGAACCAGCGGCATTTCCAGGCCGTGGCCAAGGGCGGCGACCTGCTTGCCGAAACGCAGCTGCCGGATGAGGTCATCGCCAAACCGAGCAAGCCGGTCGAAGGCAATCAGGGCATCCTGATCGTCGGCGTGGACAAGTTGTTGACCCAGTTGGCCCGTTGCTGCAAGCCGGCGCCGCCGGATGAAATCCAGGGTTTCATCACGCGCGGCAAGGGTATTTCCATTCACCGCATGGACTGCCCCAATTTCGCCAATCTCGCCGCCCTGCATCCGGAACGGGTCATCGAGACCGACTGGGGTGTGCAGACGACCGGCGTCTTCGCCTGCGACATCGTCGTCGATGCGCACGACCGCCAGGGCCTGCTGCGCGACATCTCGGAAATCTTCACCCGCGAAAAGCTCAACGTCGTCGGCGTCAATACCCAGTCGAAGCAGGGCAAGGCGCACATGAGCTTCACCGTCGAAATCACCAACCTGCAGCACCTGCAGCGCACCCTGACGTTGATCCACGACGTCGAGGGCGTCGTCGGCGTGCGCCGGGCCTGACCGGGAGCCAATCGTGAAGGGAAACTTCGCCGCCATCGTCCTGATCCTGATCGGCGTCGTGGCGCTGGCCGTCAATCTCGATTGGCTCGATTTCGATCTGGTCGAACTGCTGCGGACCTGGTGGCCGCTGCTGCCGATTGCCGTCGGCATCGCGCTCTTCCTGACGCCCGGCGAAGGCGGCAGCAAGGCGCGCTGAGCGGCTGCGCGCCTCAGCCGCCCAGCGTCAGCATCAGTTCGCTCTGGGCGTTGTGCGGCTTGCTGCGTGCCGAGCGTCGCCGCTGGTAGAGTCCCTGGCCGTTCATCTCCCAGCCCTGCTGATTGTCGGCCAAGTAGAACTTCAGGCCTTCGGTAATGACCCGCTTCTTCAGCTTCGGGTCGAGGATGGGGAAGGCTAGTTCGATGCGCTTGAAGAAATTGCGCTCCATCCAGTCGGCACTCGACAGATAGACGTTTTCCTCGCCGCCGGCGAGGAAATAGAAAATCCGGTGGTGCTCGAGGAAGCGGCCGATGATCGAGCGCACGCGAATGTTGTCCGATAGCCCGGGTACGCCGGGGCGCAACGCGCAGACGCCGCGGACGATGAGATCGACCTCGACGCCGGCCTGCGAGGCTTCGTAGAGGGCGTTGATGACTTCCGGCTCGAGCAGCGAATTCATCTTGGCGACGATGCGGGTCTTGGCGCCGGTGCGGGCAATCGCTGTCTCGGCCTGGATCGCGGCGACGACGTTGGGTTGCAGGGTAAACGGCGCCTGCCACAGGTGTTTCAGGGTGCGCGCCTGGCCCAGCCCGGTCAGCTGCTTGAATACCTCGCTGACGTCGTTGGTGATTTCCTCGTTGGCCGTCATCAGGCCGAAGTCGGTGTACAGGCGGGCGGTGCGCGGGTGGTAGTTGCCGGTGCCGAGGTGGACGTAGCGCTTCAGGCCACCATCCTCGCGGCGGACGATCAGCAACGCCTTGGCATGGGTCTTGTAGCCGACCACGCCATAGACGACATGGGCGCCGACTTCCTCGAGCTTGGTCGCCCAGCTGATGTTGGCTTCCTCGTCGAAGCGCGCCATCAGCTCGACGACGACGGTGACTTCCTTGCCGTTCTGGGCGGCGCGGATCAGCGACTGCATCAGCACCGAGTCGGTACCGGTGCGATAGACGGTCATCTTGATCGCCACCACCGCCGGGTCGTTGGCCGCCTGGTTGAGCAGCTCGATGACCGGGGCGAAGGACTGGTAGGGGTGGTGCAGCAGGATGTCGGCGCGGCGGATGCTGTCGAAAATGTTGGCGCCCTTGCCGACGGCCTTCGGCAGACCGGGATTGAACGGCGCGAATTTCATGTCCGGGCGGTCCACCCAGTCCGGCACCTGCATCAGGCGGACCAGGTTGACCGGGCCGTGCACGCGATAGAGGTCGGCGTCCTTGAGGGCGAACTGGGCGAGCAGGAATTCGGTCATCGCCGGCGAGCAGTTGTCGGCGACTTCGAGGCGCACGGCGTCGCCGAAATGGCGGTGCGGCAGTTCGCCCTGCAGCTTGGTGCGCAGATTGGTGACTTCTTCCTCGTCGACGAACAGGTCGGAGTTGCGCGTGGCGCGGAACTGGTAGCAGCCGAGCACGGTCATGCCGGTGAACAGCTCGCCGACGAATTCATGCAGGATCGACGACAGGAACACGAAGCCGTATTCAACGCCGGCCAGTTCCTCGGGTAGACGGATGACCCGCGGCAGCACGCGCGGCGCCTGGACGATGGCGGCGTTGGAGCTGCGGCCGAAGGCGTCCTTGCCTTCCAGTTCGACGGCGAAATTGAGACTCTTGTTGAGTACCTTGGGGAAGGGGTGCGACGGGTCGAGTCCGATCGGCGTCAGCACCGGCACCATCTCGCGGATGAAGTAGTTGCGGATCCATTCACGCTGCGCTTCGTTCCAGGTCGAGCGGCGCAGGAAGCGGATGCCCTGGTCGGCCAGTGCCGGCAGGATCACGTCGTTGAGATGCAGGTACTGCTCGGTGACGATGGCATGCGCCTCGGCCGAGACCAGGCGGAAAGCCTCCTGGGCGGTCTTGCCGTCAGTGGTGACCACCGGCGCGTTGGCACGCACCTGCTCCTTGAGGCCGGCCATGCGGATTTCGAAGAACTCGTCCATGTTGCTCGAGACGATGCACAGGAAACGCAGGCGTTCGAGCAGCGGTACGCGTTCCTCCTCGGCCTGGGCGAGCACCCGGCGATTGAAGGCGAGCAGGCCGAGTTCGCGGTTCAGATAGTGCTCGGTCGGGAAGCGGGGGTGCAGGTAGGGATGGTTCATGGCGCGCTCCATGTAATTTCTCAAGTATAGGCCTCAAGCCCATCATTTTGTTGCATAAACGTTTCAGCGAGATGACGCGAGGCAGCGCTCTGCGGTGGTCGACCGGCAAAGCCGGAAATTTTGCGCGACTCCATTTCAAGCCCTTCGGTTAGCGGGCCGGGGGGTTTATGCGGCATAATGCCAACTGTCTTATTGAATTTGATGATTTTATTGGTTTTGTTGGCTGGCCTTGCCGCATGTCGTGCGGCTAGCCGGGCGTCAGCGGCGGGGGCGGGCGCTCCCGGCATGGCCAGGCAAATTTGCAGAATGGCTCAAGGGGGGCCGTGCATGTCGGGAAAATTGCTGAAGACCTTATTCGGCCATCTGGAAACCCTGCGCGGGTTTTTTTTCTTGTCGATGGCCGGCATCGCCTTGCTGGTTTTTCTCGGCGCCACCTTCGCGTCGTCGCTGCTTTACGAAAAGCTGATCGCCGAGCGCGCGCTCGAGACCTCGCACGACATTTCGCAGCAAACCTTCAATGCCATCTACCAGCGCTTGCGTACCGGCGGGGCGCATCAGCAAGTGGACGAGG
>PHCU01000020.1 GCA_002842345.1 Betaproteobacteria bacterium HGW-Betaproteobacteria-12 | reverse complement strand
AGCAGTTTGTCGATGCGGCAATGCTGCTCGAGACTGAAGCCGTCGACATACTCCATCGCCAGATAGGCGAACTGGTCTTCGACCACGGCATCGAAGACGCGCACGATATTCGGATGGTCGAGGCGCTTCGAGACCATGCCTTCGTTCTGGAACAGTTTGCGCATGCGCCGCGACATGGCCGCACAATCCTGGCCGAAGCGGATTACCTTGACCGCCACCTGGCGTTCGGAATCGGGATCGTCGCAGAGGTAGACGGTGGCCGTCGCCCCTTTGCCCAATTCGCGCAGTACCCGGTATTTTCCAATCGTTTCCATGCCCGGCATATCTGGATGATTCTGGGAAAAATATCGTAGCACGGGCACTACTCAGCCGCGGTATTTGATACGGCGGGAAATTTCTCCTTCGCCCCTTGAAAGAGCGTCTTTCGCCCCCAGATAGCTTTCCAGTTTTTTTGGAGAAATGCGCATGTCCAACCCCGAGAACACGCAGGAAGCATTGCCGAGCAACCCGCCGGCCAGCGAAAACATGGCGAACGAAAGCGTCGCCGCCGAAACCCATACCGATACGCTGCCGAGCGTCGAGGAGCAGTTCCGCGCCCTCGAATTGAAGGCGGCCGAACACTACGATGCCTGGCTGCGCGCCAAAGCCGAGGGCGAGAATATCCGCCGCCGCGCCCAGGAGGACATTTCCAAGGCCCACAAGTTCGCCGTCGAGAAGTTCGCCGGCGAACTGCTGGCCGTCAAGGACAGCCTGGAAGCGGCCTTGGCCGTCCCGGAGCAGACCGTCGACAGCTTCAAGTCCGGTGTCGAACTGACGCTGAAGCAGTTGGTCGCCGCCTTCGAAAAGAATGCCCTGGTCGAGGTCAATCCGCTCGGCGAGAAATTCGACCCGCACAAGCATCAGGCGATCGGCATGGTCGATTCCGAGCAGGAAGCCAATACCGTCGTCACCGTGCTGCAAAAAGGCTACCTGATCGCTGAACGCACCCTGCGTCCGGCCCTGGTCATGGTCGCCAAGCCGAAGTCTTGAAATTCGGGGCGCCGCCCCCAACTCCTGAACATCACAAATTCATTCGCATTCAGTAAAGGAAATAACATGGGCAAGATCATTGGTATTGACCTGGGCACCACCAACAGCTGTGTCGCCATCATGGAAGGCGGCCAGCCGAAGGTCATCGAGAACTCCGAAGGCGCGCGCACCACGCCGTCCGTGATCGGCTATGCCGAAGACGGCGAAATCCTCTCCGGCGCCCCGGCCAAGCGTCAGGCCGTGACCAACCCGATGAACACGCTGTACGCCGTCAAGCGTCTGATCGGCCGCCGCTTCGAAGAGAAGGAAGTGCAGAAGGACATCTCGCTGATGCCCTACAAGATCGTCAAGGCCGACAACGGCGACGCCTGGGTTTCGGTGCGCGACAAGAAGATCGCGCCGCCGCAGGTGTCCGCCGAAGTGCTGCGCAAGATGAAGAAGACCGCCGAAGACTACCTCGGTGAAGAAGTTACCGAAGCGGTCATCACCGTGCCGGCCTACTTCAACGACAGCCAGCGCCAGGCCACCAAGGACGCCGGCCGCATCGCCGGTCTGGAAGTCAAGCGCATCATCAACGAGCCGACCGCGGCCGCCCTCGCCTTCGGCATGGACAAGGCCCCGGGCAAGGACCGCAAGATCGCCGTCTATGACCTCGGCGGCGGCACCTTCGACATCTCGATCATCGAAATCGCCGACGTCGATGGCGAAAAGCAGTTCGAAGTGCTGGCCACCAACGGCGACACCTTCCTCGGCGGCGAAGACTTCGACCAGCGCCTGATCGACTACATCATCGACGAGTTCAAGAAGGAATCCGGCGTCAACCTGAAGGCCGACGTGCTGGCCCTGCAGCGCCTCAAGGAAGCTGCCGAGAAGGCCAAGATCGAGCTGTCCTCCAGCCAGCAGACCGAAATCAACCTGCCCTACATCACCGCCGATGCTTCCGGTCCTAAGCACCTGGCGCTGAAGATCACCCGCGCCAAGTTCGAGTCGCTGGTCGACGAACTGATCGAGCGCACCATGGCGCCTTGTGTCACCGCGCTCAAGGATGCCGGCTGCAAGATCAGCGACATCGACGACATCATCCTGGTCGGCGGCCAGTCGCGCATGCCCAAGGTCCAGGAGAAGGTCAAGGAAATCTTCGGCAAGGAGCCGCGCAAGGACGTCAATCCGGATGAAGCCGTCGCCGTCGGCGCCGCCATCCAGGGCGGCGTGCTGCAGGGCGAAGTCAAGGACGTGCTGCTGCTCGACGTCACCCCGCTGTCGCTCGGCATCGAGACCCTGGGCGGCATCATGACCAAGCTGATCCAGAAGAACACCACGATCCCGACCAAGGCCTCGCAAGTCTTCTCGACCGCCGACGACAACCAGTCGGCGGTGACCATCCACGTGCTGCAGGGCGAGCGCGAAGTCGCTTCCGGCAACAAGAGCCTCGGTCAGTTCAACCTGGAAGGCATCCCGCCGTCGCCGCGCGGCATGCCGCAGATCGAGGTCATTTTCGACATCGACGCCAACGGCATCATGCATGTCACCGCCAAGGACAAGGCCACCGGCAAGGAAAACAAGATCACCATCAAGGCCAACTCCGGTCTGTCCGAAGCCGAGATTCAGGCCATGGTCAAGGATGCCGAGCTGCACGCCGAAGACGACAAGAAGGTGCACGAACTGGCCGATGCCCGCAATCAGGCCGACGGCATGGTGCACATGGTCAAGAAGTCGCTGACCGAGTACGGCGACAAGCTCGATGCCGCCGAAAAGGAAACCATCGAAGCGGCGATCAAGGATGTCGAATCCGTGCTGCGCGACGGCGACAAGGACACCATCACCGCCAAGACCGAAGCCCTGGCCGCCGCCGCACAGAAGTTGGGCGAGAAGATGTACGCCCAGCAGCAGGCCGAAGGTGCGGCCACCGGCGGCGCTGAAGCCGGCACCCAGCAGCAGGCCAAGAAGGATGACGGCGATGTCGTCGATGCCGAGTTCACGGAAGTCAAGGACAAGAAGTAATTCCTGATGCCACGGCCCGGCGCCGAGCCTACCGGAGACCTCCGGCGGCGCTCGGCGCCTTTGTCACTTGACGGGTAATTAAATGTCTAAACGCGACTTTTACGAAATACTCGGCGTCAACCGCGACGCCAGTGAAGACGAAATCAAGAAGGCCTACCGCAAGCTGGCCATGAAGCATCACCCCGACCGCAATCCGGACAACCCGGCGGCCGAGGAAAAGTTCAAGGAAGCCAAGGAAGCCTACGAGATACTCTCCGATGGGCAGAAGCGCTCGGCCTATGACCAGTTCGGTCACGCCGGCGTCGACCCGCAAGGCGGCATGGGCGGCGGTTTCAGCGGCGGTGGCGGTGGCTTTGCCGATGCCTTCGGCGGCATTTTCGATGAAATCTTCGGCGGCCGCGGCGGTGGTGGCGGCGGTGGTGGCCGTTCCAACATCTACCGCGGCGCCGATCTGCGCTACAACCTGGAAATCAGCCTCGAACAGGCGGCGCACGGCACCGAAACCAAGATCCGCATCCCGACCATGGAGGTCTGCGAACCCTGCCATGGCTCCGGCGCCAAGCCGGGCACCCAGCCGAAGACCTGCCCGACCTGCGGCGGCTCCGGCCAGGTGCGCCTGCAGCAAGGCTTCTTCTCGATCCAGCAGACCTGCCACAAGTGCCACGGCACCGGCCGCTTCATTGCCGATCCCTGCAAGAGCTGCGGCGGCGCCGGGCGGATCAAGCAGCACAAGACGCTGGCGGTGAAGATTCCGGCCGGGGTCGATGAGGGCGACCGCATCCGGCTGGCTGGCGAAGGCGAGCATGGCGTCAATGGCGGCCCGCCGGGCGACCTTTACGTGCAGATCCACCTCAAGGCGCACGCCGTGTTCACCCGCGACCACAACGACCTGCATTGCGAAATGCCGATTTCCTTCACCACGGCAGCGCTGGGCGGCGAAATCGAAATCCCGACGCTGGACGGAGCCGCCGGCATCAAGATTCCGGCGGAAACCCAGTCCGGGCGCATCTTCCGTCTGCGTGGCAAGGGTATCAAGGGGGTACGCAGCCACACCCACGGCGACCTGATGTGCCACGTCATCGTCGAAACTCCGATCAACCTGACCGACCGCCAGAAGGAGCTGCTGCGCGAACTGGAAGAGTCAAGCAAGGACAGCGGCGCCAAACACAACCCCCGCGCCAAGTCCTGGATGGACAAGGTGAAGGAGTTTTTTGGGGAGTAAGCCCGGAGCCGGCATCCGCTGCGCATCGAGCATACGAAGGGGCTTCGCGACGCGAGCCCCTTCATCGTTTCGGCGATGCAATCGATATCCCCGCAGCACGATCCCTGCTGCTAGAATTTCCCCGCTTGTCAAAAGGGGAGAGACAAACCATGCGAGTTCTGAAGCGGCTGGCCGCAGCCGGCGCTATTGCCTTCACCGCACTACACTGCAACGCCGAACCCGGCGTCACCGACACCAGCATCACCATCGGCATGTCCGCTCCGCTCAGCGGACCGAACGCGGCTTATGGCCTGGACATGCGGCAAACCATCCAGAGCTATTTCGAGCAGTTGAACAAGAGCGGCGGCATCAATGGCCGCAAGCTCGACCTGGTCGCCCTCGACGACGGCTACGAGACGGAGCGCACGGTCGCCAACACCAAGACCCTGCTCGGCGAGAAGAACGCCTTTGCCCTGCTCTCCTATTACGGTTCCAGCCCGACCACGGAAGCCATGAACAAGGTCTTCGGGCCGGCCAAGGTGCCGCTGGTCGGTACCATTTCCGGCGCCAGCACGCTGCGCGAACCGGTCGGCAGCAATCCGAACAGCCGCTACATGTTCAATGTCCGGGCCAGCTACGCCGACGAAACCGAAGCCATCGTCAATCAGCTGGTCTCCTTCGGCCTAAAGAGCATTGCTGTCTTCTACCAGAATGACGGTTTCGGCCAGTCCGGTCTGGATGGCGTGACGGCGGCGCTGAAGAAGCACAATCTGGCACCGACGGCCGTCGGCACCGTCGAGCGCAACTCGCTCGATGTTGGCAAGGCGGTCGACGCCATTGCCAAGGCCAATCCGCAAGCCGTGGTCATGGTCACACTGTACAAGCCAACGGCCGCCTTCGTGCTGGCCATGAAGAAGGTCGGCAAGAACCCGATGTTCATGACCTTGTCGCCGGTCGGCACCGAACAACTGGCGCAGGAACTCGGCGCCGCCTCGCGCGGCATCGGCGTCTCGCAGGTCGTCCCCTATCCCTGGAACGACACTGCCCCGGTGGTTCGCGAGTACCAGAAGCTGGTCGCCAAGCCGGGCACCTACACCTACTACGGCATGGAGGGCTACCTGATGGCGCGCACGCTGGTCGAAGGCCTGCGCCGGGCCGGCCGGGAGCTCTCCCGCGACAAGCTGCAGAGCGCCCTGGAAGGCATGAGCGGCGTCGATTTCGGCGGCTACCGCGTCAATTACTCGGCCAACGGCAGGCAAGGGTCGCGTTTCGTCGAACTGACGGTAATCGGCTCCGGCGGTCGCGTGTTGCGCTAGGAAACATCGCGTTTCCAGTAGAAACGGCCCGCATGCGGGCCGTTTTTTATTGTCGGGCGGTAATCAGGCGCGGCGCCAGGTCGTACCCTGGGGGCTGTCGTCGAGGACAATCCCGGCTGCCTTGAGTTCGTTGCGGATCCGGTCAGCCTCGGCAAAGTTCTTGCCCTGCTTGGCCGCCGCCCGGTCGGCAATGAGTTGCTTGATCGCCGCCTCGTCGAGGCCGCTGGGGCCGGCGCCGCCCTGCAGATAAGCCATCGGCTCACGCTCGAGCAGGCCGATGATGGCCGCCAGCGCCTTCAGCAAACCAGCCAGTTCGGCACTGCGTTGACGATTGACCTCACCGGCCAGTTCGAACAGCACGGCGATGGCGCCATGCGAGTCGAAATCCTCGTTCAGCGCCGCTGCGAACCGAAGCGCGTAGTCATTCTGCCAGTCGATCTCGAGCTTCGCCGGCGGCACGTCGCGCAGTGCGAAATACAGGCTGTCGAGACTGCGTTTCGCATCGTCGAGGTGGGCGTCGGAATAGTTCAGCGCGCTGCGGTAATGGGCACGCAGGATGAAGAAGCGCACTACCTCGGCGTCGTATTGTTCGAGCACGGTGCGGATGGTGAAGAAATTGCCCAAGGACTTCGACATCTTCTCGTTATCGACGCGGACGAAACCGTTGTGCATCCAGTAATTGACGAAGGTGCAGCAGTTGGCGCCCTCGGACTGGGCGATCTCGTTCTCGTGGTGCGGGAACTGCAGGTCCTGACCGCCGCCGTGGATGTCGAAATGCTGGCCGAGCAGTTGCGAACTCATCGCCGAGCACTCGATGTGCCAGCCCGGCCGGCCGTCGCCCCAGGGCGAAGCCCAGGCCGGCTCGCCCGGCTTGGCGTGCTTCCACAGCACGAAGTCGAGCGGATCCTGCTTGGCCGAGTCGACCTCGACGCGCTCGCCGGCGCGCAGATCGTCGAGCGACTTGCCGGACAGCTTGCCGTAGCCGGGAAACTTGCGCACCGCGTAATTCACGTCGCCATCGGCGGCGTGATAGGCCAAGCCACCGGCTTCCAGCTTGCCGATCAGTTCGAGCATCTGCGGCACGTATTCGGTGGCCCGCGGCTCGTGGTCGGGGCGCAGCACGCCCAGCGCGTCGGCATCTTCATGCATGAAAGCGATGAAGCGATCGGTCAGCTGCTGGATCGTCTCGCCGTTTTCGGCAGCGCGCTTGATGATCTTGTCGTCGATGTCGGTGATGTTGCGGACATAGGTCACGTCGTAGCCGGAGGCCTTCAGCCAGCGGTAGACCATGTCGAAGACCACCATGACCCGCGCGTGCCCGAGGTGACAGTAATCGTAGACCGTCATGCCGCAAACATACATGCGGACCTTGTTGGCTTCGATCGGAACGAAAAGCTGCTTTTCGCGCTTGAGGGAATTGTGGATCTTGAGCATGCCGGTGTGCATCCGTGGCCGCGCCGGGATGCGTAAACCTATGGAATCACCGGCGTTTTTGATAGAATCGGAAGATTGTAAAACCGTGAAATTATAGCATAGCGATGACCATCAAATCCTTGGCACAGACCCGTTTCCGGCAGCTCAAGACGCTGCGTGCACTGACGATTGGCCTGGCCATCGGCTTCGCCGTGCCGGCCTTTGCCGACAACCTGCCGGAAGTTCAGCGCCTGATCAAGCAGGGACAATACCCGCAGGCCCTGGAAAAGGTCGACGCCTACCTGAGCAGCCGGCCCAAGGATGCCCAGGGTCGCTTCCTCAAGGGACTGATCTACACGGAGATGAACAAGCCGACCGAGGCCATCGCCATCTTCACCCGCCTCTCCGAGGACTACCCGGAACTGCCTGAGCCCTACAACAACCTGGCCGTGCTCTACGCCCAGCAGAAGCAGTACGACAAGGCGCGCACGGCACTGGAGATGGCAATAAGGACTCATCCCTCCTACGCCATCGCCTACGAAAACCTCGGCGACGTCTATGCCAAGCTGGCCAGCCAGGCCTATGACAAAGCCCTACAGCTCGACAGCTCGAATGCGGCGACGCAGAACAAGCTGGCGCTGATCCGCGACCTGATCACTACCTCCGGCAAGGGCAATGTCAAGCCGACGGCAACGGCCACCGCAGCGCCGGCAGCCAGTCCCGCCCCGGCACCGGTTACCGCCGCAGCGGCAAAGCCGGCCCCGGCACCGACCGCCAGCATCGTCACCACGACGCCGGGTGCGGCAGCCCAGCCGGCTGCGGCGCCGGCAGCCCCGAAGATGGCCGAAGCCAAGCCGGCCGCCGAACCGGCACCGCCCGCCAAGGCGGATGCCGCCGGCGACGACGTGCTGAAGACGATCAACGCCTGGGCCAACGCCTGGGAACGCAAGGACATGAAGGCCTACCTCGGCGCCTACGCCGCCGATTTCAAGACACCGAAGGGCATGGCCCGCAAGGCCTGGGAGACCGAACGGACCGAGCGCATCGCCGGCAAGTCGGGGAAAATTTCCGTCACGGTGGAAGCTCCGCGGATCAGTATCGACGGCGACAGCGCCACCGCCAAGTTCCGCCAGCACTACAAGGCCCCCGGCCTGAGCAGTTCGGCAAACAAGACCATGGTTCTGGTCCGTTCGGGTAACCGATGGCTGATCAAGGAAGAAAACGCGCGCTGATGCCCAGCCGCAAGACCCTGATCCTCGGCCTGGTCGTCTGCCTGGCCGGCGCCCCCCTGATTTACCGGCAGTTCTCCCCGGCCGGCGAGGAAGCTGTACAGCATCTGCTGACGCTCGGCCAGGACGGCGAACAGGCGCAGAATTCCGGCGCCTTGCCGGCGACCGTCTCGGATTCCGGTCCGGAGACGCAGTTGCTGAAGATTTTCGCCGAGATCGAGAGCAATCGTCTCGGCGCCGCCCTGCAGTTGACCGAAGCCCTGCTCCGCCAGTATCCCAACTATCGACTGGCCAATTTGATCAAGGGCGACCTGCTGCTTGCCCGCGCCCGCCCCATCGATTCCTTCGGCGCCGCCAGCGATGCCCCCGCCGACAAGGTGGCCGACCTGCGGGCCGAGGCCATCGTCCGGCTCAAGGCCTACCGCGAGCGCCCGGAAGACAATTTCGTCCCGCGCTACCTGTTGCAGATGCAGCCCGACCAGCGCTTTGCCGTCGTCGTCGACACCCAGCGCTCGCGTCTCTATCTGTACGAGAACGATGTGACCAACGGCGGCCGCCCGCGCTTTGTCGCCGACTACTACATCACCCAGGGCAAACTCGGCGCCGATAAGCATGTCGAGGGCGACAAGAAGACGCCGATCGGCGTCTATCACGTCACCGCCAACCTGCCGCGGCAAAAGCTGGCCGACCTCTACGGCAGCGGCGCCTTCCCGATCAATTACCCGAACGAATGGGATCGCCAGCAAGGCCGCGGCGGTAGCGGCATCTGGCTGCACGGCACGCCCTCCGACACTTTCGCCCGGCCGCCGCGTGCTTCCGACGGCTGCGTCGTGCTGACCAACCAGGATCTCGATGCCGTTGGCAAGAACCTGCAGGTTGGCCTGACCCCGGTGATCATCAGCTCCTCGGTCGAATGGCTGTCGCTCGACGACTGGGCCAAGGAGCGCGCCGAACTGAACGCCAGCATCGATGCCTGGCGCCAGGACTGGGAAAGCCGTGACAGCGATCGCTACCTGCAGCATTATTCGCCGCGCTTCAAGGCCGGCAGCCAGGATTTCGCCGCCTTCGCGGCGCAGAAGCGCCAGGTCAACGCCGGCAAGGAATGGATCAAGGTGAAGACCGATAACCTGTCGGTGTTCCGCAACCCGGGCAAGGATGAAGTGGTGGTGGTCACCTTCGACCAGGACTACCGCAGCAACAACCTGACCAACCGGATGAAGAAGCGCCAGTACTGGCAACGGGAAAACGCCAAATGGAAAATCATTTACGAAGGGAGTGCCTGATGTTGAAGAAAGTCTCCGCCCTGGCCGCCGGCCTGCTCGCCTCGCTGGCCGTCTGGGCTGCGCCGACCGTGGAAGTGACCACCAACCTCGGCAAGCTGACGCTTGAGTTGTATCCCGAGAAGGCGCCGAAGACGGTCGAGATGTTCCTCTACAACGCCAAGCACGGCTTCTACGAAGCCACCATCTTCCACCGCGTGATCAACGGCTTCATGATCCAGGGCGGCGGCTTCAGCAAGGCCATGGAAGAGAAGAAGACGCTTACCCCGGCGCTGCAGAACGAGGCCAATAACGGCCTGACCAACGACCGCGGCACGGTTGCCATGGCCCGCACGCAGGACCCGCACTCGGCCCGCG
Source organism: Betaproteobacteria bacterium HGW-Betaproteobacteria-12 (assembly GCA_002842345.1). Lineage (GTDB taxonomy): Bacteria > Pseudomonadota > Gammaproteobacteria > Burkholderiales > Rhodocyclaceae > Azonexus. Next base: position 29,229 of record PHCU01000020.1, on the reverse strand, counting down.
TGCAGTTCTTCATCAACCTGAAGGACAACGACTTCCTCAACCACCGCACCACCGCCGACCCGCGCGGTTGGGGCTATGCCGTGTTCGGCAAGGTCGTCCAGGGCATGGACGTGGTGGACAAGATCGCCAAGGTGCCGACCGGCAACGCTGGCTACTACCAGGACGTGCCGACGACCCCCGTGGTCATCCAGGGCGTCAAAATCATCTCCGAAAAATAAGGACCTCCCCATGATCAAACTCACCACCAACCAGGGCGTCATCACCCTCGAACTGAATGCCGAGAAAGCCCCGAAAACGGTCGCCAACTTCCTCGCCTACGTCGAGGCCGGCCATTACGACAACACCGTCTTCCACCGCGTGATCAAGAACTTCATGATCCAGGGCGGCGGCATGGAACCGGGCATGAAGCAGAAGGATTGCCAGGCGCCGATCGAGAACGAGGCCGCCAACGGCCTGAAGAACAAGCGCGGCAGCATTGCCATGGCCCGCACCAACGATCCGCACTCGGCCACCGCCCAGTTCTTCATCAATACCGTCGACAACGACTTCCTCGACTTCAAGGCGCCGAGCGGCCAGGGCTGGGGTTACTGCGTGTTCGGCGAAGTGGTCGAAGGCATGGACGTGGTCGACAAGATCCGTTCAGTCAAGACCGGCAACAAGGGCTTCCACCAGGATGTGCCGGTTGAAGACGTGATCATCGAAAAAGCCGAAATCGTTTGATCCTCTTCATTTCCGATCTGCATCTGTCGCCCCGGTCGCCCGGGGCGACTGCTTTGTTCCTCGCCTTTCTTGCCGGACGGGCACGGCAGGCCGAGGCGCTGTACATCCTCGGCGACCTGTTCGAAGCCTGGATCGGCGACGACGACATCGACGAGCCGTACAACAAGAGCATCGTCGCCGCCCTGCGTGCGGCCAGCGACAGCGGGCTGCGTATCAGCCTGCTGCACGGCAACCGCGACTTCCTGCTCGGCCCGGGCTTCGCCGCCGCCAGCGGTGTGCGTCTGCTCGCCGACCCGACCGTGTTGTCCACCGCCGAATGGCAGTTCGTGCTCGCACACGGCGACGCCCTTTGCCTTGACGACACCGCCTACATGGCCTTCCGCGCCCAGGTGCGCGATCCACAATGGCAGGCCGCCCTGCTCGCCAAGCCGCTGACCGAACGCCGTGCCATCGCCGCCCACATGCGCGAGGTCAGCGAAACCAGCCAGCGCGGCAAGACCAACCCGTACGCCGACCTGCAGCCGGCGGCCACCGAAGATTTCCTGCGCGCCCACGGCTACGCCACCTTCATCCACGGCCATACGCACCAGCCGGCGATGCACGATCACATCGTCGACGGCATCCATGTCGAACGCTGGGTACTGGCCGACTGGCACGAAGAGCGTGGCGAATGCCTGGCCTGGGACGGCGCGACCCTGCGCCGCGAAGCCATCCTGTCGGCAGACTGATCCATGACCACTGCCAGCAACGCCCTGACGATCCTGCGCGAGGTCTTCGGCTACCCCGCTTTCCGTGGCGCCCAGGCCGAGATCATCGGTCACGTCGGCAACGGCGGCGACGCCCTGGTGCTGATGCCGACCGGCGGCGGCAAGAGCCTCTGCTACCAGATTCCCGCCCTGCTCCGCCCCGGCTGCGCTGTCGTCGTCTCGCCGCTGATCGCGCTGATGCAGGACCAGGTCGATGCCCTGACCCAGCTCGGCGTCAAGGCTGCCGTGCTCAACTCGACGCTCGACTGGCGCGCCGCCCAGGCCGTCGAGCAGGCCATCTTCAGCGGCAACCTCGACCTGGTCTACATCGCCCCCGAGCGCCTGCTGCTCGAGCGCACCTTATCGATGCTCGACGCCCTGGACGAAGCCGGCAAGCTGGCGCTGTTCGCCATCGACGAAGCGCACTGCGTGTCGCAATGGGGCCACGACTTCCGCCCGGAATACCTGCAACTGTCGACGCTGCACCAGCGCTACCCGCAGGTGCCGCGCATCGCCCTGACCGCCACCGCCGACCAGGCGACGCGCAACGAGATGCTCGCCCGCCTCGGCCTGACCGAAGCCCGCGTCTTCCTGTCCAGCTTCGACCGGCCGAACATCCGCTACACCGTCGTCGAAAAGGACAACGCCAGGAAGCAGCTGCTCGGCTTCCTCGCCGGCCGTAAGGGCCAGGCTGGCATCGTCTATTGCCTGTCGCGCAAGAAGGTCGAGGAAACCGCCGAATGGCTGAGCCAGCAAGGCTATCCGGCACTGCCCTACCACGCTGGCCTGCCGGCGCCGGAACGGGCCGCCAACCAGCGCCGCTTCCTGCGCGAGGAAGGCCTGATCATGTGCGCGACGATCGCCTTTGGCATGGGCATCGACAAGCCTGACGTGCGTTTTGTCGCCCATCTCGATCTGCCGAAAAGCATCGAGGCCTACTACCAGGAAACCGGCCGCGCCGGCCGCGACGGCGAGCCGGCTGAAGCCTGGATGGCCTACGGCATGCAGGACGTCGCGCTGCAGCATGCGCGCATCGCTGAATCCGGCGCCGGCGAGGGCCAGAAGATCCTCGAATCGCAGCGCCTGACCTCGCTGCTCGCCTACTGCGAAGCGCCACGCTGCCGCCGCCAGGTACTGCTCAATTATTTCGGCGAGGAGCGCCAGCCCTGCGGCAATTGCGACGTCTGCGCCGAGCCGCCGGAACTATGGGACGGCACCCAGGCGGCACAGAAGGCGCTATCGGCCATCTTCCGCACCGGCATGCGCTTCGGCGTCAGCCACCTGACCGATATCCTGCGCGGCAAGGCGACCGACAAGATCCGCCAGTGGAACCACGATCAGCTGCCGACCTTCGGCGTCGGCGGCGATCTCGACGAGCATGCCTGGAAGAGCGTCTTCCGGCAGTTGGCGGCAGCCGGTCTGGTGCATGTGGACATGGCCGAGCACGGCGCGCTGCAATTGACCGAAACGGCGCGCGAAGTGCTCAAGGGCCAGCGCCAGGTGCAGCTGCGCCGGCCGGACAAACGCAAATCGACTTCGTCGCGCAGCAGCAGCACGACCGTGGTCAGCGACCTGGCGCCGGCCGACGAGGCGCTGTTCCAGCTGCTGCGCAAGTGGCGCGCCGATACGGCCAAGGAACAGGGCGTGCCGGCCTACGTCATCCTGCACGACAAGACCCTGCGCGAACTGGCCGAGGAACGACCGGTCAGCCACGGCCTGCTGACCGGCATCACCGGCATGGGCAGTGCCAAGATCGAACACTACGGCGAGGAATTGCTGCAGCTGATCCGCAGCGAGGCGTAAGCGGCCAGCCGGCCGCCGCCTTACATCCCCAGCGAGCGGAGGAACTCGTCCTGTTCGCTGCTGCTGGCTGCCGGCGCAGCCTTCGCCGGTGCCGCAGCGGCGGCATTGACCTGGGCCAGCAGTTCGTCCGGGTCCGGTGCCTCGTGCTGCTCGAAATCGTTGAGCTTGATGAACTCGGTACGATCGATCGCCAACTCGAGATAGAAAATGTTGTTGCGCCCGGTGAAGAAGGTCACCCGGCGCGCCTCGGGCTTGTCGAGATTGGTATCGACGCTGAGCATGACCTGCTTGTTCAGCGCCAGCATCTTCGGCTGGTTCTGCGTGATGTGCGTCTGCAGCTCGCGCGCCACCTTGCCGGTGAAGTCGCCGACGATCTGATTCATCAGCTCGCCCATGACGTTGCTCACCTCGTCTGAGGTATGTGAACTGGCCAGGTCGCCCTTGGCCATGCCCATGCTCACCATGTAGCTCTCGTACAGTTCCATCGCCGCCTGGGCCGAGAAGTTGATGACGACCAGCCCGGAGAAGCCGCCGTCGAAGAGCACGAAGCAGCCGATATCCGGCTTCAGGCAGGTCTTGGTGATGCGCTGGACCATGCCGGAATAGCGGATGTCGCCCTGGGTGGCGATGCTCAGCACCTTGGTCACCGAGTCGCACAGGCTGCGCAGGATGTCTTCGGTGCCGAAAACGACGATATCTTCTTTTTGGCTCATGGCTTGGCTGTGCTTCAACTGGCAGAGGAAGGCACCTAGGATAACCGCGGAAAGACACGCCGGCTACCGTTTCGCGGCGCCTCGTCAGCCTTTCGGGCGGCTAACCGATGGCAAAACTTGCTGTCGATCATTTTCCCCTGCCGGCTTTATGCCTAAGCTGGCGCCATGAACCCGACCCGCCGCCAGTTGCTGCTCGGCACCGCCGCCATCCTTTGCGCCCCGCACGTCATCGCCACCCCGGCCCGCCCGCGCGCCGTCGTCATCGGCGGCGGCTGGGGCGGCCTGGCCGCCGCCCGCGCCCTGGCCGCTGCCTGCGATGTCGTGCTGGTCGAACGCCAGCCGCGCTTCGTCGTCCTGCCGCTGAGCAATCGCTGGCTGGCCGGGCGTGCCGAAAAACGGCGGCTGCAGCACGACTACGCGCCGGCCGCCGCGGCCTTCGGCTACCGCATCCTGGCCGCCGAAGTGCTGGCCATCGACCGCGCCGCCCGCCGCGTGGACACCAGCGCCGGGCCGCTGACCTACGACTGGCTGGTCGTCGCCGGCGGCATCAGCGAAGACGCCGCCGCCCTGTTCGACGGCGATGCCGCGGCCAGCCGCCATTACACCGAGCACTTCGCCAGCGGCTACCGCGCCGGCGCCGACCTGGACAGCCTGAAACGGCGGCTGGACGGCTTCGCCGGCGGCGAATTCCTGCTCACTCTGCCGCTCGCCCCCTACCGCTGCCCGCCGGCGCCCTACGAGCGGGCCGTGGTCATCGCCCACGCCATCCGCAGTCGCCGGCTCAAGGCCCACCTCACCGTGGTCGATCCGAACCCGCCGTGGCCGGCCTACCAGCGCATCTTCGCCGAGCGCTACCGGCAGGAGGTCAGTTATCTGCCGAACACCCGGCTGCGCCAGCTCGACCCCTACCGCCAGGTGGCGACGCTCGACATCGACGAAGTCCACTTCGCCGCTGCCATCCTGATGCCGCCGCAGGGCGCCGCGACGCTGTGCCGGACGGCCGGCCTGACGGCGCCGGACAGCGCCTGGGCAGCGACCGATGCGCGGCATTTCGGCAGCCTGGCCGACGAACGGGTCTTCGTCGTCGGCGACAGCGTCGGCATGGTGTCGCCGCTGTTCGGTCATTATCCGAAGACAGGCCAGTTAGCCAGCCGCATGGGACAGATCGCCGCCACCGAGATCCTCGCCCGCATCGCCGGCAGCCGCAGCGAACCGGCCCTGCCGGACAGCACCTGCTATGCCTGGGTCGATCTGGAGCCGGCCGAACGCGTGCGCATCGACACCAGCTACCGGCGACGCGGCGACGGGGAACTGGTGCAGACCATCCGTCAGCAGCGCGAGCACCAGCCCGGGGCCGAGGACGATGCCTGGCTCGACGCCCACCTGCGGGCCCTGCTCGGGCCGGCGGCGACCGGCTGAATCAGCTCAGTGCCGGGCCCAGATCGAGGTGTCGCCGTCCGGCTTGACCAGCAGCGTGTCGTACAGTTCGCGCCGCACCCGGCCCTGGCCGGTGTCGCCGTCGAGCATGGTGCACGCGGTGTCGCAGGTCGGGCTGGAGAATTCCCGGCCCGGCGCCCCCAGCGGCAGGCCGGGAACCGCCAGACCGCGGGCGGTGCGTTTCTCGCGCAGCAACTCCTTGATGTCCTCGGCCGGCACATGGCCCTCGACAAAATAGCGGCCGACCGTGGCGCTCGGCTCGGCCTGCAGGTGCTTTGGCACCTTCAGCCGGCGCTTGACCGCGGCCATGTCCTCGTTGGTCTTGACGGTCACCGTGAAGCCGTTGGTGCGTAGATGTTCGGCATAGTCGATGCAGGCCAGGCAGACCGGCGGCGAGTACAGCGTCACCGGCGGCAATGCTTGATCGGCACTGGCCGCCGTGCCCATCAGCAACAGCAGCAGTGGCCACCGCCGGCTCAGCATGGCCGTCCGGGCTTGCAGCCCTTGAGCAGCCACAGCGAAATGACGCCGGCCGTCTCGTCGGCTTTGACCTTGCGCGCCATGGCCGCAGCATCGCGGCCGACATTGTTCTTGATCAGCGGATCGGCGCCGGCTTCGAGCAGCTTCTGGACGTGGCCAGCCCGGCTGGCGTAGGCGGCCATGTGGATCGGCGTCGAGCCGTCGGCATCGCGCGCATTGGGATCGGCGCCAGCGGCCAGCAGCACGGTCATGGCGGAAAGATCCGGGTTCATCGCCGCCAGGTGCAGCGGCGTCGAACCGAGGAGGGTGCGCGCGTCGCGCAATTTACTATCGCCGCGCAGCAGGGTGGCCAGGGCGGGGCCGTCGCCCTGGCGAGCGATGACATGGACAGGCAATTCGCCGGCACCGGCGATGGACTCCGCGGCGGACTCGGCACCAGCGGCACCGATGAAGCAGCAAAGCAGATAGGGCAAAAGGCGATTCAGGCGCATGCGAAACTCCCGGGAGATGCGTCGATTATCGTCATTCGCCCCGCCGGCGCCTGAACCTCAATCAAAAAAACCGGCAGCTGAAAAATGCCGGATCAGCGCAGATGCTGCTCAGCCACCGCCGCCAGCTCGCCCGTCAGGTTGCCGGCCGCCAGCGCCCGGCGCAGCGCCTCGCGGCCCTCCGGCAGACGCCCGTCGTTTTCCAGGGCCAGGCCGTAACCCAGCCACCAGCGGCCGTCGTTCGGCGCCAGCCGGGTCGCCCGCTGATAGTGAGCGGCCGCCTGGCGATGGGCGCCGAGGCGAGATTTGATGTGGCCCTGAAAGCCAGCGTAGTCGGCATTGTTCTCGGCAAAGCTCTGTGAGCGGACCAGCGTCCGATCGGCGGCCGCCAGATCGCCCTGCTCGAACTGCAGGCGGGCCAGCGACATCGCCCAGCCGGCCTGCGCCGGTTGCAGGTCCAGGCCCTCCTGAAGGACGCTGACGGCTTCGTCGATCTTGCGCGCCTCCAGCAGATGACGCAGCAAGGCCTGGCGCGCCTGCAGATGCGCCGGATCGTGCCGCAGCGCCGAACGCAGCGCCGCCCTGCCCTCGTCGCCGCGACCGCCGGCGAAGGCCGCCTCGGCGCGCCGCCACTCGGCGTCGGCATGGTCGCGCGGCGTCGCCATGACCGGGCTCTTTTCAATTTTCGCCGGTTCGGCAGGGCGCGCCGGCACCGGTGATGTGTCGGCCTTCGTCGGCTCGGCAGGCAGCTTGGTCGATTCCAATACGGCAGCCGGTGTCGCCGTGAGCAGTTGCGGCGCCAGCGTTGGCGCGGCGGGCAGGATGGCCGAGGCCGGCACCGCAAGCGCCGGCAAAGACAACAGTTCCTGCGCCAGCACCAAGTTCTCCGAGCGCGGCTCGACCGGCTCGGCGGCGGGCAACGGCACACTTGCCGGCGCCACAGACGGCGGCGCCTTACTGACCGGGGCCGGCAACGGTACCACCAGCCGTTGATCGAGGCGTTCCTGCCATTGCCAGGCGGCGACACCGAGCGCCAGCACCAGGCCGGCCAGCAGGGTCAGGCGGATACCGCGGCGCGCCGGGGCGACCGCCGGCAACAAGCGGATTTCCCGTTGCAGATTCTGCCCCGCCAGCACGTCCGGACGATTGGCCTCGAGATTGCGCAGGACATCGTTGATCAGACTCATCTCACCACCATCCCGGGGCACTCGCCCCTTCGGTATCGGCCGCCGCCGCCCGCACATGAGCGGAGCGCACGGCATAGCGCCCTTCGCCATAGACGGCCAGCAAGGCCTTGTGGGCGAGGATGTTGAGCAGGCGCGGCGTACCGCGGCTGGCCCGGTGCAGGCAACGCACGGCGCGGGCGGCGAAGACGCCTTCGCCACGATAGCCGGCGACGCGCAGGCGGTGCGCCAGGTAGTTGGCCACCTCCTGCCGGTCGAGACCCTGCAGGCGATAGTGGAAGGCGATGCGCTGCAGCAGCTGGCGCACCGACGGCTCGGCCAGCTTGCGATCAAGTTCCGGCTGGCCGAACAGGATGATCTGCAGCAGCTTGCGTTTCTCCGTTTCCAGGTTGGACAGCAGGCGCAGCGATTCCAGGGTTTCCAGCGGCATCGCCTGGGCTTCGTCGATACAGACGACGACCTGGCGGCCGGCCGCGGCATGCGCCGTCAGCGCCTGATTGACGCTCTGCAGCAGGTGATAGTCGTCGGCATCGGTGGCGACGCCCAGCCCCAGTTCCTCGGCCAGCGCCAGCAACAGGGTGCGCGGCGCCAGGTAGGGATTGGGCAGGTAGGCGGACACGGCATCGGCCGGCAACGCCTGCAGCAGGCGCCGGCAGAGCAGGGTCTTGCCGGTGCCGACCTCGCCGGTGATCTTGATGAAGCCTTCGCCGCTGGCCAGGGCGATCAGCAGCGTGTTCAGCGCCTCCTGATGGCTGCGCGTGATAACGGTGTAGCTGGTATCCGGCGTAATGCCGAAGGGCAGTTCGTTCAGTCCGAAGTGATCGAGATACACGGCTTTCTTCGGCTTACTGCCACTGCAGCACGCGCTGGCGCGGATCGAGTCCCTGCAGGCGCTGCTGGCTTTCGGCCAGGTTCTCGCGCCAGCCGTTGTCGTCGGAAATGATGGTCGACCGCATCAGGATCACCAGTTCGCGCTTGCGGTTGCTCCCCGCCTTCTGGCCGAACAGCAGGCCGAGGCCGGGGACGCCGCTGACGCCTGGCAGACCGACGCGGTCATTGCGCTGCTCCTGGCTCATCAGGCCGCCGATGGCGACGATGCTGCCATCCTGGACACGGACGATGCTGTCGGTCTCGCTGATGCTGCTCGAGGCTAGCGGCAGCGTGAAGGTGCCGAGATCGCCGAGATTGACGTTCTTGGTCTTTTCCTCGACGACGCTGACCGAGGGATGCACGTGCAGCAGGATATTGCCACTGTCGTCGATCTGCGGCGTCACGTCGAGGGCGATGCCGGAGAAGAAAGGCTGCAGCGTGATGTTCGGCGTCACCACGTTACCGGCGGCGCTGGTCGTGGTATTGGTGCTGATGCCGGTGACGAAGTAGTCGTCGGTGCCGACCTTCAACACCGCCTTCTGGTTGTTGGTGGTGGCGATGCGCGGGCTGGACAGTACCTGGACATTGCCCTGCCCCTCGAGGAAGGAAAGCAGGGCGGCGAAATCCTTGGACTGGAAGGCCAGGCCGAAGAACCCCTGGCCGGCAGACGAGGTGGCGACTGCGCCGTCGAAGCCGGGCTGGGCCGCGATGGCTGTACCGCCAGCGATGCCGGCAGCCGTGCCGCCCAGCGTACCAGTCGCGTTGATTGCCGCCGACGGCGCCATGACGCCAAGGGCGAAGCGGTTGGCGACACCGCCAAACTTGCTCCAGTTGATGCCTGTCTGGAACGAGTCGCTCAAAGCCACTTCGAGAATCTTGGCTTCCAGCATGACCTGGCGCTCCACCACCAGTTGCGTCGCCTTGAGGTAATCCTCGACCGAACGCAGTTCGCCTGGCATGGCCTTGATCAACACGACGCCCGAGTTCGGATTGACGATGACGTTGCGTCCCGCTTCGGCACCAACGATGACATTCAGCGCCGTACCCAACTCTTTCCAGAAATCGTAATCGGAGGTGGTCTTCACCCGTGCACTGTCGGAAGCTTGTGGATTGCTCCCCGTGGGCGAGCTGCCGCCGTTGTTCGTGTTGCCGCTCTGTCCCGTGGCGCTACCACTGGTGCTCGGCCCGGCGGTTGTCGGCGAACTGCCGGTGACCCGCATCTCGCTCATGCCCTGACGACGATTCGCCAGGTAGTTGATCTTGAACAGACGGGTCTGCAGGGTATTCGACTGCACATGGATGCGCTTGCCCTGCAGGCGGTAGTCGTAGCCGTAAACGTCGCGCAGCGTGTCCAGCACCTCGCGGACAGTAACGTTCTTCAGGTTGAGGCTGACCGTACCCTCCAGTTCCTGCGGAAAGGTCATGCTGTACGGCGTGCCGGAGACCACGGCAGTGAGCACCTGCGCCACCGGCGCATTGTTCACCGCCAGGTTGAAACGCGCTTCGCTTTTCGCCGCTTCCGGCGCATCGAGCTGCAGCGGCGGTACCACGGCCCGGCCGAGGGCTTCGCTAATCGCCTGGCGATTCGGCTTGCTCTCGGCCGCCGCCTGCATTTCCTGGTTGATGCGCTCGTAGGCATCGCCACGATAGACATGCTGGTTGCTGCACCCCGCCAAGACCAGCCCGCCCAGGGCCAACATGCACATCCTGTTCATCGTTTTTCCTTCCCTTGCGCGGCCTGCCGCGCCTTATTGGCTGCCGGCGCCACGATCATCCGTTTGTCTACGTCGGGTGTCAGATACAGCCGGGTCACCCCGTCCGGCCCCTGCAGAACGGCCTCGCGTTCGGTCAGGCTGACCAGCCGGGCAACGCCGACGTAACTGCCGAGCGGCACCGTCTGCCCACCGATGATCGCCACCGGCCGACCGCGCTGGGGCAGCAACACCGACTGCAAGCGCAGGCTTGTTCCGGCAACTCCGGTGGGCGCCTCAGCCTGGCTCAGCCAACTGGCTGGAGGGCGGGTCGGATCAGCCGCGGCCAGAGCAGCACTGAATGGCACGAGGCTCAACAAAGCGAGGAGACTGGCAGTATTCACAAGGCCAGCCATGACCGATCCGCGCTCAGGGTATAGACCAACAGACTCATCTCCGCCTTCGGATATTCGCTCACTTCATACTGCAGCTGCCCCCACAGCAGACGCTGCGGCGACTGCTCGAGTTGGGCAAGATAGGCCTGCAGCTCGACAAAGCTCCCCTCCAGGCGGATCTCGACGCCATGGCGATAGAGATCGAAACGTTCCTCTGGTGTTTTGGCGGCTCCGGGTTGCCCCCCCTTGTCGCCAGCCGCCTCGACCTTGCCCAGGACACTCTGCGGCTTCAGCGTTTTCAGGCTCAACAGGCGCAGGCCGGCGTGGCCAGCCAGCAGGTGTTCGAGCAACTCGTTCATCTGCTCCGGCCGGACCAGCGTGCCATCCAGTTTCTCCAACTCGCTCTCGAGTCTCGCCTGGTCTTTGTTCAGTGCGGCCAGTTCGGCCTTGGCGCCGGCATCGGGATCGAGCTGCAATTGTTTCTGCAGTGCCAGCACCTGGGTCTGCAAATCAGCAGCGGCGGCCGACTGCTGGGCCAGCGTGCTTTCCTGTTTTGCAAGCCGCTTGCGTTGCGGTTCGGCAATCAGCGTTTCCGCGACCAGCAACGGGGCCAGGATCAGGGCAAAAGCGACCAGAAGCTTTTCCCGCCGCGACAGGGCTGCGTACTTGTTCTGGAGACTCGCCCATTGTTCACGCAATGCGCTCATGGTTTGGCCCCCACCGATGCTGCCTCGCTGCGCAGGACAAACTCGGTATACCGAGACGGCGGCGCAATTTTGCCCTGGGCCACGGGCAGTGCCGAAGGATCGACCCCCTTCATCTCGAGTGCGGCAAAACGCCGACCGGCAAACGCCGGCTCGCCGTTCAGTCGATCGATGTAGCGGGTCAGGATAGCCGGATCGAGCAGGCGGCCCTTGATTTCCAGCGCATTGGGCGCCAACGAGAAGCCGACCAGCCAGACGCCATCACCGGCCTGATTGGCAAATCCCTGCAGCAGTCCGGAATAGATTCCAGCGCTCTCACCCGTTCCCTGGGCGACATAGTCGAGAACCTCGCGACGCTGCGCGACGCCGGCCCGGGCTGCGGCGATTTCCAGCGGCAGCGAGGCATTCGGCTTGCGGTTGGCGACCGTATGACCGAGCAACTGTGCCTGCTGCTGCAGATTGAGGAACTGCCCCTCAATGGCTGCTGCCTGGCCTTTCAGGTGGTTTTCGCGGAAAGATTGATACTGGATGAGCAGGGTCAGCAGGACGATACCGGCAATCGCCGCCCCAACGACAACCGGCAGTCCCAGCCAGTCGAAGCGCGGGCGCAGTTCCGGCAGCAGCAGGTTGATCTGCTGGCTCATGCTGCCGTCCTCAGTGCCGCACCAATTGCCAGCACCCCCTGAGCCTGCCGTTCCGGCTGCTGCAATTCGGGCAACGCGGCGAAATCGGCGACATCGGCGAGATTCATCGCCACTACGGGGATATACAGGTTTTCGGCAAGGGCGGCAGTCAGGCCGGCGCTATCCTTCTCCGTCGCCACGATCAGGCGCGAGACGGAAACAAACCCGAACTGCCGGTCAAAGTTGTCGAGCGTCCGCTGCAATTCCAGCGCCAGCCGTTCGCGCATCTGCAGCCGGCGGTCGAGATCGTCGGGCGAGACAGCGGCGGCGCTCATCTCTATGCGCCGCGACAAGCAAAGCTCACCCCGGTAGGTAATAACCAGCAGGCTTTCGTCGTTGTTCAGCATGAGGAAGGCCAGACCGCGATTGGCTTCCTCGAACAAGGCAGCGACGTTACGCAGCGCCATTTCCGGAACATCGATCGCCTCAAGCGGCAGTTTGGCCTGCTGAAAACGGGTCATCTGCTCGCCTATTACCGCGACGGGAGCCGCGATGGCGAAAACACTGGCCTGGCGATTGCCTTCAGTGGGTATGTCGACGACGCCGAGAGCCGCCGTATCCACCGGAAAATCGACAGCATCCTTCAGCCGCCAGCGCAGCGCCTGTGCGCGCTCCTCCACGGGAACCGCCGGCGCCTCGATCTGGATCAGGCTATAGCCGCTCTGCGCCAGCAGCGTCGTGCAGCGGAAGCGCTTCAGCCCCCGCGCCTGGCGCAGTTTGAGCAGCGCATCGGTTTCATCGCAGCCGAGGGCAAAGGAGTCGAAAGCCTCTATTTGCGGACGTTTCCCGGAAGGTGCAATGACATGTGCAAGATCTAGCCGCGCACCGCGACGGACCAGCGCCATCCACCCCTCCTCGAACTTTGCCCCGAACTTCGGCCACATTATTCCAACACCTCATGTTTTTTACGAAGGATATCCACTAACTCATTATTTATCAATGGATTTAGCAAAACACGATACCCATGATTCCGCCGACGGGCTGATTCTTCAGCACACAATTCTCTTGCACCGTTACCAACGATCCCGCTCAATAGTTCTCACGCCGATGGATCACCTGGTTTACCCCCCGGTACAGGCCGAAGGCCGCCGTCGCCCAGGGAGCGTCGTCGAACCGGGTCGGCGTGGCTTCGACAACGGCCGGCAACTCGGTCCACCGGCCACCAAGATAGGCTAGGCTGGCGCCGGCGAGATCCGCCGTAACATTGACCCGCCCACTGTTGGCGGCCCCCGGGGCACTCAGGCGAAGCGTAGTGCGACCGGCTGCGAAGTTCGCCGCACCGGAAACGATCGCCGTCTCGCCGGCACTGAGGTTTCCGGCCCAATCGCGCAAGCCCAGCCGGGCCAGCGGGATGCTGGTGCACGAATCATCGCCGTTCGGCACGAAACCGGTCCCCATCCAGCGCTGCACCTCGGCGCTCATGGCCAGCGGCAGCCGTTCGGAACCAATCGCCGGCATCAGGCGTAACTGGCCAAAATACAAGTCGGTGGTCGCTACCGCCCGGCGATCCGGCCCACCGGCGCCCCCCGAGTTGTCGCTGTCCAGATCGTAGCTGGCGATGCGGACGCCATCGCTATCCTGCGGCGCCAGGCCGATTTTCGTCCCGAGGTAAGGACCGTCCGGTGTCACCCGGTTGCCCAACGGCGTATTCAGGCTGGAAATCGCCACCTGTCCGGAGAGACTGACCCTGCCGCCGTCGATCGCGCCAACGGCCGGCCAGTTTCCGGCAAAACCGGTTGGCGCCAATCTTGCCGCCAAGGCGGCGAAAGCCGGTGCCGGACGTGCTGCGGCGAAGTTCAGGGTGAGACCGCCGGCCGGCAGGCCGAGCCGGGCGAAGGCGTCGGCATAGTTGCGCGTAATGCTGCCGGAACTGCTTCGGGCCTCAAGGGCGAAATCCAGACCCATCGCCTCGTCGAAATAGCTGAAGGTGGATACCGGCGAGCAAGCCAGCGCCTGGCGATTGGCAAAGACGATGTCGGCCAGGGCGAATTCCTTGGGGTGGAAACGGCCGATATTGGGGCTGGTATAACGGGTGACATCACCGGCTCCCAGGTAATCCCCACTCGTCTCGCTCCCCGTCGGGAGTATGCGGGGCTGCACGCTGATGATGCCGACTTCCGGCCAGGACAAATTGCTCACGCTGGCTACGCCCAGATTGGCGCCGCTGTCGAAGCTGCCTCCCGGAATATCGGCATTGGCCAACGCCGGATTGGCGCCTCCGGCAGGTTGCAGCGCGGCAGCATCGCTGGCCAGACGAACGCCTTCAGCCGTCTGCTCCTTGCCGAACAGTTTGGCCGTCCGGTCATAAGGCGTCGTCACCACGGGATTGGTAACGCTGCTGCCGGAACCATTGGTAATCTTGTGCGGCGCATTACGCGCCGTGACGTGTAGGGAGAAATCGTCGCCGGCGGCGATGAAGGCAGCCCCTGCGGCATCTGCCGCTGCCGGATTGAGCACGCCGTCAGCGGTGCGCAAGACGTTGTCCACCATGAATTCCCAAGGCTTGACGACGAAGGAACTGTTCCCGGCAATGCTGCCTGTCCCGGTGGCCGACAAGCGCAACTGTCCGACATCGGGATAAACAATCTGGAAATACCCCTCGCCGCTGTTGTTGAAATAGACGTTGAGCGAGATGTTGGTCAAGTCCAGTCGTTGAAAGCTTTGCGTCGAATTGCTCGGTACTCCGCCGCTGTTGCCTTCCCAGGGATCCAGATAGAGACGCGGTCGGTTGGCAGCGACAGCAATCAGTCCGTCAACGGTTGCCTGCAACGGATCGAGGTAGGCAAAGGCGAACTGGATGGGCTGCACCTGATTGCGGAAAGCCGTCGGCGTCCCGCCGCCGCAACTGGAACTCGTTGCCTTGATGCGCACCGCCGCCGATTCGACCCCGGCCTCCTGCACTGGAATCGCCGATGCCGGCGGCACACCGAAGGTAAAGCTCTGCGTATCGCTAAAGTTCAGGCCGCAACTGGTGAACTGGGCGTTCGTCGCGCTGTTGTAGCACTTCGGTACGGACAGCGGCTTGGTTGGCGGCGTGCTGGCCAAGACCGCGAGGGTTTCCGCTCCGGTCGAGTTGCGCAACAACTGGAGGTTGACCGCCCCACCGGAGAAACTGACGACATTGCCGGACAGATCATTGCCGCTGGCATCCTGCCACTGGCCGCCAGCCGAAGCCAGCGTGGCGGCGACACTGCCGGCGAAGAGGCTGCTGCAGGCCGCATCGGCACAAGCCAGCAAGCGCACCGGCTCAGCCTGGCAAGCCCGTGCTGAACCATCATGATAGAAGCGGAAATGGTCGATCTGGGCAGTGAACGGCAGCAGCGCAAGCGCACAGATATTGAGGTTATCCAACTCATGATTGTGCGTACTTCCCCCGGTACTGCCGGTAATCGAAATGAGGAAATTTTCCGGTGTCCGGCGGGCGCCGCTGGAATCCTGCTGGGCGCTGGTCGCTGCAAGAATATTGAAGCGCGGTATCAAGACCACATAGCCGCTACCGGTATTGCGCTCGACCGTAACCCAGGCCTCGCCAGCGACGCGTGAATCGACGGTCAGCCGGTAAGAATGGCCCGGCCCCGTGGCACCGCTGGCGGTGACATCGAGACCTGGCGCCAAGCTATTGGTGCCGGCGATGAAGTAGTAATTCGGCATTGACCCCCGCACGACGACCGCATCCGGGCGTAATGGGGAAGTAGCCGGTACCGCCACGATGCCATTGGGTGTCGTCCAGCCCGGAGGCAAGCCTCGCCGCCCCTCGTTGGTTCGCGAATAATTGCCGTACTCGTCAATACCGACGCCCATCCAGCCCCCGGCAAAGCCACTCAGACTAGCGTTGTTGGCGTATCCGAGCGAACCGCCATAGGCACCCGGCTGGGGTGTGACGCTGGCATCGGAGAGGACGAAGACGATGCCGTCTGCGCCGTTGCCACCATAGGCATACTGTTGAAACTCGATCGTGACCAGGTTGCCATCGGCCGGCACGAGGCGCTGCAACGTCGCTGCCGTCGATTGATTTCCGGCGGCCTGCGTCATGCGCATCCGGTTACTGACGATAGCTGGATCGAAAGTGCCATTGCGACGGGCCACGGCCCAGTCCGCGCCCAGGCTGGCGC
The DNA here is from genome assembly GCA_002842345.1 of Betaproteobacteria bacterium HGW-Betaproteobacteria-12. GTDB lineage: Bacteria > Pseudomonadota > Gammaproteobacteria > Burkholderiales > Rhodocyclaceae > Azonexus. Next base: position 13,203 of record PHCU01000020.1, on the reverse strand, counting down.
GATTGAAGTTATCGGTAAAACAGGTCTGCACGGCGGGTCGCAAGGCGACCATCTGCGCCCCCCAGTCAACGGCACTCCCGATCGATGCCGAACGCGTGCCGGTGGTCCCGATCACCATGCCTAACTGGTAGCCGGCAACGATTGAAACGCCATTCGGGCCGGCGCCGGATTGATCGGCAAAGGCCTGCGTCAACGCCGGATTGGCTGTCAGGGCGTTATTGCCATTGTCGGCACCGAAGAAGGCAACCAGCGCCGATCCGGCGATTGCCACTGAGACTTCGTCGGCAGTCGCCAGTGTCGAACTGCCAATCCGTTCGCTGTAGGCGGAAAAAACCGGCGAAATCACCTCGGCCCCACGCATCGCCACGACACCGGCCGCCACCCGTGCGGAGGGGGCCAGCGAGAAGGTATAGCTGACCGGCTCGCTGTTGGCAACCGAACGGGCATACAGGCGCTGCCGGACGCGATCACTGACGACCTCGTCAATCAGCGTCCAGCCGCTCGGCGCCGAGATCGACGCACTGGCAGGGTTGACCGAGATCTGGGCAATCAGCAGATCGGCGAACAGCACACCGGCGGGACGGGCAAGCGTGATGCTGCCTTGGGCGCTACTGCCGCCATCGGCGCTGGTCGAGGCCACATAACTGATCTGCGCCAGGGCCGCCGACATCGAGAAAATCAGCAACAGGCCAGCTATCGACCGCAACAGTTGCCTGGCCCAAACAGCCAGAGAGCCTCGGTTCATGCCACCGCTCCTTCATGTACTGATTCGCTCATTGCACCGCCACGGTGGAGAATTGACGCTCGATATAATTCGCCCCCGGCGCCGGGTTGGGACAGGCTCCGGCTGCCGGTTCGCTGCACGCCGTAGCGACGATCCGCCGGACGATGACTGCATTGCCGGCTTCGTCGTTGCTCGTGGCCATGCCGTTCGGCAGGCAGTTGACGGTCACCGTGAAGCCGCTCAGTCCGCCGCCGGGGTTGAATGATGTCGGAGCATCGCAGGCATCCTGACGCAAGAGGCGCCACAACCCCCACTCCACGCCGGCCTGCGCCGCCTGTGCGGCATGCGATCCGCGCACATCGGCGGCATGGCCGACCTGCTGCTTGGTCGAAATCTGGACGATGAAAGCCCCGAGCAGGGAAAGAATCACCAACAGGAAGATCGCCGACGGCAGCGCAAATCCCCGCCTCCGGTCAAATACCGGGTGGCGAACGGCGATCGTCGGATGACGGCTCATGGCGCGTTTTCCACATGCATCTGATGGACCAGGCGAATCGATTCGCCAGACTCCTCAAGGCGCAACCACAGCGTCACCAGACCGGTGCGCATGCGGGTGACGTCAGGATCATAGGTTAGATTGCATTCGGCAACCTGTGCGGCCAGGAGGCTGGAAGCCGCGGCCGGCGGCGTCGGCTGAGCGACGAAAAACCCATACCCGACATGGCGCCGCAAGACGCCAAGCGCCGGATTAGCGGCATTCGGCACACATTCGTAGGTCACAGGGGTGTTCACCAGGTGCACGCGGGCTCCCGGAGAGGCCAGGGGAAACTGCACGGCGGCAAAAGTGAGCGTATGCGGCGCAGCATCGTTGCTGAACAATCCATCTACCGCATTGGCAGACGTAACGGCAGCTCGGTTATTGCCGGCATAAGCATCGGCACCGCTGCCTGGGCCAAGGTTGAAGACAACCGCCCCCAGGCCGGCGCCATAGACAGGCACAGGCCCCAGCAAATCCGCCGCGCTATCGGTCGTAGCGAAATCAAGTACGTCGCCGGCACTGCCCGCGGTCGGATATTGGCGGTAGCGCGCCCCGCCAACGACGGGGATAAACTCGAGATAGGTACTGCCGCCGACGGCGGTGATCCGCACGCTGTTCGGCAAGGCCGCCTGCAAGTCACGCGCCATTCGCCGCAGCGCAGTATCGGCAAGCTCCGTCAGGCGGGCGCGCCGGGTGGTGTCAATATAGGCCTCGACCGGCGCCCGAATGAACACCGCCAGCATGGCCGCGATGATGCCGGCAATAGCGATGACGACGACTGCCTCGACCAGCGTGAACCCGCGTCCGGATAGATATGGGAGATTCAATCGGCGAGCGCTCATGGCAAGGCATTCGGGGCGTAGCGTGCGCGATAGCCCTCGATGGCGAAGACATCGCCGGTGGGTGCGGTAACGCTGACGACGATGCGCAGGGCCTCGCCACTCACATCGCTGATGGAGTTCAGGGCTGCCGGTTGAACCGAAATGCTTGCCGCAAAGCCATTCAGTCCGGCCACTGCCGTACCGCTAACATCGGCAATCGGATTCAGGACAAGGCCATGGTAGTCGTTGACGTTGTCGAAAGGACGAGCGTCTCCCGCCTCGGGGCCGATCCCCTCGGGCAAGCTGGCACAGGCAGCCGGCGAAGCAGCCGTTTCGGCATTGGCATCGTCCGGATCGCAAAAGGTCGACGGCGCTAGACGCACTTCCTCGAGCAAGGCTTCGCCGATGGCCACCGCCTGCTTGGCCAGCATCGGGTCCACGCTGGCGCGCACCGAAATGTTGTATGCCGAGAGCACGCCAGCGACACCAACGCTGATGACGATCATGGCGACGATCAACTCGACCAGCGTCAAGCCGTACTGGCCATGAAACCTACGGACAGGCAAGGAAACGGACATAACCGGTTTCGGCCTCGATAGCGACACAGCGATCGACATCGCCCTGCAAGCGAAAATTGGCTGGGGCAACCGGCTGCCCCAGCGGCGTGAAAGCGACCGTGAACGGCAGAACCGTCGAGCCAACCCCGGACACAGTGATACCGGCCCGTGCGTTCTCGGCGTAATTCTCCCCGGTAGTTGGATTGGCCAGCGGCGCGCTGCACGCATCGCCCGGCGCCAGGCCGCGGGTCAAGGCGAAACCGCCGGCATTTACCGCGACGCAAACATTGCGCCGGGTCGCCACCGCCTGCTGTCGGGCGAACTGCAGCGCAGCGACGAACTCGTCGGAAAAACCCCGGGCATCGAAGGCCTCGCGGCCGGCAAAACGAGGAATGGCGACAGCCGCGAGAATGCCGACGATGACGATGACCGCCACCAGCTCGACGATGGTGAAGCCACGACTCGCCGCCATCGCTGGCGACGAGCTTGCCTTGACATCGCCCGCCGCCGGCTCACCTCGGCCGGAAGGCATCGACGCGACCACGCCCCACGAATGCGGACTGCCCGCGATGGATCAACAGCCGGTAATGGTAGCCGTCACCACTCCGGTCGTGCCGTTGTAGGCAGCCTGGCAGGTTGCACCTCCGCCATTGTTCGGGCGGAAGGTTACGGCAGTTGCGGTGGTGTAATCGACGGCAAAGCCATCCGTCGACTGCAAAGCCGCACCGATACCGAGAGCAGTACCAACCGGGATGCCGGTCGCCGCATTCACCGTCACCGTGCCACCGACCACTGCCGCCGTCGTCGCAGTCATGTCACCGGTCGCCATGTAGCGCGCCTGAACCAACGCAACCGCCGAACGCAGACCACCAGCCATGCCATTGACCGCCGATTCGCGGGCATCGCCCGTCAGATCGACGAAGCGCGGCAGCGCGGTGGCCGCCAGGATGCCCAGAATCACAATAACAACGACCAGTTCGACCAGCGTGAAACCCTTTTGCACCGTTTGCATTTTCAACTCCTCAGAAAAATCAAAAAAATCAGCAACCCGAAACCGTCAACCCACTGATGATTGCCGCCGAATTGGCTGCCGCGGGCTGGGTATAGGTGAAGAAACAATTATTTGGATCGGTGGCGCCGACGACACCGAAAGTGGCTACGCTGCCGGCAGCACCGTATGTGTAGCCTTCGGCTTCGAGTTGCGCCAGCGTCGGATTGAAAATACCGGTTAGGCCGGCCATGGCCAGAATGCCGGGATTGCCGCCGATCGCGGTGACTTCCGGATAGCCGAACGCCATGTTGATCAGGCCGTTTTCGGTACACACGGTGCCGGCAGCGGCGGTACTGTTGGTCGCCGTACCGCCGCCCCCGGGGCAGGCCGCCGGGTCGGCAACGCCCGAACGCGACAGCACTGCGGCATGAACCAGCGCCGAGGCAGCCGAAACACTGCCGCGCGCCGCCTGCAGCTTGGCAATACGGGCATCGCGCTGGAGATCGATGAAACGTGGCAAGGCAACTGCCGCAAGGATACCCAGGATGATGACAACGACAATCAGCTCGATCAGCGTGAAGCCACGCTGATCGGTTCGTCCCGAGCGAAAGGAATTCTGTTTCATCACTCTTTTTTCTACGGATGAAAAAGATAGAACTTTAGTCATATACCCATTCCTTCTCAAGTGTTATTGCCTGTCATCATCTATCCGGAGTAGCCCGATACCGCCCATTACCCCGCGCGCACCGCTGGCGCCAGCCGTCCGGCTCAGCCGGAAACGAGCCTGTCTGCCGTCGTACAAGGCATAGACGAGTTCCCGGGTAGCCTTGTTGTAGTACCAGGAACTTTTCTCCGCAGGCGGACGATCGAGTGCGCCAAGATAGTTGTTCGGTGGCATCCGTATCCATTCCACCGGGTTGTCGCTGTCGGGTAGCGGTCCGCCGAAGGTGGCACGGTGTGCCAGACGCTCCATCAGTTGCACGCGAATCGCTGCCGCTTCAGTTTGCACGCCGGCCTCCTCCAGATCGCTGCGGGTGCGCTCCAAAGCCTTCATGACCAGCACTGCCAGCACGGCAATGACGATCACTAGCACGGCAAATTCGAACTGGCGTCTCATGCGGCATCATTTCTTGATGGCTACTTTGCCGAGATCCCACATCGGCAGGAATATACCCAGCGCCAGGACCAGAACCAGGCCGCCCAGACAGACGATCAGGATAGGTTCGATCTGCTGACCCAGTGTTTTCAGCTCGTATTCGACTTCGCGCTGATACATCTGGCCGACTTCTTCCATCATGTCGTCGAGCGCTCCGGACTCCTCGCCGACCGCCACCATCTGTAGCACCACCGGCGTGAAGAAGCCCGAGGCTATGGCCGAGCGCAGGACACTGTCACCTCGCTCTACCGTATCGCGCATGCCTTCGATCTTCCGCGCTATATAGCTGTTGTCCACTGTCTGCGCGGCATTGCTCAAGGCCTGCATGACGGGCACGCCACTCTTGGTGCTGAGGGCGAAACTGCGGGCGAAGCGGGCCATCGCCGCCTTTTTGATGATCTTGCCGGCAATCGGAAAACGCAGGACCATCGACTCCCAGGTCAGTTTCCCGGCGCTCGTGCCCACCCAGGCGCGGAAGGCGAACACGGCACCGATTGCTCCGACCAGCATGGCCGGCCACCAGTTCACCATGAAATTGGAGAAGCCGAGCAGGATGCGGGTCATCAAGGGCAGTTCGGCGCCAAATCCGGCGAAGACCTTGGCGAAGGCTGGAATCACGAACAAGTTGACGACAACAATCGCAGCAGCCATCGCCAGGACGACGAACATCGGATAGCGCAGGGCCGACTTCACCTGTTCGCGCATATAGCGCTCGAATTCCAGGTGATCAAACAGACGCAGGAAGATCTCGTCGAGCAGGCCAGTGGCTTCGCCTACCCTGACCATCGAGATGTAGAAAGGGCCGAATACTTTCGGGTGCCGAGCCAGCGAGACGGAGAGTTCGCGGCCCGCCTCGAGGCTTTCGCGCACATCGCGAATCACCTCCTTCATCGCCGGATTGGTCGCCGACTCCTGCAAACCGCTGAGCGCCCGCATGATCGGTACGCCGGCCTTGAGCAGGGTATGGATCTGGCGCGAGAAAAGCAGGATGTCCACATGCTGCACACGCGGCTTGAACAGGGTGATTTCGGCACTGGGCCCGCTCTTGCCCTTGGCCTTGGTTTCCGTGATCGACAGCGGCGTCACGCCGCGGCCGACCAGTTGATCCGCCACGCCGCCGGCCGAGGCGCCTTCGAGCACCCCTTCGACCAGCTTGCCGCCGCCATCGCGGCCCTTGTAGGCGAAATTGGCCACCCGGGCTTATTCCTCGTACTGGTTGCTGATGCGCATGGCTTCGGCCACCGTCGTCTTGCCGGCGACGACCAGGCGCACGGCATCGCGGCGCAGCGTCTCGCCGGCCATCTGCTGGCGGGCGACGCGCATGAATTCGCCGGGATCGTCATGATTGACGGCGGCAACCACGCTATCGTTCATTTCGAGGAATTCGTAGACGCCGCTGCGCCCCTGGTAGCCGGTATTGGCGCAGTGGGCGCAGCCGCGGCCGTGCTGGTAGGCATGTTGATCGACGTCCGCCGCCAGCTCGTAGCGCAGCCATTCGCGCTCGGCCGGCGTCGGCGTATAGGCTTCGCAGCAATTGCTGCAGATGACGCGGACCAGACGCTGGGCGACCACCATATGCACCGACAGCGCCACCATGTAGCGCGGCACGCCCATGTCGAGCAGGCGGATCGGCGTCGAGATGGCGTCGTTGGTGTGCAGCGTGGACAGCACCAGGTGGCCGGTCATCGCCGCGCGCATGCCGATTTCGGCGGTTTCCTGGTCGCGCATTTCGCCGATCAGGACGATGTCCGGATCCTGGCGCAGCACGGTGCGCAGCACGCGCGAGAAGGACAGGTCGATCTTTTCGTGCACCTGCACCTGGTTGAGGCCGGGCAGCCGGTATTCGACCGGGTCTTCGACGGTGATGACCTTCTTCTCCGGGCTGTTCAGCTCGTTCAGCGCGGCGTACAGCGTCGTCGTCTTGCCCGAGCCGGTCGGGCCGGTGACCAGCACCATGCCGCTCGGCCGTTTCAGCGCATTGCGCAGGCGCTCGAGCACGCGCGGCGGGATGCCCATGCGATCGAGGCCGAGCAGACCGGTGTTTTGCGCCAGCAGACGCATGACGATCGATTCGCCGTACTGGGTCGGCAGGGTCGAGATGCGCACATCGACCGGATGGGTCCGTACCTTGATGTTGAAGCGGCCATCCTGCGGCAGACGCTTCTCGGAGATATCGAGGCCGGACATCAGTTTCAGGCGCAGCGCCACGGCCGAGGACACCTTGGCGTCGGCCTCGGTCTGGATGTGCAGCACGCCGTCGATGCGGAAACGGATGCGCAGTGCCTTTTCCTGCGGCTCGAAGTGGATGTCGGAAGCGCGCAGGCGCATCGCCTCCTCGAACACCGTCTGCAGCAGCTTGACCACCGGGGCGTCTTCGGCGCCTGGGGTCAGGCCGAGCAGGTCGCCGAACTCGATCGGCACGTCGCCTAGTTCGGCGGTCAGTTCCTTGGCCAGGCCGGTGATCTGCTCGCCGCGGTGATAGACGCGGTCGATCATGGCGAGCAACTGGCTCTCGGTGACCACCGCCAGATCGATCTCGCGCCGCACCAGCCGCGTGATCTCGTCGTAGGCCTGGAGGTCGGTCGGATCGGACAGGCCGATCTGCAAGCGGCCATCGGCCAGTTGATCGAGGACCAGGGCGCGGAAGCGGCGGGCCGGCGCCTCCGGCAGCAGCTTGATCAGCTCCGGCTTGGGCGTGAACGCCTTGAGGTCGATGAAGGGAATGCGCAGCTGCCGGGCCAGCGCCTGGGAGATGCCCTCCTCGGTGACGTAGCCGCTTTCGACGAAGACCCGCCCGAGCTTGCGCCCTGTCCGCTTCTGCTCGTCGAGCGCGAGCTTCAGTTGCTCGTTGGTGAGCAAGCCCTGCTCGATCAGCAGATCGCCTAGCCGGATTTTCTGCGGGGGGGGCATCCCAACCTCCAAAACACCTTAAGAAACTTGATTAACAATATGAAACTATTGCTCAAGTTTCCACACTAACGTGTTTTTTCCGGCCCGACAAGGCGATTACTTCACGCTCGGCACGCAATAGCCATGCCACCGTTCTAGCGGCGACACGGCCCGCCGAGTTCAGCGATGGCGGCTGCCGCTGCGATGCTGTGCCGGGCCGCCCGGTTTGGCGGCGGCATTGCGCCCCTGCGGTCGACCGGCCGGCTGGCCGCTGCGCGGTTGCCGCGGCGGCTGCACCGGGCGCGGCGCGGCGGTGGCCGAGGGCTCGAAGCCGGGCACGACGACGCGTTCGATGGAACGCTTGATCAGCTTCTCGATGTCCTTGAGGTTGCCGCGCTCGTCGTGGCAGACCAGCGAAATCGCCTCGCCTTCCATACCGGCCCGGCCGGTGCGGCCGATGCGGTGCACGTAGTCTTCCGGCATGTTCGGCAGTTCGTAGTTGATGACATAAGGCAGCGCGTCGATGTCGATGCCGCGGGCGGCGATGTCGGTGGCGACCAGGGCCACCAGCTTGCCGTCCTTGAAATCGCTGAGCGCCCGAGTGCGGGCGCCCTGCGACTTGTCGCCGTGAATCGCCGCCGCCTTGATGCCGGACTTGTCCAGGCGCTTGGCCAGCGCATCGGCGCCGTGCTTGGTGCGGGCGAAGACCAGCACCTGGTGCAGGCCGCGCGTCTGGAACAGGTGTTCGAGCAGATCCTTCTTCTGTTCGCGATTGGTTTCGATGACCTTCTGCGTCACCAATTCGGCCGCCGTATTGCGCGGCGCCACATCGACCGACACCGGCTGGTGCAGCAGGCCGCTGGCCAGTTCGCGGATTTCCGGCGAGAAGGTGGCGGAGAACATCAGGTTCTGGCGCTTTTTCGGCAACAGCGCGATCACCTTGCGGATGTCACGGATGAAACCCATGTCGAGCATGCGGTCGGCTTCGTCGAGAACGAAGATTTCGATGGCCGAGAGGTCGACGGTGCGCTGTTGCACGTGATCGAGCAGGCGGCCCGGGGTGGCGACCAGGATGTCGACGCCGCGGCGCAGGTTGGCGATCTGCGGATTGATGCCGACGCCGCCGAAGACGGCCAGCGAGTTGATCGGCAGGTGCTTGCCGTAGGTGCGGACGCTTTCTTCGACCTGGATCGCCAGTTCGCGGGTCGGCGTCAGCACCAGCACGCGCGGCGTCTTGGAAACGCGGGTCAGACGGTCGTTCGGGCCGGAGGCCAGGAGATGCAGGATGGGCAGCGTGAAGCCGGCGGTCTTGCCGGTGCCGGTCTGCGCCGTGGCCATCAGGTCGTGGCCGGCCAGCACGGCGGGAATCGCCTGCTGCTGGATCGGCGTCGGCGTGTCGTAGCCCTGATCGGCAACGGCGCGCTGGATTTCGGCTTTCAGGCCGAGTTCGGAAAACAACATGGGGTACTCCGGGGGAAATGGGGTGAGCGCCGTGCAAGCGGCGGGAAAACTCAGCGGACGCCTTCGATGTAGTAATCGACGCGGCCCCGCGGGGCAAGATATTCGACGACCTCGACCGGCAGCTTGGCCGGGCTGATGGCCGCCGCGATGGTCGCCTCGGTTTCGCGCAGATCGAGCAGCAGGGCCTCGTTGCGCGGCACGCCGGGGTCGTGCAGCATGATCAGCGGATGCAGCAGGTCGGCGCTGTTGTTTTCAACGACCAGACCGACGCTGCCGTCGCTGAGGGCGACGAAGCTGCCCGGCGGATAGACGCCGATGGACTTGACGAACAGTTGCAGCAACTCCGGATCGTAATGCGCCCCTTCCTGCTTGAACATGAAGGCGACGGCTTCGGCTGGCGTCCGCGCCGTGCGCAGATCGAAGGGATTGCACAGGTTGTCGTAGCGGTTGGCAATGGCCGCCACACGGGCCAGTCGGGGAATCTTGCCGGCGGCGAGACGGTTGGGAAAACCCTTGCCGTCCCAGCGCTCGTGATGGCAGGCGATGATGTTCTTGACCGCCACCGGCAGCTCGTTGATGGTCGCCGCATGCTTGATGCCGTAGCCGACATGCGCCTGATAGAACTGTTCCTCGGCAGCGGTGCGCTGGGCATTGCGCAGCACGCGAGCCGGCACGTCGATTTTGCCGAGATCGTGGAACATGGCGCCGAGGCCGAGCCAGCGCATTTCTTCCTCGCCGAGCTTGGCGGCCTTGCCGAGCAGCAACGACAGCACGACGACGTTCATCGCGTGATGCGCCAGGCCGGGCTCCTTGACCTTCATGTTGACCAGATGCACGGCGACGCTTTCGGCATCGAGCAGACTGCCGACCATGCGCCCTACCGCCCCCTTGGCCCGGCCATACGATTCCAGCGGCCGGGAGCCGATATCGCGCAGGATTTCACCGACGCCGGTGGCTTCCTGTTCGAACAGGCGTTCGCAGCGGGCCAGCCCCTCGCGCTGGACACGCACCCGCTGGGTACGCTCGCGCTTGGCGTCGAGCATCGAATCGAGCACCGACGACGAGAAATCGACTTCCTCGACGGCCGGCGTGGTCGTTTCCGGCAGGGGCCGGACGGTGCTGCGCTCCGGATCCCACTCGACGGTGGTCAGGCCGAGGCTGCGCAGTACCTTGATCTGCTCCTGACTGGACAGGAGAAAACGGTTCAACAGAAACGGATGGTCGAGCCAGCGCAATTCCCCGAGCGAGATGAAAACGCCGGGTTGCAGGCGATCGACCGATACCGTGTGTTTCATCAGCCGATCAGCGCCAGACCGCGCTCGAGGTCGGCCTGCAGATCTTCCACCGCTTCGAGACCGACGGCGATGCGCAGCAGGCCTTCGCTGATGCCGGCGGCGGCCCGGGCTTCCGGGGTGATGCGGCCGTGCGTCGTCGACGCCGGGTGGGTGATCATCGACTTGGTGTCGCCGAGGTTGGCGGTGATCGACAGCAACTGGCAATGGTCGACCACGGTCCACGCCGCGTCGCGGCCGCCGTGCACTTCGAAGGCGACGATACCGCCGCCGCTCTTCTGCTGGCGCATTGCCAGTTCGTGCTGCGGATGCGACGGCAGGCCGGGATAGAAGACGCGCGCCACCTTGGGATGCCGCTCCAGCCAGAGCGCCAGTTGCCGCGAGTTGGCAGCCTGCGCCTCAACACGCAGCTTCAAGGTCTCCAGGCCCTTCAACAGCACCCAGGCATTGAAGGCCGACAGCGTCGGACCGGCGGTACGCAGGAACTTGAAGACCTCGTCGGTCAGCTGCTTGCGGCCACAGACGGCGCCACCGAGCACGCGGCCCTGACCGTCGATGTACTTGGTCGCCGAGTGGATGACCAGGTCGACGCCCAGATCCAGCGGCTTTTGCAGGATCGGCGTGCAGAAGCAGTTGTCGACCGCGACCAGGATGCCCTTGGCGTGCGCGATGGCGGTCAGGGCGCCGATGTCGGCGATCTCGGTCAACGGATTCGACGGCGTCTCGAGGAAGAACAGCTTGGTTTCCGGGCGGATCGCCGCTGCCCACTCGGCCGGATCGGTATGCGAGACGAAGGTAGTGGCGATGCCGGTGCGCGCGATGATCTGGCTGAACAGGTTGATCGTCGCGCCGAACAGGCTCCTGGAAGCGACGATGTGGTCGCCCTGCTTCAGATGGGCGAGCACGGTGGCCATGATCGCCGCCATGCCGCTGGCCGTGGCGACGCAGGCCTCGGCGCCTTCGAGGGCGGCCAGACGCTGCTCGAACATGGTCACGGTCGGATTGGAGAAGCGGGCGTAAACATTGCCCTCTTCCTCGCCGGAGAAGCGTTTGGCGGCCTGTGCCGCGCTTTCGAAGACGAAGCTGGAGGTCAGGTACAGGGCCTCGGAATGCTCGCCGAACTGGCTGCGCTCCTGGCCGGCCCGAACGGCCAGCGTCTCCGGGCGATAGCTCGGCCGCTCGCTCATGATTCCTGCCCGCCGTTGGCCAGGCCCAGCACCATCTGCTCGGACGAGCGGTTGTCGCCTTCCTCGTCGCTCTTGGCCGGCTTGCCGCTACGCTTGCTCTCGACGGCATCGAGGTAGTAGCTGTCGATGTCGCCGGTGATGTAGCAGCCATCAAAGCAGGAGGCATCGAACACCGTCAGGTCGCTGCGCAGCATGGTCACCGATTGCTTGAGCGCCTCGATATCCTGGTAGACCAGCGCATCAGCACCGATCTCGGCGGCGATCTGGGCATCCGAGCGACCGGTAGCGATCAGTTCGGCACGGGTCGGCATGTCGATGCCGTAGACGTTCGGATAACGTACCGGCGGCGCGGCGGAAGCAAAATAGACCTTGGTCGCGCCGGCGGCCCGGGCCATCTCGACGATCTCGCGACTAGTCGTGCCGCGGACGATGGAGTCGTCCACCAGCAATACGCGCTTGTCCTTGAATTCCTGGCCGACGGTGTTGAGTTTCTGGCGCACCGACTTCTTGCGCATCGCCTGTCCGGGCATGATGAAGGTGCGGCCGACATAGCGGTTCTTGACGAAACCTTCGCGGAACGGGATGCCCAGCTTCTGCGCCAGCTGCATGGCCGAGGGCCGGCTGGAATCGGGAATCGGGATGACCACGTCGATCTCGTCGACGGGTATGTGCTTCACCACCTTGTCGGCCAGCAGTTCGCCCATCGCCAGCCGCGCCTCGTAAACGGAGACGCCGTCGATGACGGTGTCCGGACGGGCCAGGTAGACGTATTCGAAAATGCACGGCGCGTACATCGCCTGTTGCGCGCACTGGCGGCTGTGCAACTGGTGGTTGAGGTCGACGAACACTGCCTCGCCCGGCTCAATGTCGCGTACAACCTTGAAATTCAGGGTGTCGAGGGCCACCGACTCGGAAGCGATCAAATATTCGTTGCCTTCCGGCGTCACGTTTTCGCCGTAGACCAGCGGCCGGATGCCGTGCGGATCGCGGAAGGCGAGCAGGCCGTAGCCGGCAATCAGGGCGACGACGGCGTAGGCGCCGCGGCAGCGGCGATGAACGCCGGCCACCGCCTGGAAAATGCTGTCCACGTCGAGTTCGTAGCCATGCGAGGCCGACTGCAGTTCATGCGCCAGCACGTTGAGCAGCACTTCCGAATCGGAATTGGTGTTGATGTGCCGGCGGTCGAGGCGGAACATCTCGCCCTTCAGCTGCTCGGCATTGGTCAGGTTGCCGTTGTGGCCGAGGACGATGCCGAACGGCGAATTGACGTAGAACGGCTGCGCTTCGGCGAAGTTGTAGGCCGAGCCGGCGGTCGGATAGCGGACGTGGCCGATGCCCCAGTTACCCGGCAAGGCGCGCATGTTGCGGGTGCGGAAGACATCGCGCACCAGCCCCGGTCCCTTGTGCAGGTGGAAGGTATTGCCTTCCGCCGTGGCAATCCCCGCCGCATCCTGGCCGCGGTGCTGCAGCACCATCAGGCCATCGTAGAGCAATTGATTGACCGGCGTTGTCGCCATTACACCGAGAATCCCGCACATAGTCTGTTCCTGCCTAACTGAATCGAATTCGTTTTGCCAGATCGTCCGG